>JAJECF010000125.1 GCA_022822125.1 Alphaproteobacteria bacterium
CCCGATCATCGGCAACCCCTCGCCAAGCGCCAGGGCCCTACTGGCAAACGAGTGTCTGAGGTCATGAATTCGCACGTTGGGCAGGTCGGCGCGGTCCCGGATGCGCCGCCAGGGATGCTGAAGATCGGTGAGATGGCTGCCTGCTTTCCGGCCGGCGATCACCCACGGATTGTCGTCGTCGCGGGGGAGGGACTCCAGAAGCCGCACCGCCGAAGGCGCCAGCGGCACTGCCCTGCCGCCTGTTTTCGTGTCGGGCAGGTTCAACTCGCCGGCATCCAGGTCGACATGCTCCCAGCGCAGCTTCTGGATCTCCGAAAGCCGGCAGCCGGTCAGCATCAGCAGGCGGATGGCCACGACCGCCGAGCGGGTCTCGGAGCCGTCCTTGAGGATGTCGTCAAGAACCGCGCCGAGGCGCTGGAACTCCTCGGCGCTCAGGAAGCGTTCGCGCTTCTCTTCCTTGAAGCGCTTGACGTGCAGACAGGGGTTCGAGCCGTCAGGGCGCAGGCCCCACACCTCCGCCATGTTGAACATCTTCGAGAGCACCCCGAGGGTACGGTTGGCTTGGTAGGGTGTCTTGCGCATCGCATGATGCAGCTCGGCGATGTCCTTTCTCTGGACCTCGGTCACCTTGCGGCTGCCGATCCTGGGATCGATGAAGAGTTCGACCGAACGCCGGTATTCATAGGCCGTGCTCTCCTTGCAATGGTCGGGGACGTACTCGCTGAGAAACCGCTGTCCCAGCAACTTGACGGTTTCTGCCTTCCGGTCCGCGTCCCGCTGCATGGCGGGATCGACTCCCGCCTTGGCTTCGGCAAGCAGCGCCATGGCGCGTTTGCGCGCAATCTCCGGGGTCATGGCCGTGACCGGGCCCAGGGTCATGCGGCGAAGCCGACCGCCGGCGCGGAACTGGGTGACGAAATACTTGCGGCCGGACGCCCGGACCCGCATCCCGAACCCCGGCAGCTCCCGGTCCCAGTAGAAGCGGTCGGTTCCGTCGCATTCGATGCTGTCGATGACCCGCTTGGTGATCTTGATCTGCGCCGGCATGGCGATCCCCGAAACTGTCTCTGCTGGGAATCACTCTACCATACTGGGAATCGCATGGGAATCACGAAAACTAAAATCGGTGACGGCGGATGCTTGCGATTGGCGAGCTTGGCAGCTCTTGAAATCCATCATAATACACTGTAATATAACACTATTGTCTATAATCGGCGTTGAAAGACGTCAGGGGACAGGGAATGGCGAAATCAATCTAGGCAAACTCATAACCTGAAGGTCACAAGTTCAAATCCTGCCCCCGCAACCACTGAACGCCCTTGAAAACATTGATGTTTTCAAGGGCTTTTTTATACCAACGGCCTCGACTATGGACTTATAAAGCGCGTCAAGCTTCACATCGTCGCCCTGGCCCTCATCCCGAGTAGCGGAGGCTACGGCAGGGAGGGGACGCGCCATCGGTTCCGATCAACAACCGCTGATATCACGGGGAAGCGAAAGACAGGCTGTCAATATCGACCACCGGCATCGCCGGCGCGTCAATCGAAGCGTGGCGGCCCGTTCAGATTGCGGGACCGGCAGGTCTTCCGGTCGGGCAGCAGGCCGCCTGCCTGTCCTCTTCCGCCCTTGGACCGAGGGCATTGAAGAGCGCGTCGGTGTCGTCGGTGATCCGGTACCATTCCCAGCGCAGGCCCTGCGGCTCCGTCGCCCAGACCTTGTTCTGCGCAGCGTGGCAGCAGCGCGTCTCCTGCTCGATCAGATGGTCGATGCCGGCGGCCTCCAGGCGTTCCGTCGCAGCATCCACATCCTCCTCGCGGAAGACCTCGACGCCCAGATGGTTGATGCGCTCGCCCGCCCCCGGACGCTCGAACAGCACGAGCTTGAGCGGCGGGTTGTCGATGGCGAAATTGGCGTAGCCCGGCTTGCGCTTGTGAACCGGCGCATCGAACATCTTCGAATAGAAATCGATGGCTTGCTCCAGATCGTCCACATTGAGGGCGAGTTGCAGGCGCATGTCAGTCTCCTTCAGGGTCCGGACGCCGGCGGCGGGCAGGCGCCCCGGCAGCAATTCTCGGTCAGGAACCGCAGCAGCGCTTCCATATGCGGGAAGTCGGCGGCATAGACGAGCTCGCGGCCCTTGCGCGCGCGCCGCAGCATGCCGGCCTCCTTCAGCGCTTTCAGATGGAAGGAGAGCGTCGCCGCCGGAATATCGAGAGCGCCCGCAATCGCGCCCGCAGACAGGCCTTCCGGCCCCCGCTCCACCAGCAGGCGGAACACGTCGAGGCGGGTCTCCTGCGCCAATGCGCCCAGGGCGGCGATTGCGGCATTGTTTTCCATGTTTCCAACATAGTCGAAATATGGAGCCGGTCAAGCGGCGCGAGGCGAAAAATCCCCGGGGGCGGGAGCGGGACGCCCCGCTTCATGGAGTTGCGGGCCGGCGAAGGCGATGCGGCGGGCCATGACGCGGACGGCTTCGGGATTGCTGTCCACCAGCACGGCGCGGCGGCCGTTGCGGATGGCCGCCTCGCCCGTCGTGCCGCTGCCGGCGAAAAAGTCGAGCACACGCTCGCCCGGATTGGAATGGACCCGAACGATCCGGTTCAGGATGGCGACCGGCTTCTGCGTCGGATAGCCGGTCTTCTCCCTGCCGTTCGGGCTCACGATGGTCTGCCACCACACATCCGTCGGCGTCTTGCCGCGCGCCGCCTTCTCCGGCCCGACAAGGCCCGGCGCCATATAGGGGATGCGGTCTATGTCGTCATAGCGGTAGGTGTAGTTGTCCGGGTCCTTCGCATACCAGAGGATGTTGTCATGCTTGGCGGACCAGCGCCGCTTCGACCGCGCGCCGTAGTCATAGGCCCAGACGATTTCGTTGATGAAGCTCCCGCGCCCGAAGATCTGATCCAGCAGCACCTTGCAGTAATGCGATTCGCGGTAGTCGATATGGAGGAAGAAGGAGCCCGTCGGAGACAGCAGGCGGTGCGCCTCCCGCAGCCGGGGCTCGATGAAGGCCATGAAGTCGTCGAAGGCGTCGTTCCAGGAAGACGCGCCGAGGCGGACCGTGCGGTAGCGCTTGCCCTGGAAGCCCGTCCTGTCGCCCTCATCGTCGCGGATCGTGCGGAGCCGCGTGCGCGTCTGAGCGCGGCCGGTGTTGAAGGGCGGGTCGATATAGATGAGGTCGAACGCGCCGTCCTCGAAACGGGAGAGCACGTCCAGATTGTCGCCCAGATGGATTTCGAGCCCGGGTGATGCGCCGTCGCGGGCCGTCATGCCGCCCGGGCCAGCCGGCCGGGCAGCGCGCCGGTCGCCTCGCCCTCCTCGAATGTGACCTCGCCGGCGCAGACCGTCGCCCGGTATCCTTCCGCGTGCTGCACCAGCCGCCGCCCGCCGGCCGGCAGGTCGTGGACCATGACCGGGGGCCGCACCCGCAGCCGGTCGAAATCGATGACATTGATGTCCGCGCGCAGCCCCGGCTCCAGCCGGCCCCGGTCGCTGAAGCCGTATAGGGCCGCGGTATCCGCCGTCTGCGCCTTCACCAGCCAGGGCAGCGGGAAGCCCGGCCCCCGATGCCTGTCCCGGCCCCAATGGGTCAGCACATAGGTCGGGATGCTGGCGTCGGAGATCAGCCCGCAATGCGCGCCGCCGTCGCCGAGGCCGAGCACGGTGCGCGGATGGTCCATCATCCGGCGGATGTCCCGGTGGTCGAGGCGGCTGTAATTCACGAAGGGGAAGAAGATCAGCTCCCGCCCCTCGCGCTCCAGCATCCGGTCCAGCACCAGTTCGCGCGGGTCGAGGCCCCTGCGCTCCGCCTCGGCCAGCACCGAGCTTTCGGGCGCCGGCTCGTAGTCGGGCGGGTCGCCGAGCGTAAACATCTTGTGGAAGCCGCCGGTCACATCCTGCATCAGCCGGCTGCGGTGGTTGCGGCGCTGGCCGAGCAGGCGCGCGCGGAACTCCGGCCGGCGGAGGATGGCCACGCGCTCCGCCAGCGGCAGATGCGCGATCTCCCGGTAGGCGGGCATGGTGGAGAAGGGGTGCAGCGAGGCGGAGAGGCCGAGCATCAGCCCGACCGGCCGCGCCGCCACCTGCGCGTGCAGCGCCACGCCGTCGGCAGCGGCCTCCTCCAGATAGCCGAGCACGCGCGCCCACTGGTCCGGGCGCTCGTCGCGCTGGACCACGGTGAGCCAGCTGCGCCCGTTCGCGCGCTCCGCCATGCGGCGCAGCAGGCCGAGTTCGTATTCCTCCTCGTCAAGGTCGGAAATCCAGCCGATGGTGCGTCCGCCGACTGCGCCCACGGCGTCGGCCAGCCCCAGCAATTCGCGTTCCTCGGCGAAGGCGCCGGGCACGCGGTCGCCGTCGGCGGTCAGATGCGCGATGGTGCGCGTGGTGGTGAAGCCGCGCCCGCCCGCGTCCAGCGCCTCGCGGACGATTGCCGCCATGACGCGGACATCGTCCTCGGTCGCCGGCTCGTTGGCGATGCCGCGTTCACCCATCGCATAGGCCCGGACGGCGCAATGCGGCACCTGCGCGGCAATGTCGATGGCGCGCGGGCGCGCCTCCAGCGCGTCGAGATATTCGGGGAAGGTCTCCCACTCCCAGGTGAGGCCCTCGGCGAGCGCCGCGCCCGGAATGTCCTCCACGCCCTCCATCATGCGGATCAGCGCATGATGCGCGTCGGGCCGCGCCGGCGCGAAGCCGACGCCGCAATTGCCCATCACCACCGTGGTGACGCCGTGCCAGCTCGACGGCGCGAGCTCGCTGTCCCAGGTCGCCTGGCCGTCATAATGGGTGTGGACATCGACGAAGCCGGGCGTCACCAGCGCGCCTCCGGCGTCCAGTTCGCGCCGGCCGGGCCCGGCCTTGCCGCCGGCCTGCAGGATGCGCCCGTCCTCGACCGCAATATCGCCGGCAAAGGGCTCGCCTCCGGTCCCGTCGATGATCGTGCCGCCGCGAATGACCAGATCGTGCATGGGGCTCCGCCTCCGTCAGTTGTAGAACGCCTCGAAGGCCGCGCCGACGCGCTCGACATCGCCCGGCTCGATATCCCTGTGCATCACCAGCCGCGTCATCGGGCCGGGCGTTGCGATGACGATATTGCGCGCCTCCAGATGCCGCTTGAGCTCGGCCCCGCCCGGCAGGCCGGCATAGACCATGTTGGTGGACACGCGCTGCACTTCCACCACCGGCGCAAGGCGCTTGCCCAGCGCGGCGGCAAGCTCGTGATCGTCGGCCAGCCGCTCGACATGGGCGTCGAGCGCATGCAGGCCGGCGGCCGCCAGCACGCCGGACTGGCGCATGCCGCCGCCCAGCATCTTCCTCGCCCGGCGCGCGCGGGCGATGAACGCCTCGTCGCCGGCGAGCACCGTGCCGGCCGGCGCGCCCAGGCCCTTGGAGAGGCAGAGCGAAACGGAATCCACTCCCGCCGCCACCGAGGCCGGCGTCCTGCCGGTCGCAATGGCGGCGTTCAGCAGGCGCGCGCCGTCGAGATGGACCCTGAGCCCGTGCTCGCGGGCAAGCGCGGCGACCTCTTCCATGTAGCCGTCGGGCAGCACGCGGCCGAGCGTGGTGTTCTCCACCGCAATCAGCCGCAGCACCGGGCGGTGGAAGTCCTCCGGGCGGATCGCGGCCCGGAGCCGGTCCGGCGCTACCGTGCCGTCCTCCTCCACGGGAAGCGTGATCGGCACGATGGAGCCCACCACGGCGGCCCCGCCCGCCTCCGAGGCGACCGTGTGGTAGCTCTCGCCGGTAAGATAGGCTTCGCCGCGCCCGCAATGGCTCATCAGCGCCGTCAGGTTGGACTGCGTGCCGGAGGGCAGGAACAGTCCCGCCTCCAGTCCCAGCATGTCGGCCACGCGCGCTTCCAGCCGGGCGACGGTCGGGTCCTCGCCATGCACGTCGTCGCCGACCTCCGCCTCCGCCATGATCCGGCGCATGGCCGGCGTCGGCAGGGTGACGGTGTCGCTGCGCAGGTCGATCCGGCGGTTGGCCATGCCGTTTCCGTCCATGTCAGGCAGCCTCGCGGCGGCCGAGCCAGCGGTCGAGATCGGCGAGCGCGCGGGCCGCTTGCGCACGCTTGCGTTCGCGGCCCCGATGCCGCCCGTCGAGCGGCGGGAAGAGGCCGAAATTGATGTTCATGGGCTGGTAGGCGCCGGCCGAGGCGGGCCGCGGCCCGGTGACATGGCCGAGCAGCGCGCCGAAGGCCGTCGTGGCCGGAGGCAGTTCGGCGTCGCCCGCGGCGAAGCGCCCGGCAAGCAGTCCCAGCGCCGCGCTCTCGACATAGCCCTCGACGCCCGCGATCTGGCCGGCGAAGCGCAGATGCGGCGCGGCCTTCAGGCGCAATTGCCCGTCCAGCAGCGCCGGCGCGTCGATGAAGCTGTTGCGGTGGATGCCCCCGAGCCTCGCAAAGCGCGCGGTTTCGAGGCCGGAGATCATGCGGAAGACGCGCGTCTGCTCCGCATGGCGCAGCTTGGTCTGGAAGCCGACGATGTTGTAGAGTGTGCCGAGCGCATTGTCGCGGCGAAGCTGCACCACGGCATGGGGCCGTTTGCCGGTGCGCGGGTCGGTCAGGCCCACCGGCTTCATCGGGCCGAAGCGCAGCGTCTCGGGTCCGCGCGCCGCCATCACCTCCACCGGCAGGCAACCCTCGAACCAGGGCGTGAGCGCCTCCCATTCCCTGAACTCGATCCGGTCCGCCTCCAGCAGCGCTTCCACGAAGGCCTCGTAACCGGCCTCGTCGAGCGGGCAGTTGATGTAGTCGGCCCCGCTGCCCGCCGGCCCCGGCTTGTCGTAGCGGGACTGGAACCAGGCGGTCTCGAGGTCGATGGACTCGGCATAGACGATGGGCGCGATGGCGTCGAAGAAGGCCAGCGCCTCGCGCCCCGTCAGCTTCCGGATTGCGTCCGCAAGCGCGCCGTCGGTGAGCGGCCCGGTTGCGACGATGGCGGCGCCCGACTCAGGCAGCCGGTCGATCCGCCGGCGCTCTATCCGGATGAGCGGTTCGGCTTCCAGCGCGGTGGTGACGGCGTCGGCGAAGGCCTCGCGATCCACGGCGAGCGCGCCGCCGGCGGGCAGGCGCGTCCGGTCGGCGCAGGCCATGACGAGCGAGCCCGCCCGGCGCATCTCCTCATGCAGCAGCCCGACAGCATTGTGCTCGGCGTCGTCGGAACGGAAGGAGTTGGAGCAGACCAGCTCCGCAAACTTCCGCGTCTTGTGCGCCGCCGTCGGCGTTTCGGGGCGCATCTCGAAGAGCGCCGAGCGCACCCCGCGCCGCGCTAGCTGCCAGCAGGCCTCGGCCCCGGCGAGTCCGCCGCCGATAACCTGGACCGGGTTGTCCGTGAAAGGCGTCATGAGGGCCTTATACCCCGGCCCCGCCGCTTCCTGCCAGCGGCCCCGGCAGCGCCGTCAAGGAGCGGAACCCTTTCGGCGGACGGCTTCATGCGGCAGCGGCCTTCTATCATCCGGTGCGCGGGGATAGACTGCGCGGCCTCAAGCCAGGAGGGAGCGCATCATGGACCGCATCGTTCTTGCCGGGGCGGCGCAGCCCGGCATGAAGCATCGCCAGGGGCTGTTCCGGCTGGCCGGCGGCGACACGCAATGGCGGCGCGTCAGCCGCGGGCTGCCTGATGAGCCGGAGATCCGCGCGCTCGGCTTCGTCGGCGACAAGGCCTATGCGGGCACGCAGGCCGGCCCCTATGTCAGCGATGACGGAGGGGAGGGCTGGCGTTCGCTCAACCTGCCGTCGGAGGAGCGCACCACCTGGTCTGTGATGGCGCGGCCGGGCGACCCGGACACGCTCTATGCCGGCACCACGGGCACCTCCATCTATCGCAGCACCAATGGCGGCGCGCGCTGGGAGCGGCTGCGCCCGGCCGTGCCGGAGGGGCATTGCGAGATGGGCTTTCCGACGCGCGTCATCCGCATGACGGCGGACCCGAGCGCGCCCGACGAGATCTATGCGGGGCTCGAGGTCGGCGGCGTGCTGCGCTCGCTGGACGGCGGCGACACATGGGAAAGCTGCAATGCGGACCTGCTGCGGCTCGCGGGTCAGGATCACCTGAAGAGCGCCATCGGCTCCGACATGGAGAGCGAAGGCATGATGGACACGCATTCGCTGGCTGTCAGCCCCGCGTTGCCCGGCACGGTGTTCCTGGCGACGCGCATGGGCCTCTTCCGCTCCGACGACCGGGGCGGGACCTGGCGGGAGCTTGGCATCGGCGACTACTCGCCGCTCACCTACGCCCGCGATGTGACGGTCTCGCGGCACGATCCGAAGGTGCTGTTCGGCGCGTTCAGCAAGGCCGCCACCAGCGACGCCGGCTCGCTCTGGCGCAGCACGGACCTGGGCGCGAGCTGGGAGCGCTTCGACAGCGGCGTCGATGTCAATTCGACGCTCATGATCGTGGCCGAGAGCGCGTCGGACCCGGACCGCGTGTGGTGCGGCGCGCGCGGCGGGCGCACCTTCGGCACGGAGGACGGCGGCGCAAGCTGGGCGCAGATCGAGCTGCCGGACGAGGTGGGCGGCGTCTATGCGATGGCGGCCGCCTGACGGAAAGAGGGTCGGGACACCGGGCCCATGAACGAAGCCGGGGACACTGCCGCGCTCGCGGCCGCGCTGAGGCGCATGGGGCTTGTCGGCGCGGAGGAACGGCCCTGCTTCCAGCCGTTGGAGGGCGGCGTATCCTCGGACATATACCGGGTCGGGACGGCGGCGGGGCCCGTCTGCGTCAAGCGCGCGCTCGCCCGGCTCAAGGTCGAGGCGGACTGGCGCGCGCCGGTCGAGCGCAACGCCTCCGAGGCCGGCTGGCTCGCGGCCGTCAACGCGCTCCTGCCTGAGGCCGCGCCCCGCCTGCTGGGGCAGGACAGGCAAGCGGGCGCGCTCGCCATGGCGTGGCTGGAGCCCGACACGCACCCCGTCTGGAAGGCGGAACTCGCCGCCGGCCGCGCCGATCCCGCCTTCGCGCGCGAGGTCGGCCGGCGGCTCGCCCTCATCCACCGCGCCCATGCGGGCGACGAGGCCGTGGCCGCGGCCTTCGCCACGGACGCGATCTTCCACGCGATCCGGCTGGAGCCCTATCTGCTGGCGACGGCCGCGCGCCACCCGGACCTCGCGTCCGCTCTGACGGCTCTTGCCGAAGTGACGGCCGGGACGCGCGAGACGCTGGTCCACGGCGATGTCAGCCCGAAGAACATCCTCGCCGGGCCGAACGGGCCGGTCTTCCTCGACGCCGAATGCGCCTGGTACGGGGACCCGGCCTTCGACCTCGCCTTCTGTCTCAACCACATGCTGCTGAAGAGCGTCTGGAAGCCGCAGCACGAGGCGGCCTGTCTCGCCTGCTTCCGCGCGCTGGCCGAAGGTTACGGACCCGGGCCGGCGCTGGAGGCGCGCGCGGCGCGGCTGCTGCCGGGCCTGCTGCTCGCGCGCCTCGACGGCAAATCGCCGGTCGAATATCTGACGCGCGAGGACGAGAAAGCCCGCCCCCGCGCCTTCGCCCGCCGCCTGCTGCAGGAGCCGCCGGCGGGCCTCGGCGAGATCGCCGCGGCCTGGGCGGCGGAGACAGCCTTATGAACGCATTCGAGATAGAGAAGGCGCGCGGAAGGCGGGTCTGGGACTCGCGCGGGCGGCCGACAGTGGAGGCGGAGGTGCATCTGGCGGGCGGCGCGGTCGGACGGGCTATGGCGCCGGCGGGCGCCTCGACCGGCTCCGGCGAGGCGCTCGACCGGCGCGACGGCGGCGCGGCCTTTGGCGGGCTCGACGTAATGCAGGCGGTGGCGGCCGTCGGGAACGAGATCGCAGCGGCGCTCCGGGGCGTGAGCGTGGAGGACCCGGAGGCGGCGGACCGGCGGCTGATCGCGCTGGACGGAACGGAGAACAGGTCACGCCTCGGCGCGAATGCCTGCGTCGCCGTATCGATGGCGGCGGCCTGGGCGGGAGCAGCAGCGGCGGGGCTGCCGCTCTGGCGCTGGCTCGCAGGCGAGGGGCCGGTTTCGCTGCCCGCCCCGGAAGTCCAGATCTTCGGCGGCGGCGCCCATGCCGGACGGCGGGTCGATATCCAGGACTTCATGGTGACCGCGCCGGGCGCTTCCACCTTCACGCAGGCCTGCGCGTGGATCGCCGAGGTCTACCGCGCGGCCGGGCTGCTGATGGCGGAGGAGGGGCGGCTCAAGGGCGTGGCCGACGAGGGCGGTTTCTGGCCGGATTTCGAGACCAATGAAGCGGCGCTCGACATGCTGTCCCGCGCCATCGAGCGCGCCGGGTTCCGCGCCGGCGAGGACATCGCCATTGCGCTGGATATCGCAGCGAGCGAATTCGGGCGGGGCGGGCGCTACCGCCTGGCGCTGGAGGACCGGGAGCTCGACAGCGAGGGCATGGCGGCGCTCGTCGGCGGCTGGCTGGCGCGCTATCCGGTCGTTTCGGTGGAGGACCCGCTGGCCGAGGACGACTGGGAGGGTTTCGCCGCCTTCACCGCCGCTTACGGGGACCGGGTGGAGGTGGTGGGCGACGACCTGCTCGTGACCGCCGCCCGGCGGGTGGAGGAAGCGGCGCGGTGGGGCGCGGCCAACACGCTGCTCATCAAGCCGAACCAGCGCGGCACGCTCGCCGAGGCGAAGGCCGCCTGGGACGCCGCGCGCGCGGCCGGCTTCGGCGGCATCGTCTCGGCGCGCTCCGGCGAGACGGAGGACGTCACCATCGTCCATCTCGCCGTCGGCTGGCGCGCGCCCGGCCTCAAGGTCGGCTCCTTCGCCCGCTCCGAGCGCATGGCCAAGTGGAACGAGGCGATCCGCATAGAGGAAAGCCTGGCCCGGAGCTGACAGGCTGCGGGCGGCCTCATAACAACGGCGCCGGGTTGCCACTCACGGGCAGATGCCGCCCGGCGTCCCCGCCTCTCCTCATCCTGAGTAGCCGACCGAAGAGCCTGTCCTGAGCTTGCCGAAGGGGAGGCGTATCGAACCTCATCCTGAGTAGCCGACCGAAGGGAGGCGTATCGAAGGATCGTCCCGCCGGTGGAACACCGTCCCCTTCGGCAAGCTCAGGACAGGCCCCTTCGACAGGCTCAGGACAGGTTCCTCGATACGCGGCTGGCGCCGCTACTCGGGATGAGGACAAAGGACCGGGGCTGTGGCAGGGAGGTCCGCGCCATTGGCTCCGGTCAACGACCGCTGGTATCAGCCCTGTTCGAGTTCGCTGTCCCAGTAGAGGAAGTCGGACCAGCTTTCATGCAGGAAATTGGGCGGGAAGCGGCGCCCGTTCTCCTGGAGGCGCCAGACGCTCGGGCGCACAGGCTCCGCCTGCAGCCGCATGCCGGAATCGCCCAGCAGCCGGTCGCCCTTGGCGCGGTTGCAGCGCCCGCAGGCGGCCACGACATTGGTCCAGCCCGTGCGCCCGCCGCGCGAGCGCGGCACCACATGGTCGAAGGTCAGATCCTCCGGCGGCAGCCGCCCGCCGCAATACTGGCAGGCGAAACGGTCCCGCAGGAAAACATTGAAGCGCGTGAAGGCCGGATGGCGCGCCGGCGCCACATAGTCCCGGAGCGCGATGACAGAGGGCAGCCGCATGGCTCGGGTCGGCGAGCGCACCTCGCGGTCATATTCCGCCAGCACCTGCACCCGGTTCAGGAACACGGCCTTGACGCTTTCCTGCCAGGACCAGAGCGACAGCGGGAAGTAGCTGAGCGGGCGGAAATCCGCATTCAGCACCAGCGTCGGCGCGCTCTCCACAGGCGGCGTCACAACATCCTCCAAGCCCGGACCGCGAATCGGCCCCGCACCAACATAGGAGCGTCCGGCGCCGCCGCGCAAGGCGCGGCAGGCGCGGAAGCAATGTCAAGCGGGTGAAATTACTGCGGCAGATGGATGACGCATGCGGGTCCGCCCCGTCCGCCCTCCGCCTCCGTCAGTTCCTGCGCGACCGCTGACAGCAGCGACTGCACAGTCGCGGCGGCCGCCCCGCGGTCCAGCAGCGTTTCGAGGCTGCGGGTCAGCGGGTAGAGCTCGCCCAGGAGCGCCAGCCGCGCCTTGAATGCCTTCTCCATGGTCTGCTGGACGAAGAAGCCGAATGCCTCTTGCGGCGCCTCGTTCGACAGGCTCTGCAGGGCGATCAGGTCCCGCTCGGCGAGGCTGAGCATCAGCCGGGCGCATTTAATACCAGCGGTCGTTGACCGGAACCGATTGTGCGGCGCCTTCCTGCCGTAGCCACGGTCCTTTGTCCTCATCCCGAGTAGCGGCCTCAGCCGCGTATCGAGGGACGCGCCACCGGCGGGACCGTCCTTCGATACGCGCCTGCTGACGCAGCCGCTACTCAGGATGAGGAGAGGCGGGGGCGC
>JAJECF010000211.1 GCA_022822125.1 Alphaproteobacteria bacterium
CCGCCAGGCGCATATCACCGGCAAGGTGCGCACGCGGAAATGGCAGGACCGCAACGGCAACGACCGCTACACCACGGAGGTCGTGGTCGGCCCGCGCGGCGCCATCAACTTCCTCGACAGCAAGCCGGAGGGCGCGGCCAGCAGCAACCGCCCGCCGCCCCCGGAAGCCTACGAGATGGACCTCGCCGCCTGAGGCATCGACATCGCCACCCGGCCCCGGAGCCCCTCGGGTTCGCTCGAAGCTTCACGACGCCCGCGTTCAGCCGAGCAATGGCGTCTGTAGGGTCGGGCCGGAGCGCCTTGGCGACTTTACGGCCGCCGGGTTTCTCCGGCCCGCCCTCCGAACCGGACGTGCACCTTTCGTTATGCATCCGGCTCTCCAAAGGCTTTCGCGAAGTCAGGAGGCTTCATCCATTTGAGCTCGAAGCGCCGGACCTGAACATAGGCCATGCGGTGTTGCTCAACGCTGCCCTCGGCCCAGACCCGGGTGCCGGGATGAACCCGGCTGGTCCGACGCCGTATCGCGGGCCGCTTCCTCTTGGGGGTACGCTTGTGCTTGCCCCGCAACCACAACCAGAGCCGGTTGCCCACTTACCAGTCCAGAGTGGACAGGATGCGTTTGGCCCCGATGCAGTAGCGGAAGTAGCCAACCCATCCCCGGAGGATTGGATTGATCTCCCGGAGCATGCTTTCCAGCGACCGATATTGCGTCTGCCGCCTGAGCACCTTCTTGATCCGCCGGCGGAAGTCGTTGACCACCTCCTTCGGGATCTCGATCCGGCACCACAGGCCGAACCGGTCGTCCCATTTGAGAGTGTCATGGTCGGCTGCGTATAACCGAGCATTCTGGCGACGGTGGGGAGCGGAACGCCCCGGGCCACGGCCTGGCTCGCCACCGTATGGCGCAAATCGTGCAGACGCACATCCTCGATCCCTGCCTCCCGTCTTGCCCGTGGCCAGAAGCCGAAATTGCGGGACTGCGGCCTTTCCGGGTCTCCCGGCGAGGGAAAGACCCAGGCGCTCCCGTTTCGCGGCTGGCGGGCGATGACGGCCTGCGCCGCCTCGCTCAGCCGGACCGTGCGCGACCCCGTCTTCGCCTCAGCCAATCTGAGCACGTCGCCATCGACCTCCGACCATCTCAGCATCAGGATTTCGCTCTTCCGGCAGCCAGTCAGCAAAAGCAGGCGGATGATGTCGGCCTGCGGCAGGCAGGAGGGCCGTTTCTCCACCAGCCGATCCCGGGTCCGGTGAAGCCGGGTGATCTCTTCTCCGGACAGGAAGCGGGTCTTCTTCCGGCGCGGGTTCGGTCTGACGCCCGCGACCGGATCGGTTCCGACATGGCCGGCGGCCTTGGCGGCGGTCATGATCTTCCGCAGCAGGGCGAGGGTCATGTTGGCCACGCCCGGCGCCTTGCGGCTCACGGCGTCGAACCAGCGTTCGACCGTGGGCCTGCCGATGCGGTCGAGGCGAACGGCGCCGAAGGCAGGCAGAAGGTGCCGATCGAGCATGCGCTCCACACGCTTGCGCCAGCCCGTGCTGAAGTGCTGCGCCGGCAGCCAGTCCTCCATGACGAAATCCCCGGCAATGGCGATATCGGCATTGCCGGGGCTTCTCGCTTTTCCGACCGGATTGTGGCAAGGACAATCCGGCGTTCCGTTCCGGTTCGCCCGCCGGCATGGAACGGTCCTGCGGCCAAGGCGCCAGGGACGGGACCCGGCGTTCTACGACATCGACATGCCGCCGCCCTCGCTCCGCTCCTGCTTGCGTTCCTCTTCGAGCCTCAGGCGCTCGGCCTCCGCAAGCGCCTGTTCCTCCGCCAGCCGCTGGCGTTCGGCGGCGCGGGCGCGGGCTTCCTCGTCCTCGCGCCGCCGTTCGGCGATCCTGGCGGCATGCTCGTCGATGGCGTCGGGCCGTGCGTCGGCGGCATCGAGATGGGCTTTGAGTTCCTGCTCCCGGATGTCCCGCCTGAGCGCGTCCGCCTCGGCCAGCGCCGCATCGGCGTCCTGCTTCCACGCCTCGGGTGTTAGCGGCAGCCCCATCGGCGCCCGGAATTCGGGAGGCAGGCTGTCCATGCGGTCGCGGTCATTCAGCCGCTTGCGCGCCAGGTCGAGGAACGCCTTGACGCGGGCCCGGTCCCTTGCCAGGCGCGCGCGTTCCACCGGATCGGCCTGTTCGGCCGTGCCGGACGCGATGGCGCCGGTCGGTTCGGCCGCCTGTCCGAGGATCTCTTGAGGGTAGTCGGCCTGCGCCGTCTCGATTTCGGCCAGTACGGTTTCAAGCCGGTCGGCAGCCTGCGCGAGCGCCTTGCGCTCCTGCGGCATGGCGGCGAGGTGGGGCGCATGCGGGCTTCCCCTGGCCAGCATGGCGCGGCCTTCGTCGAGCAGCGGCTCCGCCCTGTCGAGCCAGCGCAGCATCGGCCCGAGGCTCTTGCCGAGCCCGGTCCGGTCGGCCGCGAGCGCATCGGCGCGCGCCGGCCAGTCCCGGACCTCCCCGCACAGCCGCGCGCCCCGTTCGTCATAGGCGAGCCACTCGTCGACGACCCGGCTGCGGTCTTCATCGAGGCCTTCTTCCCCGGAAAGCGAGCGGGCATGGGCGACCATCTCATCGAAGCGGGGCACATGCCAGGGGGCGGTTCCGGTCTCGATCACCTTTGCGGCCACATGGCGCGTCAACCAGCCGAACCGCTTGAAACGGTCCTCGAAGACCGTGTCGTCGATCTCCGCCAGCGCCTTGTCGACGGTGTCTCTCGCACCCGGCATGGCGTTCATGTGGGGCGCATGAGGGCTCTCCGCCTCCAGCATGCCGGCGGCCTCGTCCCGGAGCGCGCCGCCCTCCCCGCGCCAGGCGCGGCAGGCGGGATCGACCGGGTCGGCGCCGCCATGCTCGTCAAGCGGCAGGTCCGCCTCCCTGCGCGCCTGCCATGCCGCCATCCGGTCCGGCAGGGAGCGGACCGCATCGGCCAGCGCCGTCTGCCGGTCATGCATCACCAGCCACTCGTCCACCAGGCGCCGGTCGGCCGGGTCGAGGCCCTCGGCTTCCGAGAGGCGTCCGGCCAGTCCGGCGAGCGCGGCGCAGCCCTCCAGATGCAGTTCCGGCGCGCCCTCGCGGACGGCCTTCGCAGCGAGCGCCGTCCGGTCCCGCCGGAACCGTTCGGCATCGTCGCAGAGCCGCATGCGGTCCAGCGCCGCAACCTCGCCTTCGAGCCCGCCGGCAAGGCCCGGTACCACATCCAGGCCGTGCGCCTCGCCGAGCAGTACCGCGCCCTCCTCGCGCCACGCCGCATGTTCCGGCAGGTCCTGCCGCGCGCAGCCCCGCGCCGAGGCGATCCAGCCAAGCTCAGGCCAGCGCCGCCAGTGCGCCCGGATGAGGTCGGCCTGGACCCCCACCTCCCGCTCATGCGCGACATGCCGTTCGTGTTCCGCCAGCATGCCGTCCACGAACGCGCGCATGTCCGCCGGGAGGCCCTCGACGAGTGAGAGCGCCGCCGCCCGCGCCACGGCGTCGTCGGCGCCCGGCAGCAGGAATGGCGGCGTGCCGGCTTCCTCACCCTGTCGCTGCAAGGCGCGCCAGTCGGCTGCCAGCGCCTCGAACAGTTCCGGCTCGACGACGGGCGGCTCCGCCGGGTCGAGCCCCAGCGCCTCCAACGCGCCGTCCTCGCGGTCGGGGCGCGCCTCCAGCATCTCCACCAGCGCCTCGCGGTCGTCTGTCAGCAGTTGGAACGACTCCGAGGCCCGGCTCACCTCGACATGGAACATCGCCTGGTCGACGGCGCCATGCGCGTCCAGCACCGCGATGACGGTCCTGGCGGTGCGGCCCTGGGCGCCATGCACGGTGGAGCACCAGGCATGGTCGAGGTGGCGGAGCTGGGGGTCCTTGCGCCGGAGCGGGAACGTCCGGCCCGCCTCGTCGCGGAACAGCACCCGCTGGCGGTCGATGTCGACGATCTCCGCCTCGCCGCCATTGACCAGGTCGGGCTGGCGGGGATGGCCGAACCTCGCAGGCCGGGCCTTGCGGTTGCGGGTCCAGCGGATGCGGTCGCCGGCCCTGACCTCGATCCGCTCCGTGTCGTAGAGACCGAAATATGTGGCGGCATTGCCCGAGGGCCGGAACCGGCGTTCGCTTTCGTCCGGGCCTTCCAGAACCACAAATCCGTCCTCCGCGCCCATGACCGTGCAGACGTCACCCGCCTGGCAGCCGAAGGTGCTGCGGTGGAAGACGATGGTGTCGCCCGGCTCGTAGCTCCTTATGTCGGAAGCCTGCGCGCGCGTCAGGCGGCGGTCCACGAGGCGGTCGATGGCGAGCGCGCGCCCGTGCAGCAGCCCCTCCGCCGCCAGCCCCTCGCGCACGGTGTCGCTGACCTGCCGGCGGATCGCATGGGTCGGCGCCAGGATGAGCGCGCCGGCGCGGTCTTCCGGAGCCAGATCGAGCCAGCGCCGGCCCGCCTCCGGCCCCAGCTGCTCGCGGGGATGTTCGCTCACCCGCGGGCCGAGTTCCCCGATCGCGGCGCGCGGCTGGCCTTCCCTGGCCCGGCCCGCCGCCGTCTTCAGGTCGGGGTCCTTCTGGCGCAGCACCTCGTCCATGACCGCCGTCGCCATGCCGGCCTTCTGCAGCACCCGGAAGGGCTGGCCTGCATCGACCGCGCGCAGCTGCGCCGTGTCGCCCACAAGCGCCACCCGGGCGACGCCGAGAGTGCGCGCGATGCGCAGCAGCGCCTCCATGCGCACCGTGTCGATCATCGAGGCCTCGTCCACCGCCAGCACCGCGCCCCCGAACTCCGAACGCGCCTGCCTGAGCCGCGCCGGGTCGGAGAGGTCCCCGTGGCGGGTGAGGAACCATTGCAGGGTGCGCGACGGGATATCCGCCTCCCGCGCCAGCACCCTGGCCGCCGACGCCGAGGGCGCGAGACCGAGGATGGTCTTCCCGCCGAGCAGCTCCTTCACCGTGCGCAGCATGGTGGTCTTGCCGCTGCCGGCATGGCCCTGCACGCCGACGATCCGGTCGCGGGAGAGCAGGACCGTCCTGACCGCCGCCTGCTGGCCTTCTGTGAGGCCGCTCTCCCGAAGCCGTGCGGCGACCGTATCCGGGTTTGCTCCGGCTTGCCCCTTGCCGCGTTCGGCGCGCACCGCCGCCAGCATGCGCCGCTCGGTCTTCACGGCGCGGTCGGTGACGAAGGCCCGGTCCGCGCCCCGGCTCTCGGTCTCCACCAGTTCGCCGCCGCGCACCAGGCGCGCGACGGCGGCATCGACCTGGGCCAGGGTATGGCGCCCCGGCGCATGGCCGAGCGCGACGGCCCGGATCTCCGCCAGCGGGATGCGCACCCGCCGTTCCTCCACATGCGCCACCGCCTGCGCCACCGCTTCCAGCAGGCCCGGTTCAGGCTCGTATGAGAGTTCCGCCCGCGCCGCGGCGCGCGCGAGCCGCAGGGACGCCTTGTCCGCCCGCACCGCCGCCCCGTCGCGCGCCAGCTTCGGCAGGGCAGGGGCGCGCTGGCGCTTGCGCCGCTCGTTCGCCGGCAGGGTGGAGGCCGGCATGCGCGGCGCGACCGTCCGCTCGCCGGTCAGCGGGTCGAGCGGCCGCGGCGGCGCGAGCTCCGCCTTGTCGCGCACGAGGCCGAGGTCGCGGACCCGCGCGCGCCATTCCGGCACGAGCTCCGCCAGGCTCTCCTCGCTCTTGCGCCTGCGGGTGCGCAGCGCCGCCGCCTGCGCGTTCCTCGCCGTCAGGGGAAGGTTCCTGCGCTTCAGGTCCGCCTCGATCGCCAGACGCCGGGCCGAGAACGCCTCGACGAACGCGCGCGAATAGCCCGCAAGCTCGAAGCCCGGGATGCGTCCGACCAGCCTTGGCGCGACCGCCATGCCGAGCGCCTCCAGCCGCCGCGCAAGCTCGTTGCGGTAATAGGCCCCGATCAGCTTCTCGTTCCACCTGATGGCCGTCGGCTCGACGCTCCGCCACGCGCCGGCTGCATTGCGCGTCATGTTGGCCAGCACGCAGTGGGTGTGCAGCGTCGGGTCCCGGTCGCGGCTGGTCAGGTGCCGGAACCCCGCAACGACCATGCCGCCCGCCTTCACCCGCGGGCGCCGCCTGGTTGCCGGGTCCCAGCCCCGCGTCTGCAGCAGGTCCCGCTCCACCCAGTCCAGGGTCGCGCGCACCGCCTCGTCATGCGCCCGGACCACCCGCCGGTCGCCCATCACCAGCGCCTCGATCGACACCGACTTCGGCGCCGAGAAGGTGAGGTCCCAGCCGGGACGGTGGTCGTGCTCCCCCTCGCGCTTGCGCCCGAGCCGGATGTCCGACCCCGGCACGAACCCCGCCAGCACCGACTCGAACCGCTTCGGGCGCACATGGCCCCCGAGACCCAGCGCCCGCGCCGCCTCCCCGTGCCAGAAGCTCGCCTGGCGGTGCTCCGGGTCGTTCCGCGCATAGTAGCCGTCACGCTCGAAATAGGACACGGTGACCGCTGACGACTTCAGCTCGACGAACGTCGCGACCATCGGACGTGACTACCCCGCAGCACCGGACGACGCGGGCGGGAGCAGGCAAACGGCGGGCGGCTTCATAGCAGCCGGTTGGCCAGTTTGAGGGCGACCGAAAAGATCATGCCCGCAATGAACATGCCGAGCGCCCAGGGTGCGAGAAAGATCCGCCAGTTGAAATCGAGCGCCTGCGTCCGGTCGCGAATGTCCCAGACGACCGAGGCGATGTCGTTGAAGCGGCTGTCGGCCCGCTTGCGGAACCCGCCCAGGTCCGACTCGATGCGGCCGGCAGCGCTCTCGATCCCGCTCATCGGCGCCCGGATCGCCGAGCGGTCCTCGGCAAGCCACTTCTCCATGGCCTTGATCTCGGCCGAGAACCGGTCGCCATTGCGCTCCAGGGCCGTGTCGATCCGTTCGGACGCCGCCGCCATCTTCCCGGCATGCTCCGCGATGGCGGCATCGGCTCCGGTCTCCTTCGGAACCATCTCGCCGAACCTCTTCAGCAGTCCCTCGCCCCAGGCATCCAGCTCCTCCCGCGTCACCGGCGCGGGCCGCTCGGACGAGGCTGCTGTTTCCAGCGCGGCCAGCCGTTCGCCGATATCCAGAACCGCCGCCAGCAGCCGCTCCGTGGCCGCCGCATCGCCGCCCGGCGCCGCCGCCGCTCCCGGCACGCCCGCCAGAAGGTCCGGCCCCCGCAGGCCGCTCTCGTCCCGTTCCGTCGTCATGGGTCCTCTTCCCCTCTTCATCGCTGTTCATCATGCTCCGCCCTGACCTGTCCGGAGCGGCGCGGTCGGCATCGAAAGCCGGCCTCCCGGAGTTCGCATCGCTCCCGGCCCTGTATCGAACGGCATATATGATCATGCCGGTCATACCCTGTGGGAACCGCCGCCCATACAACCCGGAAACACAGGAATCAAACATCGCCATATACAACACAGGAACGACATTTCCATGCATGAACCATTGTCATGAAGCACTTTCGGGACAACACAAAATCGATACGATCTCGCCTGCCATATAATCGACCTCAAGCAACGGCATCTCCCTTTGCGTTGTAGAAACCCTGCCATACGGCCTCCATGCCGACGGCCTGCAATGTGTAGAAATCCGGCGCCGGTCACGACCGCTGACCCCCATCCGGGCCTTCCGGTTGCGCCGCGTCTCCCGTCCGCTCCTCCCCGCGAGCCCAGGGCGCGACGGAGGCGGCGACAAGCCGGGCGCGGCCCTCGCCCAGCACCGAGGCGAGCGCGGCGTGCAGCTCCTCTCCCCGGCCCGCCCCCGCCATGGCCGACATCCAGGCCGCGAACTGCACCGCGATCCGTTCCTGCATGTCCCGCACCAGCGGCGCCGCATCCGCCCCCTCCAGCATCAGCGACCGGATCTCCCGCACCGCCGCCAGAAGCTCCCGCTGCTCGGCCGCATCGAGCGCCAGAACAGGTCCCACGACCTCCTCCGAACCGTCGCGCTCCACAAGGCCCACGAGGTAGCGCGCGATCGACAGGCCCCGCCGGTCCGCATGCCGGCGCACCGTCTCCCACTCGCTGTCCCGCGCCGAGATCGAGATATGCTTGCTCGCCGTCTTCGTCCTCCGGCCCCGTCTCGCCCGCCTCATCGGCTCCGCTCCCCGGCCAGCAGCGAGATCGCCCCCAGCAGGCTGAGGCCGCTGCCGCCCGGAAGCTCGCGCCTGAGCGCCAGCACGAACGCCCCTACTTCCCGCATGCCGTCAAACAGCTCGCGCTGCTCTTCCTCCGTCAGCACCAGGGGATGGCGGTCCGGGTCGTCGGCAAGCGCAAGGTCCAGCACATGGCGCGACACCGGCTTGCCGGCTTCCGCCGCCTTCTCCCGGATCATCGCCTGCTCAGCCGGCGTGCAATGCAGGCTCCTCTGGCGCCTCACGGGACGCGCAATCTCTTCCGTCACGACTCCTCCTCTTCCTCCGGGCCCCTGCCCACCGCCTTCCATCGGTTCGCGGCGGCGGGATCGGTCAGCCGCTCCAGCAGGCCCTCCCGGTCGATCCATTCGTCCACCGCATCGCAGGCGTCCTCCCAGACGGCGCCCAGGCCCGCATCCCTCAGACGCCGCTCCTCCAGCAGCGACATCGCCAGCATCTCCCGCACCGCCCGGCGCAGCACTTCGGGCGGCAGCATGTCGACTGCAAGCGCGCGATGGATCACGAAGCGCGAGAGCTCCATGCCGCTGGCGGCCGCCCGCCGGGAGATGCGCTCCCACTCCTCGTCGGTCGCCATCACGGCGCGCTGGCGACGTCCTTCCTCCCCGCCGCTCACGGCCGCCTCCGGCATGAAGCGGGGCTCCTGCCCCGTAACACATGGCTATCCCTATATGATGCAATCATTAATAATTCTCCTGCGCCAATCCACATCCAGACTTCTCCCCGCCGATTGACGCATCGTACATATGTCGTTATCTGCGGTCTACAGGAAATAAGCCGTGGCAGGCCATCCGGACCACACTGATCCCGCGCTCATTCACCCATTCCAGTTCCCCGGAAACCATAAAGTCACGATACAGCTTCGATACTTGTTGTCTCCGCTGTCCGCGAAATATCTCCTTGACAGTGCCTCCAAGTCATTCTATTCAAAGGACTTCGCAGGGAGGCAAAGCGACCCTGTGTCAGATAGTGTGAACCTCTAACTTGACTTATGCTGGTTCACACCAATATCCTTGTCGGCGCCCTCATTACCCGCGGGACTCCGCCGGACCGGCTTTGCCAAGCGTGGCTGCGCGGCGAGATCGAACTCGTGATTTCCGCCGTGCAAGTCAGAGAGCTTGCCACCGTTCTTGCCCGGCCCCGCCTGCGAAGGTTTATCGATGACGACGAAGCGGCCGCCATCATTGCCAACATCGGTGCGCGCGCGATTGTTGTGGAGGAAATCCCGAAAGTCGATCTGTCTCCTGACCCCGACGATAATCCGGTCCTTGCAGCAGCGATTGCAGGAGGTGTCGATCTGATCGTTTCCGGCGACAAGAAGCATGTTCTCGCGCTTGGTGAGGTCGCAGGGATTCCGATTGTGACCGCCCGACAAGCGCTGGACCGCTTGGCGCTCTCCTGACCGTCGGACGCTACGCCCTCACGACCGCCAGAAGCGGGGCGTCAGGATCAGCAGGACGCTCAGCACTTCGAGGCGGCCGAGCAGCATGCCGCAGATCAGCACCCATTTGGCGGGATCGTTGAGCGTCGAGAAATTGCCCCTGGGGCCGATGACATCGCCCAGGCCCGGGCCGACATTCGCAATCGCTGTCGCCGCGCCGGAGACGGCCGTCTCCAGGTCGAGGCCCGCAATGCCGAGCCCGATGGTGATCGCGGCGAAGGCGGCGATGAACAGAAAGACGAAGCTCGTCACGGAGGTCGCCACCGATGCCGGGATGGGCTTGCCGGCGTAATGGGGCACGTAAACCCCGTGGGGATGGAGCAGCCGGCCGAATTGGGCGCGCGCCTCTGCAAACAGCACCTGGAGGCGGAACACTTTTAACCCGCATGTCGTCGAACCGGCGCAGCCGCCGATGAACATGAGGCAGAAGAGCGTCGCCGGCGCAAACCCGCCCCAGGCGGCGAAATCGGCTGTCACATAGCCGGTTCCGGTCATATAGGAGGTGGCGTTGAAGGCCACATGCCTGAGCGCCTCCAGCGGGTCCACGGAGTTCGCCAGCGCGTGCGCCGCGGTCAAACCGGCTATCGACACGGCCAGTATGCCGAGAAAGGCCTGGACCTGGCTGTCCGTCAGCAGCCGGTTTCGCCGCCCGCGCATGAGCTGGATGTAGAGCACGAAGGGCAGCGAGCCCGCGACCATGCCGGCGACGACGATCCATTCCACCGTTGGATTGCCGAACGCGCCGACCGAGCCGTCCATCGTCGAGAAGCCGCCGGTCGCGATGGTCGTCATGGCGTGGACGACCGCATCGAACAGGCCGAGCCCTGCAAAGGCGAGCGATCCGGTCAGCACGGCGGTCAGGATCAGATAGATGACGCCGATATGGCCCGCAATCTGCGCGGCGCGCGGCAGCACCTTTTCCGACCGGTCGCTGGACTCGATCCGGAATATCTGCATGCCGCCGACCCGGAGCAGCGGGGAAACCGCAATCGCGGTCACGATGATGCCCATGCCGCCGAGCCACTGCAGCAGGGCCCGCCAGATCAGGATGCCCGGGGCCATGTCGTCGAGGCCGGTGAGCACGGTCGAGCCGGTGGTCGTAATGCCCGAAACAGCCTCGAACATGGCATCCGTCACGCTCAGGTCGATATCCGAAAGCAGCAGCAGCGGCAGGGCGGCGAAGGCGCCGAGCACCACCCAGCTCAACACCGCCATCAGGAAGGACTGCCTGAGCGTGAGATAGCGGTGAAGCTGGGAATTCGGCCTGACGGAACGGCAGACGGCGACCAGCAGCCCGCCGACGAAAAGGGTGATCGCCGCGCCGATCAGGAACACGGTCGATTCCGACTCGGTCCGGCCGACCTCGACCGCCGCCGGCAGCAGCATGGCGCCGGCGAGCATGACCAGCAGCCAGCCGATGATGAAAAAGACCGGGCGGATATCGATCATGTAAGGGGTATGCCGCTCAGTGGACGGACTCCGAGGACCAGGGGCTGTCGAGCGAGAAGGCCGGGATGTCGATCTCGAACCGCTCGCCGTCGTCGCTCACCATCCGGTAGCGCCCGGCCATGAATCCGGACGCGGTCGGCAGCGGCGCGCCGCTGGAATAGGAGAAGCTCTCGCCCGGTTTGAGCACAGGCTGTTTGCCGACCACGCCGGGGCCGCGCACCTCCTCGGCGCGCCCGAACGCGTCGGTAATCCGCCAGTAGCGGGAGAGCAATTGCACGGTGCGGTCCCCCTGGTTGGCGATCTCGATGTGGTAAGCCCAGAAGTAGCGCCCTTCCGACGGCTCGGAGTGGTCTTCCAGATATTCCGGCCGGACGCGCACGCGCACCTTCGCGGTTGTCTTCTCGTACATGGTGAAATGCTCCCGAAGCCTTATTTTCCGGCATCGGCGAGGCCGAAAGCAAGTCTTGCAAGCCGTTCGGGCGAGCTTCTGCTGGGGAAAAGCCGGCCTTTCGCGGAGCGCGGCGCTCGGCTATAGAAGGCGCTTCCGCCACCCGTTGCCGCCAGTATGTCCTCCGGTTCCGCGCCCCCGTTTCGCCCTGCCGCCGGCCGAAGCTAGATGCGGGTTTTTCGACAGTTCGCCGGACTGCCGGAAGACACGCGGGGGGCTGTCGCCGCGCTCGGCAATTTCGATGGCGTGCATGGCGGCCACCGCGCGGTGCTTGCCGCCTGCCGGGAGATCGCCCGCGGCGCTCCGCTCGCCGCAATCACCTTCGAGCCGCATCCGCGCAGCTATTTCCGCCCCCATGACCCGCCCTTCCGGCTGACCTCGCTGGAGGGCAAGATCTACCAGCTGGAGCCGCTCGGCCTGGATCTGCTCTTCGTGCTGGAATTCGATGAGGCGATGGCGGCGCGCTCGCCCGAATCCTTCGCCCGCGATGTGCTGGCCGGAGGGCTCGGCATCTCTCATGCGGTTGTGGGGGATGATTTTCGTTTCGGCAGGGGGCGGACCGGCGGGCCGGAAGACCTGGCCGCCTTCGGTCGCGAGTGCGGTTTCGCCGTCACCGTCATGCCGGACGTGATTGCGCCGGATGGTATCGGGTTTTCCTCGACGCGAGTCCGCGAGCATCTGGCGGCCGGACGCCCCGCGGAGGCGGCGCGCCTGCTGGGTCATCCCTGGGAGATCGTGGGCCGGGTCGAGACAGGCAGGCGGCTCGGCCGGACCATCGGCTTTCCCACGGCCAATCTCGGCCTCGGCGACCTGCTGGCGCCGGCCCGCGGCGTCTATGCCGTCAGCGCCGGGCTGGAGGAAGAGAGCGGCTGGGTCTGGCGCGACGCGGTGGCCAATCTCGGCGTCCGGCCGACCGTGGACGGCGAGGGCCTTACCTTTGAGGTGCATGTCTTCGACTTTTCGCAGGACATTTACGGCCGCGCGCTGCGGGTGCGGATGCACGACTTCATCCGCCCGGAACGACGCTTCGACGGCCTGGATGCGCTGAAGGCCCAGATTGCCGCCGATTGCGAAACCGCCCGTGCGTTGCTCGCCGGAGGGCCGCAGGATCCTGTCAGAGCAGGTCGCGCAACATAGCCACCAGCGGCCGGTCGGCCGGCGGCATCGGCCACTCCTGCATGTCGCGCGGCCGGACCCAGGCAAGGCGCTGGCCCTCCTTCGGCCGGGGCGCGCCCTGCCAGACGCGGCATACATAGAGCGGCATCAGCAGGTGGAAGTCGGCATAGGCGTGGCTCGCGAAAGTGAGCGGCGCGAGGCAGGAGGCTTCCGTGTCGATGTCGAGCTCTTCCTTGAGTTCGCGCAGGAGCGCCGCCTCGGGCGTCTCGCCGGGGGCGGGCTTGCCGCCGGGGAACTCCCACAGCCCGGCCATCGGCTTGCCTTCGGGGCGCCGGGCCAGAAGAACGCGCCCGTCGCGGTCCACCAGGGCGGCGGCGACGACCAGCAGCACGCGCCTCAAGAGCGGTAGGACCCGTTGATGTCGATATAGCCGTGGGTCAGGTCGCAGGTCCAGACGGTGGCCTTGCCGCGGCCGACGCCGACATCGACGGCAATGGCGATATCCTGCCCCTGCATATGATGCGCCACAGGGGTCTCGTCGTAGTCCGGCGCCACCTGGCCGCCGCGGGTGATCTCCACCCCGCCGATGGAGATGCGCAGCGCGTCCCGATCGGCCTTCTCGCCCGCCTTGCCGACCGCCATGACGATCCGGCCCCAATTGGCGTCCTCGCCGGCGATGGCGGTCTTGACCAGCGGCGAATTGGCGATGGCGAGCCCGATGCGCTTTGCGGCGCGCGCGGACGCCGCCCCGGACACGGCGATCTCAATGAACTTGGAAGCGCCTTCGCCGTCGCGGACGATCTGGTGCGCCAGGTCGCAGCAGACTGCCTCCAGCGCGCGCGCGAAGCCGCGCAGCATGGCCGCGTCCGGCTCCGGATTGCCGGCAGCGCCGGTTGCGGCGACCAGCACCGTGTCGCTGGTCGAGGTGTCGCTGTCCACGGTAATCGCGTTGAAACTGCGCTCGACCGCCCGGCTGGTCAGTCTCTGCAGCAGGGCCGGCGGCACCGCCGCATCGGTGAAGACATAGGCGAGCATGGTCGCCATGTCCGGCGCGATCATCCCCGATCCCTTGGCGATGCCGGCGATCTGCACCGTCTTGCCGCCGATCTTCGCGGTTGCCGAGGCGCCCTTGGGGAACGTGTCGGTGGTCATGATGGCGCGCGCCGCCGCCTCCCACGCGCCGGGCGCAAGTGCCTCGACGAGCCCCGGCAGTTTCTCGACGATGGTGCTCTCCGCCGGCAGCGGCTCGCCGATCACGCCGGTCGAGGAAACGAAGACCTCGTCTTCGGCGCATCCGAGCCCTTTGGCCGCGGCCGCCACAGTATGCTCTACGGCCGTTTTGCCGACCCGGCCGGTGAAGGCGTTGGCATTGCCGGAATTCACCACGACGGCCCGCGCCCGCCCGCCGGCCAGCGCCTCGCGGCACCACTCGACGGGCGCCGAGGCGGTCAGAGATCGGGTCAGCGCGCCAGCGATGGCCGTGCCGGGCGCAAGCTCCGCCAGCAGCAGGTCGTCGCGGTCCTTGTAGCGGATACCGGCCTCGACGGTTGCGGTGCGCACGCCGCCGATCGCCGGCATGTCGGGAAAGCGCCCGGGCGCGAGGGGGGAGACTGTGCTCATTGGGCTTCCGCCGTTCCGTCGGCATAGAAGAGTTCGATTCGGGCGCCGTCGCGCAGCTCGCCCAGATGCTTCTGGAGAATCTGCTCGCTGAGTTGGCGTGCGAGCGGGCCCCGCACCTGCGTGAAGTCCGGCGCCGGCGGGCGTTCGGTGCTGTGAAGCAGGATGACATGCCAGCCGAACTGGGTCTTGACCGGTTCTTTGGTGTAGGCGCCCGGCTTGAGCGCCAGCGCCGCCTTTTCGAAAGCCGGCACCATCCTGCCCTTGCCGAAGGTGCCGAGGTCCCCGCCGCGCGACTTGGTGGGGCCGATCGAGTGCTGTTCCGCGAGTGCGGCGAAATCGCCGCCCTTGTCGAGCTCGGCGATGACGGCGCGCGCCGCCGCCTCGTCGGCAACCAGGATATGACTTGCGTGGATCTCCACCGTGCCTTTTCCGTCCGGATAGTTTTCCTTGTAGAGCGCCCGGATCCTGGCGTCGTCGATCCGTTCCTGCAGGTGACTGAGCATGTAGTACTGGGTCAGCAGCGTGCGGCGCTGCTGGGCGAGCTGGCGCTGGAAATCCGGCCGCCGGTCGAATCCGGCGGCTTCAGCGGCCGCATAGACCAGGAGGCTTTCGATCACGCGTTCGCGGGCCGTGCGGCGGATGAGGGAGGGCGGCGCGCCCTGCATGGTCGGCGCGATCTCGGCCGCCTGCCGGTCCACATCCGACTGGTAAACCGGCTCTCCGTCCACCTTGGCGACCACGGGGTCGTCGGCCTGGGCGAGAGCGAGCGCCGGGGCCATAACGGCCGCGAGCGCGAAGGGAATGAGACGCATGAAGCGAACGCCTTTTTCAGGCTGATACGGGATGGCCGCAGCATGGACACGGCTCGCAACGAGGTCAACGCCCGGCATATCTGTCGAGCACAGGCGCGAGGCCTTGTGCCCGGGCCGGGAGGAAACCTCTCAGTCCCAGGCGGCGAGCGGCGGCAGCGACATCAGGATGGCGTCGATATTGCCGCCGGTCATGAGGCCGAAGCGGGTGCCCCGGTCGTGGAGCAGGTTGAACTCGACATAGCGCCCGCGCCGGCGCAGCTGGTGCATGCGGTCGGCCTCGGTCCAGGGCTCGTCGATCCGCATGCGCACAATGTCCGGATAGACCGACAGCACGGCGCGGCCGACATCCTGCACGAAGGCGAAATCCGCCTCCCAGTCGCCGCTCGCCAGATTGTCGAAAAAGATGCCGCCGAGGCCGCGCGGCTCGCCGCGGTGGGGCAGGTGGAAATACTCGTCGCACCAGGCCTTGAAGCGGGGGTAGTAGCCCGCGTCGTGGCGCTGGCAGGCGTCTTCGAGCGCCGCGTGGAAGGCGCGTCCCTCCTCCTCCGCGCGCTCCGGGAACATGGGTGTGAGGTCCGCCCCGCCGCCGAACCAGGCCTTCGACGTTTCGATATAGCGGGTGTTCATGTGCATCGCCGGCACGAAGGGCGAGGCCATGTGCGCGACGAGCGAGACGCCGGAGGCCCAGAAGCGCGGGTCCTCGGCCGCGCCGGCTATCCGGTCGCGGAAGTCTTCGGAAAAGGTCCCGTGCACGGTGGAGACATGGACGCCGACCTTCTCGAAGACCTCGCCCTTCATCACGGACATGACGCCGCCGCCGCCGCCCGGCCGCTCCCAGCGCCGCCGCTCGAACCGCGCGCCGCCCGGCTCCAGCGCCTCGAAGGCGTCGCAGAAGGCGTCGCGCAGCTCCTCGAACCAGCGTTGCGCCCTTGTCCGGCGCGTCCCGGCTGCATCCGTCACGG
>JAJECF010000235.1 GCA_022822125.1 Alphaproteobacteria bacterium
CGCCGCATGCGCGATACCGGCGAATACTCCGTCAGCGACCTCGCCGAACTCTTCTCTGTCTCCAGACCGACCGTGTACCGCACACTGCAAAGAACCAAGGCCGCTTAGCGTAGGATTTCGCCCTCTACTACCAATGACCCCTGGTTCGCGATCGTCGTGTAATTCGACCCCGACTCCTGCGAGCTCGTCGCCAGCTCCGACTCAACGGCGCGGTGCGCAAGGCCGCCGGCAAAGGACTCGCTGTCCAGAATTTGCGCGCTCAGAATCTTCCGGTTGTCCGGACCCATCGAGAGGTTCTCGAACACATGCGCCAGGTTCCTGTTCTCGTCATCGGCCCTGTATCCCGCCCAGGCGATATGTCCGGAGATCAACCGCTTCGCGCTCTCGTAGAAATGCCGGCTGTTGCTGGCGTCGCTGGTCGGCGGGGTCAACAGCGCCTGGACCAGCGTGTCGATGTCCTGGACCGCCTTCTCCTCGCCTCTCAGGAAATCCAGCGGATTGTATGTATGCCTCTTGACCTCCCGAGGCAGATGGCAGTGCGGATGCTGCTCGCGATGCCGGCCGATCACGTCATAGGGGTCCAGCAACACGACCTTCCGCCCGAGCTCCCGCCGCCGGCGGGCAACGATGCAATAGAGCTCGCCCCGCGGATCGATCGATACGGTCGACCCCTGCCAGCCCCGCTCTCCCGGCGCCAGCAGGTTCGAGGCGATGAGCGCTCCCTTGCCGGTCCGCGGCGGCGCGATCGTCATCGCGTGGCCCTCCAGGGGCCAGACCGCGAGCGGGGCTCCGTTGCCCGGCGTCGTCTGTCCGAGAATGATGCCGCCCTTCCGTTGCCCGAGCCTGCGGAGATGACGCTGTCCCATCAGCTTCGAGGCGCCATGCAGTTCCGATTTCGAGCGCCGGCGCTTCGAGATGCGCCCCGCCCCGGTCAGCCCCGTCAGCATGGCCGTGAACCACAACAGGGCGAATACCGGCGCCACCGGGATCGGCGCCACGAGCCGGAACTGGTCCACCACCGTCCCGTCGCCCACCAACGCCGTGAAGCCCGCCAGGTCGCGGGCCAGGACGAACGCCACGTGATCGAGCAGGAGAGTCATGCCCGCCACAGCCGCGGTCGGTCCGTAGATGCCGATCTTCCAGCCGAGCCCGCCGCGCTTCAGGTCGGTGAACATCAGCACCGCGAAGGAGGCGGCGACCATGCCGGCCAGCACCCAGCCCCGGATCTCCGGATCGGGCCGTTCAGTCCACAGCCAGTACACGAGCGCCCATCCCGAAATCCCGGTTCCGAGCGCCAGCCCCAGATGGATTGCGAATCCCTTCATGCCACTTCCTCAATTGCCCTGCTCAAGAACGTTATCCGGCCCGCCACTCGGCCGACGTCCGATGCCGCCCCGGCCGCGTTGGCCCACGCGCATCGATCCGAGCCGCCCGAACGCGCCCGCGATCCCGCCGCTGAGCCGATCCGTATCTCCGTCGCCGCGATCCCGTCCGCCGATCCAGTCCATCGCGACCGCCGGCAGATGGTCGATCAGCTTGAAACAGGCGTTCATCAGGCCGTAGACGGTCATCAGGTAGATCGCCAGCATCGCGAGCCAGCCGAGCACGCCGATCCCGCCCGACGCGCCGCCGTCGAACACCAGCCTCCGGAACACGTCGTTGAAGCTGTCCATGATCGTGACGAACAGCAGATACCCGACGACGAGGCCGAACAGCATCAGCACCGGGCGCAGCACCAGCCCGGGCAGGAAGAGCCAGCCCTGGCGCGTAGCTGCCGTCACGAAACTGTCCCCGCGCACCATGTGCCCGGCAAGCCAGACCGGCATGGCGAACACGGCCGCGATGACGGCGATCAGCCAGGCCAGCAGGCCGAACAGGAACCGCAGGAACGGTATGACCGGCACGAGATAGGCCAGCACGAGTCCTGCGAGGATCATGAGGCCCAGGATCGTCGAGACGATGCTGTCCGATACCTGCCAGACCGCCTCGAACTTGTCGAGGCCGCCGCCGATGAGCGGGATTGACTCAAGCACGTTCGAGCCGGCCGCGACCAGGCCGAGGGTCGCCAGCGCGCTGAGCCCCTTGGCGACAAGGCTGTGCCCGAGCGACACCAGGTCCAGGATCGGGTTTCCGCTGTCGACGAACTCGATATTCTCCAGGTCGAGCCAGTCGAAGGAGCCTCTTCCGACCCCTCCGAAGCCGCCCCAGCCATTGGCCGGATCGGCCGAGACGCCGAGCGCGGCCGGGTATTCGTTCGATGAGCCGAGCTGCTCCGCGGCCGCCCTTACCGCCGCGTCGGCCTGCGGGACGAGCTCCGCCAGCCGCGCCGAGGGCAGCGACACGCCCGGAATGTTCCCGGCGCCGAGATGATATTCGCCGACATGGCGCGTGATGGTGATGAAGAGCGAGGCCGACATGGTCCAGGGCAGGGTTTCGGCATCTTCCTTCAACTGCTCCCACAGCGACCTTGTGGCCTCGTCGCGCGTGGCCTCGGCAGCCGCGCGCACCTGCGCCAGATAGGCGCCGGCCGGGTCCGCGCGTACGAGCAGATCCTCGATATCGGGCAGCGGCCCGTCCCTGCGAACCTGCCCCGGCGGTGCGGCGAACCAGAGCGCAATGTCTCCGGCGATGCTCCGGAGCGCGGGCCTCACGGTCTGAAGCGCCGCATAATGGGCGTCCGACATCCTGCCGCCCGCCGTCGCGCCGCCGTCGACGCCGGCCTGGCCGACGGCCCCGCACATGCCCTCGGGCATGCCGCCGGCCCTGCCGTCATAGCTCTCGGACCGTCGCCTGACCTCCGTGACGCCCCGTCCACGCTCGACGATGCCCTGCACATGCTCCTCGCTCCGGATGACAACATAGGGCGCGTCCCCGGCCTCCGCCGCCGCCACATTGGCCGTGGCGGCGCAAAGCTCGACCAGGAAGAGCGACGTCAGCATGCTGCGCATCTCGCGCTGCCCGGGCGCCGGCGCCACCAGGCGGCCTTCGCCCAGGACGCCGCGGGAAAACTCGTTCCAGGTCAGCTGCGCGATGTCCCCTCCGAGCCGCGCCAGCGCCAGCCCGATATGCTGGCCCCCGGAGAGCCCGCCGAACAACGGCACCATGAGACAGAACGCCACCGCGATCCTCAGCACCTCCTTGCCCCTGAATTTCCATCGCCCCTCGCTCGCCGTGTCGGTGCCGGCAGACACCGACGACCAGACAAGGATTACACCGCCCAGAAGCAGCATCGCGCCGCCATAGACCAGCAGCATGTTGGAAAGCGCGGAGCTGCTCCCCGTATCCAGGTCCGCGAGAAAGGCGAGCAGCTTCCTGCCTTCCTGGTCCGGCTCTCCCGAGAGGTCGGGAACCTGAACCATCTGCGCCGCCGCCGGCGACGTCCCGGCCGCCATCTCGATCACTCCGAGAGCGATCCACACCAGACCCGCCATCGCCATGGCGACGCCGAGCGCGCCCGGCCATCCCCTCGGACGCCGCAGTTTCCCGGCCGAACCGAAGGGGCGCCCCAACGCTCCGAAAACCGCCCGCTGAACACCGAGCCCCTCGCCCAGCGCCCTTGCCGCAGGACCGAACAGGTCCGGCAGGAAAAGATAGGCCGCCGCGGACCGTCCCTTCCGCCTCGGTTCCCCGCGGCCGCGCCACTCGTCCTGCTGCGGCTTCCCGGTCACAGATCAGTTCGCCCCGCCAGACGCCCTCAATGCCCTGTCGCGGTCGATCTGCGCTGACAGCATCGCCGCCTGCAGCGCAAGCCGCCTCTCCTCGAGATGAAACCGCTCCCGGTCCAGCAACAGCGTGGCGGCCAGCAGCGAGGCCGTCTCCCGCAGCAGCGCTTCCCCGCCCATCGACTGGAGTTCCGCCCACCATTCCGTCCGCTCGAACCGCTTAGCGGACAGCAGGTCGACAAGCTCCCGCCGGCTCACCGCCGCATCCGCATCCCTGCCCGGGTCCACCGCCGCCGCCCAGGCCCCGAGCTCCGGACCGGGCGCGCGCAGCGCCCGAAGATGACCCAGGGCCTCCGCGGCGAGCGCCCGCCTCGCGGCCGCCGCCCGCGACGCCATCACCCGCGCCCGCTCGCTGGCGGAGTCCACCGCGCCCAACGGCTCCGGATCCTCCACCACGGGCGCGGTCAGGTTCCTGGAGAGCGCGATCGCCGCCTGGAGCTCCTCGTCCGACCTGAAACTCTCCACGCCGAACAGACTGTCAGGCCGCAGGTCCGCGCCATGATCTTCCGGGCGCCCCCTGCACGCCGCGCTCTGAAGTGGCGCACGCTCAGGACTGCACCAGCGCTCCAGCATGCGCTCGTAGCGCTCCGCGCTGTCCGTGGCGGCCGCCGGCGCCGAACCCGTTGCCCGGTCTCCTGCGATCCGCCCCGTCTCGGAGACGCTTGCCGTCCGTCCCGCCACGACAGTCGCGACACGGGCCTCGGCCAATCCGCGCGCGCCCGTCACCACCGCGCAGGCCGACCGGGAGGGCCGCCGCGCCACCTGAGCCCTTACCTCCGCCGCATCCCGCTCGGTCTGCGCGCGGACCGCCGCGTGGCTGTCGATCGCCGTCGTGACGGCCTTTGCGTTCTTGGCCGCGTAAGCCGTCTGCTGGCCCGTCTGAAGCCTGAGGGCTTCGTAGACCGTCCTTTCCAGGACGTCGATGCGCGCGTTCACCTTGCTTATGACCCGGCTCGCCTCGCTGACCGTTTTCGGAATCGGCGTGCAGCCCTTCCCGCCGCTGCCGAAAAGCGCGACCGCCGGCTCAGGAGCGAGCAGATGGAAGGCAAGAGTGGCGGCCGCAAACGCCATGATCGACAGAGCCCGTCTCATTGCGACGCTCCCCCGAACAGCCGTCTGAAGCGCTCGCGCTCGATGCCGGCATCCTCGAGCGCATTGCCGTGGATCGACCTGGTGCCGGCGCCTGGCACATCCAGGACGGGACCGGCGAACACGCCGGCATCGAGGCTCCGCCCGACATGCCGGCCGTACACGTCCCATGCCTGCGAACAGATGCGGTCCCGCGCCAGGTTGAGGAGCTGATCCAGCGCATCCCCCGGCTGGTAGAGAATGTCCATGCCGCGATAGTCGAACATGTCCCACACGCAGCTGAAGTCGAGGATCGAGTCCGGTTTCCGGATGCCCTGGTCCCGGTGCCGGATCACCGAAAAATCCGCCTGCACGCCCACCTCCGCCGCCTTCACCAGCGCCTCCGCCACCTCCGGATCGCAATCCGGCAGCTCCGTCCCGCCTTGGCCCGACACGGGTTCCGACACCACCAGCGAGATCGCAAGGACGGCAGCCGCAAGCCGTCCGGTCCGGGGCCCCCGGTCCGCAGGTTTTCCCAACGCCCTCATCCGTTACCTCCCCTTCCCGCCTGCATGGCGACCAGCCTGTCCGCAACTCCGCTCAGGACTTCCCTGACCGACGCCCGCGACCGCGCGCCGCGCTCCTCGAGCTCCGCGACCGCGTCGCGCACCCGCGCCTCCGCCGATCCCGTCGGGAACGCGCGGGCAAGCACGCGCCGCGCTTCGGCCGGCCCGAGCCGCGCCTGCACTCTCCGGCGCAGCGCCACGTCGATCGGGCGGGTGTTCAGCGACCAGAGCTCCTGCGGTCCCGGCGCATTCACGACGAGCTGTTCGATCCGCCCGCGCTCACCTTCGGCCATGAGAAGCGCCGGCGCCCCGCCGGCGTCCGGTCCCCGAAGCTCGAAACGCACTGTCTCGCGCAGCGTTTTCGAGAGGCCGAAGACGTCGCCCAATTCCTTCAACTCGCTCGCCTTGCTTTCGGAGCCCAGAACCCAGAACCGGGTCCCCAGATCCACCAGCTTCTTGTCGAAATCGCCCAAGCTCTGGCTCGACAGCGCCAGCCGCACGCCGAGTTTCCTCGCCTCCCGGACGTCCCGCTCCACCTGGGCGCGCACCGCCAATGCTCCCCCGGTCCGGTGATACTCGTCGTAGCAGAGCCGCTTCGGCGTTTCCCTCATCTCCCGGCAGCGCTGCGCATGCCACTCACGGTACCGCTCCGGAACGCCGGCCAGGTCCTCCTCGGCCAGCCACCAGTCGCGCGTCAGCGCGTGCCTCGCCAGCATGTAGAACGCCGCCGACTGAAGGTCCGCCTCCGGACTGCCCGTCGGCGCGACCTCGCCCAGGTCGATCACCGACAGGCGCGCATTCCCTATGTCGAAAGACGTCTCCCCGAACATGTTCGGCCAGGCCGAGCTCAGGCCCGTGAGAATCCTCAGGAACGCCCCCGTCACCGTTTCGCCGCCCGACCCGTAGCGCACATCGCGGACGAGACCCTGCACCGCCTCCGACTGCACGGCCGTCGTCAGCATCAGGAAGTTCGGCACCGCATAGCGCTGCGCACGGATCGCCGCTTCGACCGCGCCCGCGTCGAACAATGCGTCCACCACGTCCCATTGCAGCGTGTCGGGCCCGGTCGCGACGCCGTGAAGATCGACCGCCGCGTCCACTTCCTCGTCCTCGCCGCGCTCGTAACGCTTCGCCTCGTTGAGCGAGCCCGTGTCCGAACGCAACTCATACGCCTCATGGATCGTCGCCCCGACGAGTTCGCGCATGCCGTCCGGCATCCCCTCGCTTCCCGCCGGCGTCACCATCAACGACAGCAGGTTGACGAGGAACGCGCGCTCCACCGGCAACGGGAACCGGCACCCCAGCTGCGTGTCCATCGGGTTCACCGCATGAGCGGCATCCATGCGCCAGCGCCAGCGACCCGCCTCGTGGCGCCTTCCCGCCGGCAGCGCATCGCGGACGAGTTCGACCAGCCCCGCCGCGGACGGTCCTATGTCCACCACCGCCTGAAGCGGCATGCGGGACTGGCCCCCCTGCAGCGCGAACGCCAGCCCGAGCGTGTTCAGCAGCACGCTCTTGCCCCTGCCCGGAATGCCGAAGATCAGGTCGAACCCGTGCTCCGCGCCCTCGAACCCGAAGGGAAGCGCCTTCCCGTCCCGCGACACGAACATGTGCGAGGCCGCCCGTCTCCCGCCGCTGCGCACCAGCGGCGCAGGCCGCGACACCGGCAGCATCGCCAACGCCTCCTCAAGCGGCGCCAAACCGGCTACGGCCGTCGATCCGCATGCAAATCCCGGAACCGACGCGGCCACCGACTCCAGCGGATCGCCCGTGACCGGCGTCACGCCGATCTCTCCCCAGCCTTCCACGAGCTGCTGCAGGCGGCTCACCCGCCTCGCCAGCTCCTCCCGCCGCCTGTCCGAAAGGCTCGACCCCTCGACCCAGGTCAGGAACTGCACCCGCAGCCTGACCACCGCCCGGCCCGCCGCCACATGCGCCGCCAGGCCCTGCGAGGCGTCCCGCACCGCGTGGCTGTCGGACGACGAAAAGGCCAGGAACGGGGCCGCCGCATGACGCATCATCGCGCCCGCGCGCCGCATCCCCCCGCCTTCCAGCAGGAAGGCAACCCGCACCGGCAGATTCCCGGCCGCCGCGAGCCGCTGCATCAACTCCGAAAACGGCCGCGCATTCCGCGGGCCGAGCTCCATGTCGAGCGGCGCCCAGACCCGCGACCCCAGCACCACCGCGTTGCGACCGAGAACTTCCGGCTCCCGCACCACGACCTGAGGCGCAAGCGCCGGCGGCCAGGCGCCGAGCTCCGCCGGCTCCAGATCCCGCGCCGGCGCCTCTCCCGCCGCCGTTGCAGGCACCCATCCTTCTCCGACGCTCTCCGGCCCCGCCAGCCACCACCTGAGCGCCTTGACCGCCTCGCCGGCGTCCAGAACCCGCGACACGATGCCCGTCTCGTCCAGCACTGCCTGCACGGATTCCACAAACGCCAGGTGGCGCGCACCCAGCACGCCCTCGGCCGCGAAAGGACACTGCGACTCCTCATCGCCCGGCGCCCAGTGCTTCTTCCGCTTCCGGATCGCGCGCTTCTCCCGCCGTTCCTGATCGCGCGCCAGAATCGCGGGACCGCTCCAGCACGCCACCGTCAGGCGTTCCCCGGACAGCAGCGGCGACAACCGCTCCACCCGCTCCGCGATCGTCGCCTCCAGGTCGATCCCCAGACGCTCGCAGCTCCTTCGCTGGCGGTCGCCCGCGAGTTCGAGCAGCCGGCGCCCCTCTTCCGGCGCGCGCTCGAATACGATGTGCAGCGCATGGCCCTTCCCGAGGAACGCCGTGTTCAGGCGGCGTTCCACCGTCTCCACGAAGACCCCGAGCTCATCCTCGCCCATCATGCTGCGGGAGCCGTAGACGTCGATGCAGGAAGCCAGCGAGTTCTCGTTTCCGACCAACACCCCGACCCCTTCCTGCCCGGCAGCCGCACGGACCAGCATGAAGCTCTCCAGAGGCTTCCGCCGCTCCCGCCACCACCAGCGCAGCAGGTCCTCAAGGGAATCGGTGAGACGGCGCCTCGCCACGGCCTAGAATTTCGGCCTTTGGAGCTGCTGGTCCTGGTCGAGCTGGAAGCTCTCCACCGCCCTCTCCAGAAGCGTCGGACCCGCCGCCAGTGCGATCGCGACGATGAACACCACGACCGGGACCGTCAGCCCGCCGCGCTGCTGATTGTCGACATGGCCCTTCACCTTGAGCGCGGCATAGCCGAAGCAGAACGCCGACAGCAGGTAGAACACCCAGGCCAGCAGGCCCATCAGATCGTCCAGTTCGTTTTCGGCCGCCCGGGCCAGGTCGCTCAGCTTCTTCGCCTCCGCCGGCAGCGCCGTCGCCAGCAGGCCCGCCGCAGCGAACGCCACGCCCAGCGCAAGCGCTTTCCTCCATCCCGCTCTTCCTTTCCGAGCCGCTTTCATCGTCCGTCTCCTTCTCTGCCGCCAAATGTCATGCCTTACCGGTCCCGCCATCCCGGCGGGCGCAGCTGGTCAAGCAACCAATCCCCCTCCAGCGCCCAGCCAGCCGCAATCAGCGCTGCTCCGAACACCACGGTCGCCACTGCGCCGCCCCATGGGACACGTCGTTCCTTCTGGACCGACCACAGCGCCCGCAGACACGCTCCACCCACAAGCACTGTCCCCAGGACCCAGAACAGCTTCAGCACCAGGGCCGGCATTGGCGGACCGATCCTCAGGAGCAGGTCCTGCGCCATCGGCCCGTAAGGCTTCGCTCCTGCCGGCCCAGCGCCGAACCCCGCAAGCAGGACAGCCGCGCATGATCCCGTCGGCATGTTCCGCGCCCACGCCTTCATATCGGCACCGCCTGTATGCCGAGCGTGCTCTGCAGCGCCCGCACGAGCCCGGCCATGTGCCAGCACATCACCCCGCCCAGCAGGTAACAGCCCGCCTGCGTCAGCGTTGCCTGCCCGCGCCCGTCCACCGCGTGCTTCAGCACGAAACAACCTCTCAGGAACGCGAACAGCCCGATCCATGCCACGACCGCGAACGCCGCCTGCACCGCTGCGCCGAACCGCTGCCATTCCCCCGAAGCGGGCGGAATCCAGGCCATCGCCGACGCCGCCTCGCGGTCGGCCCCGAACACCGATTCCCCCGAGGCGATGAGCATGTCCGGCAACCGCACCAGCACCACCGCCAGCAGAAACACCAGCGCCGTTCCGGTCCCGGTCCCCGGCCAGTGTCCCCCTGCATGCCTGAGAACACGCAGGCACCCGCCCATGAAGCAGAACGCTGCGAGCAGATAACAGACGACGCTCATCAGCGCCCGGAGCGCAATGTCGACGTCCTGCACCAGCGCCTGGAACGCCGCTTCGAGACCGTTCATTGCCGCTCGCTCCGCACAGGCAGTCCGGCGAACGGCCTCTGACCGTTATCGATCCTGGCGGCCGGACCGCTGCGCCGCGAGGACGCGATCTCCCTTCCCGACACCGCGACTTCGCCGTTTCCGGCGCGCTCCGGCGTTCCGGTAATGACCAGCACCAGCTCCGTATTCACCGGCACACGAACGGTCGGCCCCTGCGGCACTCCCTCGAGCAGCACTTCCCCGGCGCTCCTGGCCGCCGCCGCCGCGCCGGCATAAACCTGCTGCCGGTGCGACGGCGCCTGGCTCTCCACCGTCACCGTCTCTCCGGAAGCGCCTCTGGTCACAATGCGCGCCGTCTGCGCCGCCGCCTCGAGGAAGCCGCCTGCAAATGCGACCGCCGACGGCAGCAGCACCCGCTCGAACCAGTGCCTGTCGACCTCGCCCTCAATGCCGTAGCACGCGCAGCCCGGGTCCACCGCCCAGCCCTCAACGTCCCAGCTCTCCCGGCCCACCGACAACCGGTCGATCCGGATCACGAGGCGGTCCCGGACCCGGTCGAACTCTCCGGTCGCTACGGCTCCGTCCAGGGGCGGCTCCAGGACTTCGAGAATGACGGGTCCCGGAAAGTCGCTGTTCGCCTCATAGAGCGCCCTCGCATAGAGCCCCGCTCCCGGCTTCAGCCCTGCAAGGACGGGCGGCAGGCCCTCGGCCCGCCCTTCAAATCCCGGGTCCGCGCCGGACTCTTCCTCGGCCTGAGGGCGTTCATGGGCCACCCAGACCATCTTTGCCCGGGGCGCCGCGAGCACGTCCAGGAGAGCATCCAGAGGCGACGCATCTCTCTCCTGCTTCTGCTTCCGGTCCGGCAACCGCTCGCCCAGCCGCGCCGCAGGCGGGTCGGTTCGTCCTTGCGCCTCTGCCGGCCGCTCCGGAGGCGGCGTCTCCTCCACCAGCGCCGGCGCGGGCTTCTGCGGCTCCGGCGCCTCCGCCCCCGGCATCGCCGCCGGCGGCGGCCGGTCCGGGCGCGTCGGCCGGTCGAAGGTCGGCGAGAAACTCTCGCCTCGTTCCATGGCTTCCTGCCTGCGCCCGGCATCGTCGCGCTCGATCGCCTCGCGATAGGCGTCCGTTCTCGGCTTCTCCGGGTCGAACACGACATCGCTGCCATCCCTCTGCGCCCATGCCGCGGACCCGAGAGCCAGCCAGGTCGCGAGCCCCAGCGCCGCCCCGCACCAGGCCAGGCCCGGGCGCCACTCCCGCGCCGGCACCACCGGAGACGTCCCGCCGCCCATATTCCGGTTCAGCTCCCCGCCTCCGGGTTCACGGCCCGCTTCAGCGTCGGCGACGGCACGAACCGCACCGCCTTCGACGGCGGCGCCGTTTTCTGCTCGCCCGTGCGGAAATCGCGATATTTCCGCCGCCCGCTCTCCGTGACCACGAATGTCCCGAAGCCGCGCAGCACCACCCGGTCCCCGGCCGCGAGCCGCGCCGCGATCTCCTCGACCACGACCCCGACCGCCCTGGAAGCCTTCTCCCACGAGAGCCCGGCCTTCTCCTCGACCGCCTTCACGAGCTCCGTCCGGCCCGTCGCCGCCAGGGACCTTCTGCCTATCTCTGTCGTCCTCGCCATTTCAGTTCTCCCTTGCGCGCCGCGGTATCTCCGGACGTTCCAGGAAGGACGCCCGCAGCTCCCGTCCTTCCACCGAAACCATTGCGTAGGGCACGCCGGGCAGCCTGTAGGCCCAGCGCCCGGACGGGTCCCGCTCCGCCGCCCGCGCGCCCGGGGCGATCAGATACGCCCGCGTCACGAGCAGCAGCTCCTCCCCGAGCCGCCAGGCCCGCCCGTCGATGCCTTCCACATCGAGCGGCCGCGCGCCCGCCGGCGCCGCGCCCGAAAGCAGCCCCAGAAGCATGTCCGAGCCCGCGTGAAACCCGGCCGCCGCACCCGCATCGAGCGGATCGGCGTTCGGACCGTCCTCCGGAAGGCGCACCGCCAGGCTGAAATCGACCGCGCCGTCCACCTCTGCCATCACCAGGATCAGCGGCTCCGCCAAGCCTTCCAGCATCACCGAGGCATTGCCGGTCAGCCACCGCGCATTCGGCTTCAGATGAAGCAGATGCCCGGCATCGGCCGGCGCTCCCTCGCCTTCGGCCACCACGAAATTCTCGTTCACCAGCGAGCGCGCGATGGGCCAGGGCGCACCGGTCCGGTCGTAGAACCCGACCGACGTCACATAGTCGGCATGCACCGCGATCTCCTGGACCGCCCCCGCCCCGAGGCCGTCGAGGTCTATCCGCCGAACCCGCCCGAGCGGCGCTGCCCCGCGCGCCCGCGCCGTCGCCCTCTGCGTATGCTCCACCAACCGTCCGAAGAGCTCGATCTGCTCTCTCGTGAACGGAAGCCGTGCGCGGCCTGCCGCTGCGGCGTCCTCGTCCGGCATCGCATGCTCCGGCCAGACTTCCGCTTCCCTGTCCGGCCCGGAACGGGGGGCTTCCCTCTCCACGGCCGCCGCCGGCGGCGCCGCTTGCTGGCCCGCCGCCGGCCCTCCCGTCGCCAGGACCGCCAGCACCGCCAGCCCGCAATATCGGCGCCCGATCCGCGACAACGTCATCGCCCCGTCGCTCCCATCTTTCCCAGAAGAAAATCCGCGATCGCCAGCCCGGACATCCGCTCCGAACGCGGCACGCGCACGACCAGCAGACGCGCCCCCAGCTTCACATCCGCTCGGGCTCCCTCGGTCATCTCCGCCAGTTGCGGCATCAGCTGCGCGCCGATGAACCAGGTCATCACCAGGTTCCCGACAAAGACCATGATCGGCGAACCCAGCGCCGCCCGGACCGCCCGGACCTGTACCGAACGGATCTCCGCAAGCTTCGCCGCAGCCGCGAACAGCCGGGCCGCATCGGCGCGGCCCAGCGCGAAGAACACGATGGCCTCCGACGGCGGCACCCAGCGCGCCACCTCGACAGCGAAATCGTCGGTCCCCCTGGCCAGCGCCGCCTCCCACTCGCGCAGCATCCCGGCCGTGAACGTCCTGCCCTTCGCCCGCGTCACCACTTCGAGCGCCTGCGGCATCCCGAACTCGGACCCCAGCATGTCCTGCATCAGGTGCCAGACGTCGATCCGCGCCCTCGTACCTGCCGCCAGGAACCGCCTCACGAACATCCAGGGGAACCGCATCACCCGGCCGCCTCCCCGCCGTCCGAGACCAGCCTCGGCTTCGCCGGCTTCCCGTTCAGCGCCTCCTCCGCCTCCGCGATCTCGGCACCCTTGAGCAGCGCGTCCTCCGGATCGACCCGGCCCTCGGCGACCGCGCGCCAGACCTTGTGGCCGATCGGAACGCCTCCCATCTCGTTCACCCAGTAGTTCCAGGCCCCGATCGCATCCCGCTTGCCCACGAACCGCAGATAGCCGTCGTCGGGAACGATCCACTCCGCCACCGCGATCGGCCGCGCATAGCCGGACCACGCTTCCAGCCACAGCTCCGAGGCCCCCGCCTGCCGGCAGGCCCCGCACCCATTCGGATCGCGATAGCGCACGCCCGGCCCGAGCATGGCCAGCAGAGTTTCCGGAACCGCCGCCCCTTCCGGCCTTTCCGGTTTCGAGCACTTCGGGCACAGCATGCTCACCAGCGTCTGCTTCATCAGGATGCGCACGTTCCCGCGCTTGGTGACCTCAGCCTCCGTCACCCCCAGGTCCATCAGGCGGAACAGGATCCCGTTCGCGCTGTGAACGTGGATCGTCGTCCAGATCTGGTGGCCGCTGTCGATGAACTGCAGCACCTGGCGCGCGCTCATCCGGTCCCTGATCTCGCCCACCATCCCCGACGCCGGATGCACCCGCACGAAATGCATCAGCCCTTCCTCGAAGTGCTTCTCCCGCTCCTCCCCGATACCCTTGCCCGACAACGCGATCTGGACCGCGCCCTCGATCTCGTTCTCGACCGGGTCCTCCAGCGTCACCATGTTCAGCTGGCCCTTGTGCTCCCTCATCTGCAGGTTGAGGTTCACGACCAATGAGGTCGATTTCCCGTCGCCGGTCTTGCCGCCGATGAAAATGCCGCCGTATTTCGACATCCGGATCTCGCGGAAGATCGCAGCCACCTCCGGCGTGTGGCCCAGGCTCTCCAGCGTCTTGTCCCTGACCTGGCCGCCCCTGAACAGGCGGATGAAAAGCGCGTGCCCGTCCGGCTCATACGGCCCCGCCTGGCAGCGAAGCGCCGATATCTCCTTCGGCAGCGGGAACCTCTCCGAAGGCCTGATGCTGAAACCCTGAAAGCGGTCCCGCTGCAGCGAGGTGTGGCGCGAGCCCTCGTCCTTCACGAAGAACAGGAAGCCGTATGCCTGCTTCGCATCCCGTACGGGGATCGGGTTCCCGATCCGGAACTTCCGGTCGTTGACGATCGCATAGACCCGGCAATCGTCCTGCCCCAGCTGGAACACCACGTCCGAGGCCTCGGCCTTCACCGCTTCGGTAAAGATCGACACAAGCCCCTCGACCACCCTCGGGTTCACGTCGAGGACGTCGCCGCCAACCCGGTTGCCGCGCCAGACCTCGGCAACCTCCTGAAGCGTCCCCGTGCTCTCCCGCAGCACGTCCGGCAGCGCCCCGGACCGCTGCAGCTCCACCAGGACCTCGCGCACCTCCAGGTCGCCGACGAACCCCTCGGCAATGATCACCCGGCCGTCCGCCCAGACCGCGCAGCGCTCCCGGAACCGCTCGTCCATCCGGCGCCAGCGAAGCAGCCCGGACGGCATGACCTCCGGCGCGGGCTCGCGAACGAACAGCCCTTTCAGCGCCTTTGCGAAGCCGCCCTTCATCGGCCTACCCCCGGCCGGTAAGGGAGACGGTCCGATGTCCACCCTCGCACCCGGACACCGGGGGGCCGCGCTTCGACCGCCACCACCGTCACGCCGCCCGGTAGGCTCTCTCCGGCCCGCACCCGCCAGACCATGTCTCCGTCAGTCACCGCCGCCCGGAGATCGCCTCCGGAGCCCATCACGGCGAACCACCCGTATTCGGGCGCTTCGTCACCCGATTGCGCGGGCGCCGCTGCCGGCACCGCCCTGGCTACTTCCGCCCTGGCCTCCGCGATCCTCGCCTCCGCCTCCCGCGCGGCCTCGGCTTTCGCCGCTTCGACCCGGGCATCCGCCGCGCGGGACATCTCTTCCCTGGCCGACTCCAGAATCGCCGACCTGGCCGCCTCGATCCGGGCATCCGCCTCGCGCCGCGCCGTCTCCAGCGCCAGCGCTTCCTTCGCGCGCGCCGTCGCGGATTTCTGCAAGGCAGCCGCCAGGTCCAGCTCCGACTGCACCAGCTCCTTCAGGATCGCCTGCCGGTCCCGGCACAGCACCAGGACCTCGCGCTCAAGCTCCAGCGCCTCGCTGAACTGGCCCTCCGCAACAGCGCTCGCGATCATCCGCGCGATCGCCTCCCGCGGACACTCGAACACGCGAAGCACCGCCGGCTCATAGGCGATCACCAC
>JAJECF010000017.1 GCA_022822125.1 Alphaproteobacteria bacterium
CTCCGGCGCGTTGAACATAACCCCGCTTCCCGGCTGCCGCCTAGAGGCGGCGTCGTGCGATCTGTGGGGCCGTAGCTCAGCCGGGAGAGCGTCGCGTTCGCAATGCGAAGGTCAGGGGTTCGAGCCCCCTCGGCTCCACCACTGCGCCCTAACCCAGGTCTTCGCTGGCGAGCACCGCCATCAGCGCATAGACGCCGACCTCGCCCTGTCCCGCAAGCGCCGCCGCCGCGCGCCGCGCCGCATCCTCGGTCGTCGTCTGAACCAGCACCGCCTGCTGCGCCTGGGTGTCCGGCCCGCGGATCGCGGCTTCCGCGGTCGGGCTGCCCGTCGCCGCCATGTCGAGCCGCCATCGCATCGCGGAAAGCGCCTCCCCGGCGGCGGCGAGCCCTTCCAGATCGACCGCGCCCAGGCCCTCGTCCGCGCGCAGCACCGCCGCCCAGGCGCCGATGGAGGCTTCGCCCGCCTCGCCCTCGACCGTCATCGCCGAGCGGATCGTGTTGCGGAAGACGTGCATCGTGCGTTCTGTCCATGCGGTCGGGTCGTTCAGGCGGTCGCGATAGGGCTTCGACGCCAGCACGCCCACATCTTCCGTGCGGTACCAGGTGAAATAGCCCCGGTCCGCCTCGACCGCGCGGTAGCGCACACCCTTCAGGAAGCCCGGCACGCCCACCCGCTCCGGCAGGTGCTCGCGGTTGTACCACTCGTTGAAATCCGCTTCGCCTTCGGCGGCGCAGTCGGTCCATACCGCCAGAATCCCGTTGCCCATCGACCCTTCCTCATAACCGGCGCCGGCGAGCCCGCCGCCTTGACGGGCCGCCCTCTGCCGCCCATGGTCGCGCCTGACGGCAGCGAGGGCAAGGCGCGTGGACGGAGCCGGCCTGCAATATGCCGGGGAAAGCGCCCGGCAGGCCACGCGGACGGTCGCCCGGCTCGACGCGCTCGGCGCCGAATCCCGGCCTGGCCGGGACCAGGCTCTCGCCATACTGAAGGAAGGCGTGGAGGAGACGCGCGGGGCCGTGCGCGCCGCTTTCGAGGCCGGCCGGCCGGCCCCTGTCGCGATGGCCGAACTCTCCGCCGCCATGGACCGGATCGCGGGCGGGCTGTTCGATTTCGTCGCCGGGACCGCGTTTCCCGCCGCCAACCCGACCACCGGAGACCGCTTCGCGCTTGTCGCCCAGGGCGGCTACGGGCGCGGCGGCCTCGCCCCCTATTCGGACCTCGACCTGTTGTTCCTCCTGCCCTGGAAGGTCACGCCCCGGGTGGAGCAGATCGTCGAATATGCGCTGCTGCTGCTCTGGGATACGGGCCTCAAGGTCGGCCACGCCACCCGTTCGGTCGAGGAATGCCTCCGCCTCGCCGGCCGCGACGCGACGATCTGCACCAGCCTGCTTGAAACGCGCTTCCTCTGGGGCGAGGCCGGCCTTTACGACGAGTTCCGAACCCGCTTCGCCGACGAGCTGGTGAAGAAGACCGGCCCGGAATTCGCCGAACGGAAACTGGCCGAGCGCGACGAGCGCCATCTGCGCTTCGGCGACAGCCGCTATGTCGTCGAGCCGAATGTCAAGGAAGGCAAGGGCGGGCTGCGCGACCTGCACACGCTCTACTGGATCGCCAAATATCTCTACCGGGTGGACGATGTGGGCGAACTGGCGGGCAAGGGCGTGTTTGCGCCGGCCGAGCTCGCGGCGTTCCGCAAGGCCGAACGGTTCCTCTCGACCGTCCGCTGCCACCTGCATTACCTGGCCGGGCGCGCCGAGGAGCGGCTGACCTTCGACCTCCAGCAGGAGATCGCCGCCCGGCTCGGCTATCGCGGCCGCGCCGGCGCGCGCCCCGTCGAGCGCTTCATGAAGCATTACTACCTCGTGGCGAAGAAGGTGGGAGACCTGACGCGTATCTTCTGCGCCGCTCTGGAGGACGAACACCGCCGCCGGCCGCTGCTCTCCCTCTCCCGGCTGCTGACCCGCGACCGGCAGATGGGCCCGTTCACCGCCGAGCGCGGCTGGCTCGACCTCGCGAGGGAGGATGCCTTCGAGACGGACCCGGCGGACATGCTGCGGCTCTTCCACGAGGCCCAGCGCCACGACCTCGATATCCATCCGGCAGCGCTCAGGCAGGTGACGCGGAATCTGCACCGGATCGATTCCGGCTTCCACTGCCGGCCGGAAGCCGCCGCGCTTTTCCTGGACATGATGACCTCGCCGAAGGCGCCCGACGCAACGCTCCGGCGGATGAACGAGGCGGGGCTGCTCGGCCGTCTCATCCCGGTGTTCGGACGGGTCGTGGCGCAGATGCAATACGACATGTACCACACTTATACGGTGGACGAGCACACGATCCGGGCCATCGGCATCCTGCACCGCATCGAACAGGGCGAGCTCCGGGACGAGACGCCGGTCGCCTCGGAAATTGTCCACAAGGTGCTGTCGCGCCGGGCGCTCTATCTTGCGGTCTTCATGCACGATATCGCCAAGGGGCGCGGCGGCGACCATTCGGTGCTGGGGGCCGAGGACGCGCTCAGGCTCGGGCCGGAACTCGGCCTCACCGACGAGGAGACCGAAACGGTCTCCTGGCTGGTTCGCCACCATCTCGCCATGAGCGCGGCGGCCTTCAAGCTCGACCTCAACGATGCGCGCGCCGTCGCCGATTTCGCGGATCTGGTGCAATCGCCGGAGCGGCTCCGGCTGCTGCTGGTGCTGACCGTGGCCGACATCCGCGCCGTCGGCCCCAATGTCTGGAACGGCTGGAAGGCGGCGCTGCTGCGCGAACTCTATTTCAAGACCGAGGAGTTGCTGACCGGAGGCGACATCCGCCTCGCCGCCGCCGAGCGGGTGCGCGAAGCGCAGGACGGCCTGCGCGCCGCCCTGCCCGGCTGGCCGGACGAGGTCTTCCGGACCTTCGCCGAGGCCGCGCCGGCCAGCTACTGGCTCGCCTGGGACCGCGACACGCTGGCGCATCACGCGGGCATGATCGCGGAGGTGCGGGACGATCCCGCCGCGCTTTCCGTGAAGGCGCGCATCGACGAGGGGCGCGCGGTCACCGAGGTCGTGTTCTGCGCGCACGATCATCCGGGCCTGTTCTCGCGCCTCGCCGGCGCGCTGGCGGCTTCCGGCATGAGCGTCGTCGAGGCCCGGGTCTTCACCTTTGCGGACGGAATCGCCATCGACGCCTTCCAGGTCCAGGACGCCGAAGGGCGGGCGGTGACCGGCGCGCGCCGCCTGCAGGCGCTGGAGCGCCGGGTGCGGGAGGCGCTCGGCGGCGAGATCGACCTCCGGCGCGAGGTCGGGCGCCAGCGGGCCTGGCCCTCGCGCACCGCCGTGTTCACCGTGCCGCCCCGCGTGCTGATCGACAATCGCGCCTCGGCCGCCCACACCGTCATCGAGGTCAACGGGCGCGACCGTCCGGGCTTCCTGTTCGATGTGGCGCGCGCGCTCTCCGACCTCAGCCTCCGGATCGCGACGGCCCGCATCGCCACCTATGGCGAACGGGTGGTCGATGTCTTCTATGTCAAGGATGTGTTCGGGCTGAAAGTGGTCCATGACGGCAAGCTCGCCCGCGTGCATGAGCGCCTGCTCCAGGCGGTCGCGGGCCCGGACGAAACCGGCTGAGGACTGGCGATGGCGCTCCTGCGCGCCGCTGTGACCGTCGGCGGCTATACGATGGCGAGCCGGGTGCTGGGCTTCGTGCGCGACCTTGCATTCGCCGCCCTGCTCGGCGCGGGGCCCGTCGCCGACGCCTTTCTCGTCGCCTTCCGCCTGCCCAACCTGTTCCGCCGGCTGTTTGCGGAGGGCGCGTTCGCGGCCGCCTTCGTACCGATGTTCTCGGGCCGGCTCCAGCAGGACGGGCGAAAGGCGGCGCTCGCTTTCGGCGAGGAGGTGCTGGCGGTGCTGTTCGCCACGCTGCTCGTGTTCACCGCGCTTGCCGAGGCCTTCATGCCGATCCTGGTGGCGATCCTGGCGCCGGGCTTCCTCGACCAGCCGGAGCGCTTCGGCCCGGCCGTGCTCTTCTCGCGGCTCACCTTCCCCTATCTCATGTGCATGGCGCTGCTCGCCTTCTTCGCCGGCATATTGAACAGCTTCTACCGCTTCGCAGTTCCGTCGGCCGCGCCGATCCTGCTCAATGTCGTGCTCATCGCCGCGCTCGCCGTGTCGGCGCTGTGGACGGGCGCGCCGGGGCTCGCGCTGTCCATCGGCGTCTGCCTTGCCGGGTTCGGGCAATTGGCGCTGATTCTCTGGGACATGCGCCGGGCGCGGCTCAGGCTCAGGCTGCGCCGGCCCCGGCTCACGCGCGGCGTCCGGCGGTTGCTCCGCCAATTGGTCCCGGGCGCTCTGTCCGCCGGCGCGCTCCAGATCAATCTGCTCATCGGCACGATGATCGCCTCGCTGCTGCCGACCGGGGCGGTTGCCTGGCTTCACTATGCGGACCGCATCTACCAGCTGCCGCTCGGCGTGGTGGGCATCGCGCTCGGCACGGCGCTGCTGCCCCGGCTCGCCCGTGCGCTGCGGGCTGGCGACAATGCAGGCGCATCGGACGAGATGAACCGCGCCATCGAGATCGCCATGCTGCTGGCGCTGCCGGCCGCCGCCGCGCTTGTCGTCATGCCGCAGGCTGTTGCGGGCGCCCTGTTCGAGCGCGGCGCCTTTTCCGCGGCGGATACGCAAGCGACGGCGGCGGCCATCGCCGCTTTCGCCGCCGGGCTGCCGGCTTTCGTCCTGGCGCGGGTGTTGCAGCCCGGCTTCTTCGCGCGCGGCGACATGCGCAGCCCGTTCCGGATCACGGTCGTCGCCGTGGCGCTCAATACCGGCCTCAGCCTGGCGCTTTACCGGGAGTTCGGGCATGTCGGCATCGCGGCTGCGACCAGCGTCGCCGCCTGGGCGAATGCAGGCCTCCTGTGGACGATGCTGCGCCGCGGCGGCCATTGCGAAGCGGACCGACGGCTGCGCTCCCGCCTGCCGCGCGCAGCAGGCGCAGCGCTCGTCATGGCGGCTGCGCTTCTCGGCGGGTTGGAAGCGCTCGGCCCCTGGCTTGCCGGCGGCGAGGGCGCGCGCATCGGGGCGCTCGCTGCGCTCTGCAGCGGCGGCTTCGCGGTGTTTGCCCTCGCCGCCCTCGCCCTCGGCGCTGTCAGGCCGGCGGAACTGCGCCGGCTTGCGGCCCGGCGAAGTATGTCCCCGGACGACTGATACCGGCGGATCGTCGATCGCAGCCAGTGGTGGCGGCCGGTTCGGCCGGCTCATCCCCCCAAAGGAGGGCGCACGGCGCGGCGCCCGGCAGACCGGGGCATTGACAAGCCGCGCCGGCAACCGCTAATGCCGGCTTCCCCGTCCGCTCGCGGCGGGGTTGTCGTTTGAAGACCCAAATGAAGGAGACCACTCGTGATCGCCCCCCTGATGCCGACCTATGGGGATCGGGACATCGCTTTCGAGAAAGGCGAGGGACCGTACCTCTTCGCGTCCGACGGGCGGCGGTTCCTGGACTTCGGCGGCGGGATCGCCGTGACCGCTCTCGGCCACGCCCATCCCGGCCTCGTCGCCGCGCTCCAGGATCAGGCCGGCCGGCTCTGGCATACCTCGAACCTGTACAATATCCCGAATCAGGAGCGAGCCGGGCGACGGCTGACTGAGAACAGCTTCGCGGACACGGTCTTCTTCTGCAATTCCGGCCTCGAGGCTATCGAGTGCGGCATCAAGCTCGTGCGCAAGCACTATGCCGACAAGGGCGAGGCGGAGCGTTTCCGCATCGTCACCGTCGAGGGCTGCTTCCACGGCCGCTCGCTCGCCTCCATCGCGGCTTCCGGTCAGGAGAAGCTCTACAAGGGCTTCGGCCCGGTGACGGAGGGCTTCGACCAGGTGGCCTTCGGCAACCTCAACGAGTTGCGCGCGGCCGTGTCCGGTGAAACCTGCGCCATTCTGGTGGAGCCGGTACAGGGCGAAGGCGGCATCCGCCCGATGTCCGCGGACTACCTGAAGGGCGTGCGCAAGATCTGCGACGAGTTCGGCCTGCTCATGTTCCTCGATGAGGTGCAATGCGGAATGGGCCGCACCGGCAAGCTGTTCGCCTATGAATGGGCGGGCGTCCGCCCGGACGTGATGGCGCTCGCCAAGGGCCTCGGCGGCGGCTTCCCCGTCGGCGCCTGCCTTGCTACGGAAGAAGCGGCATCAGGCATGGTCGCGGGCACGCATGGCTCCACCTTCGGCGGCAATCCGCTGGCAACGGCCGTGGTCAACGCCGTGCTGGACGCGGTGCTTGCCGAGGGCTTCCTCGACGGTGTGCGGGCGCGCGCGGCGGACCTGCAAGCACGGCTGGAAGCGCTTTCGGCGCGCTATCCCGACACGATTCTCGAGGTGCGCGGCATGGGCATGATGATCGGCCTGCGCACCGGCCCCGCGAATGGCGAGTTTGTGGGCGCGCTCCGCCGCCAAGGCCTGCTTGCGGTGCCCGCCGGCGAGAATGTCGTGCGGCTGCTGCCGCCGCTGGTCGTCGAGGACTCGCATGTCGGCGAGGCGGTCGACATGGTCGAAGGCGCTTGCCGGGAATTCGCCGCCGCCGCTGCGTGAGGGCCATGAGCGCGCCGCGCCATTTCCTCGACCTCAAGGACCACGACGGGGCCGCGCTCCGCCGCATCCTGGACCGGGCCCTCGCCTTCAAGGCGGGGGATCCGGACCGGCCGCTGGAGGGCAAGACGCTCGCCATGCTCTTCGAGCAGCCCTCGACCCGCACCCGCGTGTCCTTCGAGGTCGCCATGCGCCAGCTCGGCGGGCATGTCATCGTGCTTTCGGGCCAGGATACCCAGGTCAAGCGCGGCGAGAGTTGGGCGGACACCGCGCGGGTGCTGTCTCGCTATGTCGATGCGATCATGATCCGCACCGACAGCCACGACAAGCTGACCGAGCTTGCCGCCCACGCCCGCGTGCCGGTCATCAACGGCCTGACGGACCGCTCGCATCCCTGCCAGCTTATGGCGGATGTGATGACCTTCGAGGAACAGCGCGGCGCCATCGCCGGCAAGCGCATCGCCTGGAGCGGCGACGGCAACAATGTCGCGACGAGCTGGATCCACGCCGCAGCCCGTTTCGACTTCGACTTCGCCGTCGCCTGTCCGCCGGAGCGCCGCCCGCCGGCGGACGCGCTCGCCTGGGCCCGGGCGAACGGCGCGCGGGTCAGCATCCATGACGAACCGCAGGCGGCCGTCCGCGATGCCCATGCGGTCGTCACCGATGTCTGGGTGTCGATGAATGACGGTGGGAAGGAGAGCCGCCACAACATGCTCGCGCCCTACCGCGTCGATGAAGGGTTGATGGCGGGGGCGCGGCCGGATGCAATTTTCCTGCACTGCCTGCCGGCGCATCGCGGCGAGGAGGTGTCCGGCGCGGTGATCGACGGGCCGCAATCGGTCGTCTGGGACGAGGCCGAAAACCGGCTGCACGCCCAGAAGGGCATTCTCGCCTGGTGCCTCGGGCGGTAGCGCGGGCGCATGGAGGCGCGCGCGGGGCTTCGCGACGACTATGTCAGGCCGTTCCGGCTGGCCGGCACGCGCGTGCGCGGCCGGCTGGTGCGCCTCGGGCCGGAAATCGCGCGGATCCTCGACCGGCACGCCTATCCCGATGCGGCGGCGGAAGCGCTCGGCGAAGCGCTGGCGATCGCGGCGGCGCTGTCGCAGTCGCTCAAGGCGGACGGCGTCTTCACGCTTCAGGTCGAAGGCGACGGCGCGGTCCGCCGGCTCGTGGCGGATATCGATTCGACAGGGCTGATGCGCGGCTTCGCCGGCTTCGAGGGCGAGGCCGGGCCGGCAGGCGGCGCGCTCTTCGGCGCCGGCTATCTGGCGCTCACCTTCGATCCCGCCGACGGCGGCGAGCGCTACCAGGGCGTGGTCGAACTCGCGACGGGCGGCCTCGCGCCGTCCGTCCTGCATTATTTCCGCCAGTCGGAGCAGATCGACACCTGCCTGGCGGCCGCCTGCGACCGGCGCGGCGGGGCCTGGCGGGCCGCGGCGCTTGTGCTCCAGCGCCTTCCGGACGATCCGGGCCCGCCCGAGGAGACGGACGAACTCTGGACCCGGCTCGGGCATTACATGGCGACCGTCGGGCCGGACGAACTGCTCGACGCGGCCTTGCCGGGCGATGCGCTGCTGCTGCGCCTTTTCCACCGCGACGAGCTGCGCGTCGATCCCGCCCTGCCGCTTCGCGACGGCTGCCGTTGCGGCGGCCGGGCGCGCATGGAAACCGTGCTCCGCGCGCTCTCCGCCGGGGAGATGGACGACATGCGCCGCGAGGACGGCTCCCTGGAGATGGTCTGCCAGTTCTGCGGCCGCGCGGAAGCCTTCTCCGCCGCTCAGACCGCCGCTCTCGTTCGCGCGCCCTGAGGTCAGTCTTCGCGCGCCAGCCGGATGTCGAATTCCGCGGTGCAGAAGGGCGCCTTCACACCGAGCTCGCGCGCCCGCACGGGGTCGTCATGCTCGCGGAATTCTACCAGCAGCGCCTCCTTGACCCCGAACACGGCGTCGGAGTCGATATAGGGGTCGTCATGGGCGAAGATATGCGTCACGAGGCGCCGGTAGCCGGGCTTGCTCGCGATGAAGTGGATATGCGCCGGCCGCCATGCGTGGCGGCCCATGCGCATGAGTATGTCGCCCACCGGGCCGTCGGTCGGCACCGGATAGGATACCGGCCTGACGGTGCGGAAGGCGTAGCGCCCCTCCGCATCCGTGAGAAAGCGTCCGCGAAGATTCATCTCCGGCTGCAGTTCCGGCTGCTGGACATCATACAGGCCGTCGGCGTTCGTCTGCCAGATATCCAGGCTCACACCGGCCAGGGGGCGGCCTTCGACATCCGTAACGCAGCCCGAGACATGGCAGGGCGTCCCCTTGCCGTCCCGGCAGATATCGGCACCCGGTTCGAGCTGCGGCGCGCCCTCCACATGGAAGGGGCCGAGCACCGTCGCCTCCGTGGAGCCGCCCTCGGAGCGGTGGTTGAGCGTTTCCACCAGCATGGAAACGCCCAGCACGTCGGAGGCCAGAATCCACTCCTGGCGGCGGTCGTCGCACATCTGCCCGGTGGCGGTCAGGAACCCGATGGCCCGGCCCCACTCCTCGACCGTGGGCTCCACCTCCTTCACGAAGTCGTGCAGATGCCGGATGGCGGCCTCCATGACTTCGCGAAACCGCGGGTCCTCGCATCCGGCGAGCCGCTCGATGACGATGTCCGCCGATTCCGCTTCGTTGAAAAGTCGGTTCATGGTCGAACTCCCGTGCTGCGCCGAAGGCGGACAATGCCATGACCGGCCGCCGCGGGGAATCGCCCCGCCGATGCTTTGCCAAGCCGGACGGCTTCCGACAGAATGGCCCGCCATGAGCCGGAAACGCTTCGTTGCGGCGCTGATGCGCCATGAGACCAACACCTTCTCGCCGGTGCCGACGCCCATTTCGGCCTTCGGGCGCGTCGGGCCTACGGACGGGCCCGCGCGGGGCGAGGAGGCGCTGCGCGTCTATCGCGGCACCAACAACCCGCTCGCCGCCTATATCGATATCGCCGAGCGCGAGGGCGCCCTGCTCGCCGTGCCGGTCGCGGCCAACGCCCATCCGAGCGCGCCCGCGCCGGACGGAATCCTCGACCTCGTCGCCGAGGCCGTGCTGGAAGCGGTCCGCTCCGGCTGCGATGCGCTGTTCCTGGACCTTCACGGCGCGATGGTGACGGAGGGCTTCGACGACGGCGAGGGCGAACTCCTGCGCCGCATCCGCGCCGAAGCGCCGGACCTGCCGATAGCAGTCGCGCTGGACTTCCACACCAACCTGACGCGCGACCTTGCCACGCTGCCGACCGCGCTCGCCGGCTACCGCACCTATCCGCATATCGACATGTACGAGACCGGCATGCGGGCGGGCGAGGCGCTGCTCAAGGCGATGAACGGCGCGGCAGCGGCGACGGCCTGGCATTCCCTGCCGCTGATGCCGCATATGAACGTGCATTCGCCCTCGCGCCCGCCAATGCAGGCGATCATGGACCGCGCCAGCGCGGCCGAAGACAGCGGCGAGGTGCTGCTGGCCTCGGTGTTCGGCTGCTTCCCGCTCGCCGATATCGAACATGTCGGCATTTCGGCCGTTGTGCAGGGGCCTGCGGACAGGGCCGAGCGGCTGGTGCTCGACCTGATGGGCGAGGCCTGGGACAGGCGCGCCGACTTCCTGTTCGACATCGAACCGATGGCGGAATCGGTTTCGCGCGCCGCGGCGATGGGCGAGCGAGACGGCCCCGTGCTGCTGGTCGATCACGGTGACAATACCGGATCCGGCGGCAACCAGGATGTGATGGCCGCGCTCCGGGAATGCCTTCGGCAGGGCCTGACCGGCATGGCGGCGGGACCGTTCGCCGACCCGCAGGCCGTGGCGGAGATGATTGCGGCGGGCGTGGGCGCGGAGGTCGAGGTTGAGATCGGCGGCAAGACCGACATGCCCGCCATGGGCCTCGAGGGCAAACCGCTCAAGCTTCGCGGCCGGGTGCGCCGGATCACCGACGGCGAGTTCACTGTGACCGGGCCGATGTTCACCGGCGTGAGGCTTTCCATCGGACGCACCGCCGTGCTGGATACGGGTTCGGCGGAGGTCGTTGTCTCGGAGGAGCGCTACGAACCGTTCGACGTGGGCTGCTTTACACATTGCGGCATCGACCCGGCCGCCAAGCGCTATGTCCTCATCAAGTCGCGCCAGCATTTCCGCGCGGGATTCGAGCCGATGGCGCGCGAGATCGTGATGCTTGCCGGGCCGGGCGCGACAACCTCGGACTACAGCCTCTTCCCGTGGAAGAATCTGCGCCGCCCGATCTACCCCCTCGACCCCGACATCCCCTCCAACCTGCCGAGCCAAGCCTGAAGGAGGCCGCGCCCATGACGCTAACCATGCTCCAGCACGTCAACATCATGACCGACAAGCTCGACGAGACCGTCGCCTTCTACGAAGACATTCTGGGCTTCGAGAACGGCGACCGCCCCGCTTTCGACTTCCCCGGCGCGTGGCTCTATTGCGGCCCGGAGGCTGTCATCCACCTGATCGGCGTGGACGAACAGGACGCCTCGGGCTCCGGCTGCATCGACCATGTGGCGTTCGCGGCCGAGGGCTTCGACCGCTATGCGGCTTTCCTCGGAGAGAGGGGCTATGAGCACGAGACGCGCGTGGTGCCGGGCGGCAAGCTGCGCCAGATCTTCGTCCGCGACCCGAACGAAGTCCTGATCGAGCTGAATTTCCGCGCGGACGAATAGCCGGGCCCGTCTCCGGGCGGCGGCCTACCAGCGAAGCGCTTCCATCGCCCAGGTCGGGCGGACGCCGAGTTCGGCTGAGCGGGCTTCCAGGCGGGCCGGGTCCAGCGGCGCGCCCACCTCTTCGCCGTGGATGCCGCCCGAAAGAAAGAGCGTGTCGATGCCATAGGCGTTGCCGCCGGCAATGTCGGTTCTGAGCCCGTCGCCGATCATCAGCGCGCGCGCCGGGTCGGGGCCGCCGAGCGCTTCCAGCGCGCGGGCGAACACGGAGCCGTCCGGCTTGCCGTGCCAGGCGACATCGCCGCCGAGCTCGATATAGCGCATGGCCAGCGACCCCGCGCAGAGCGAGAGCTTGTCGCCGATATGCACCACAAGGTCCGGATTGGCGCAGACCATCGGCAGGCCCCGCGCCGCGCCCGCCGCCAGCAGCGGCTCGTAGTCGGCGACCGTCTCGTCCCAGCGGTCTATGCCCGTGCAGAGAATGAAGTCGGCGTCCTCGACCCGCGTCACGATGTCGAGGCCGTTGCCCTCGCGCACATCGTTGTCGCGCTCCGGCCCCACATGCAGACAGCGCCGCCCCAGCCGCGCGTGCCAGGGGTCGCTGCGATGCTTGAGCGCGGCCCAGGCGGACTCGCCCGACGACATGACCGCATCATAGAGGCTCCGCGGCACGCCCATATCGTCCAGGCGGCGGATGAGCGATGCAATCCGCCGCGGACCGTTGGAGAGGAAGCAGACCTTCTTGCCGCCGCCGGCCCGCAGCCGCTCCAGCGCCTCCACCGCCGCCGGAAAGGGCGCCACGCCGTCATGCAGGCAGCCCCAGAGATCGACCAGATAGGAATCGTAGCGGTCCGCCAGCGGCGCAAGGCCGGCAAGGATTTCCGTGGCGCTCATGGCCTGCGCTGTCGGCTATTGCGGCAGGGCGGAAGAGAAGGCCGGCGCCGGCGCCATGCCGTCTGCGGCCAGCGCGGACCGGGCGCCACGGGCCAGACCGCTGGCGATCCGGTAGGGCAGCAGGCTTCCCCCGTAGATGAGCGCCGTGTGGAACTGCACCAGGGACGCGCCGGCCTCGAGCCTTTCGCGGGCATCCTCCGCATCTTCGATTCCGCCGACGCCGATGAGATCGACCTTGCCTTCCGACGCGGCCGCAATATCGCGCATAGCCTCGGCGGCAAGCGCCTTGAGCGGCGGGCCGCTCAGGCCGCCCTGCTCCGCGCGCGCCGGCGAGCGGAGGCCGGCCGGCCTCGAAACGGTGGTATTGGCGACGACGACGCCATCGACCGGCATGGTCGCCAGCGCCGCTCCGAGCAGGGCGCGCTCCGCCGCGCCGAGGTCCGGGCAGAGCTTGACCCAGAGCGCCGAGCCGGCCGGCAGCGTCTCGCGCACCCGCTCCACGATCCGCCTGAGCTCGCCCTCCGTCTGCAGCGCTCGCAGTCCCGGCGTGTTCGGCGAAGACACATTGACCGTCACGAAATCGGCGAGCCCGGCCACCGCCCGCGCCACTGCCGCATAATCGGCCGCGGCATCCTCGCTCGCCTTGTTCTTTGCCAGATTGACGCCGACCGTCCCCCGTCCGCCCTTGTTGCGGTAGCGCTCCAGCCGCCGCGCGACGGCGTCCATCCCGTGGCTGTAAAAGCCCATGCGGTTGATAACCGCCCGGTCGGCGGCGAGGCGAAACAATCTCGGTTTCGGATTGCCGGGCTGCGGCTTCGGCGTAACGCCGCCGATCTCGATAAAACCGAAGCCGAGGCCGAGCGCGCCGCGGACAACCTCCCCATGCCTGTCGAAACCCGCCGCCAGACCCACCGGGTTGCCTGCCTCGATCCCGGCCCGCCGCACGGGCATTGCCGGCGCCCGCAGGCCGAGAGGGGACAGTTTGAGGAGGCGAAGCGCAACGCCATGCGCTGTCTCGGGCGGCAGCAGATGGAGCAACCGGCTCGGCAACAGAGGAGACATCGCGTTCACCTCCTGCAGACCGGGGCGGCGCGGCCTGCAAATGACGGATGGCTCATGCCGCAAACGCCAATCTGTAGTATCCGATTCAAGAAAGCATACCATATCTGGAGGTCGCCCTGAAGCTACACAAAACGGGGGCCAATTGCATCCCGATGATTTGACGCAGGGCGCTGTCCGGATGCCCCGCCGATATCTTTTCACAAAGGCCCGCCGCTGAAATGCGCTAATCTGAGCCGGCGCCGGACGGCGGGCGCAACGCCCGGAACGGTGGCGAAGGGGGTGTTCGCATGCATTACGGTAGATTCGGTTTCTGGTATCCGACCGACCGGCTGGACGGGGCGGGACTCGGCGGGCTGGCGCGCGGCGCGGAGGCACTCGGCTGCTCGCATCTCTGGTATCCGGAATCGAACGGCTATGAGAGCCTCGCACTCGCGAGTTTCCTGCTGGCCGAGGCTCCTCGGATTGCCATCGGCAGCTCCATCGCCAATATCTATGCGCGCGACCCGATCACGGCGCGCAACGGCCGGCGCACGCTGGCGGACCTTTCCGGCGGGCGCTTCGTGCTCGGACTCGGCGTCAGCCATCCGCCGCTTGTCGAGACCTTGCGCGGCCACCGCTATGCCGGCCCCGTGGCGACCATGCGACGCTATCTGGAGGGCATAGCCGCCGACGGGCCGCCGCTGGACGACCCGGACCGGCCGGTGGTGATCGCCGCGCTCGGGCCGCGCATGCTGGAACTCGCCGCCGAACGCTGCCGGGGCGCCATCCCCTATAATGTGACGCCGGAGCACACGGCGCGCGCCCGAAGCATTCTCGGCCCCGGACGCTGGCTCGCGGTCGAGCAGAAACTCTGCCTTTCGGAGGATGCCGGGGCGGCCCGGGCGGCCGCGCGCCAGGAGCTCGCGCGCTACATGACGCTCGACAACTACCGCAACAACTGGCTCCGCACCGGTTTCACCAACGAGGACATGGAGAATGGCGGCTCCGACCGGCTGATGGACGCGATGGTCGCCTGGGGCGGCGCGGAGACGGTCGCCGAACGGCTCCGCGCGCATTTCGACGCCGGCGCCGACCAGGTCTGCATCCAGCCGATAGCCGCTGCCGGCCCGCCGGACTGGCAGGCGCTCGGGGTCGTCATAGCAGCGGCGGGCGGACCGTAGCCGGTTTGCGCCCGTCGCGGCCTTGAATGGCGGGGCCGGTGCGCCTAAACCGCTCATGCGCGCTTCCGGGAGGCATGGGGCACTTATGGACGAGAACAAGACGCCCGCCTGGCACGGCACCACTATCCTATCGGTGCGCAAGGAGGGCCGCGTGGTGATCGCCGGCGACGGGCAGGTCACGCTCGGGCCGACCGTGCTCAAGGCGAATGCGCGCAAGGTGCGCCTGCTCGGCGACGGCAAGGTGATTGCGGGCTTCGCCGGCGCCACCGCCGACGCCTTCGCCCTTTTCGAGCGCCTCGAAGGCAAGCTCGAACAATATAAGGGGCAGCTTGCGCGGGCCTGCGTCGAGATGGCGAAGGACTGGCGCACGGACCGCTATCTCCGCCGGCTGGAGGCGATGATGGCGGTGGCCGACCGGGATGTCTCGCTGGTGCTGACCGGCAATGGCGACGTGCTGGAGCCGGAGGACGGGCTGATCGGCATCGGCTCGGGCGGCGCCTATGCGCTGGCGGCGGCGCGCGCGCTGCATCCGATAGAAAGCTTCGACGCGGAGGCTGTGGCGAGGCGCGCTATGGAAATCGCGGCCGGCATCTGCATCTATACCAATAGCGAATTGACCATCGAGAGCCTGGAGACGCCGTGACCTCGTTCAGCCCCCGGGAGATCGTTTCCGAGCTCGACCGCTTCATCGTGGGCCAGGACGACGCCAAGCGCGCCGTGGCCATTGCGCTGCGCAACCGCTGGCGGCGCCAGCAGCTTCCCGAGGCGCTGCGCGACGAAATCCTGCCGAAGAACATCCTGATGATCGGGCCGACCGGCGTCGGCAAGACCGAGATCGCGCGGCGCCTCGCGCGGCTCGCCCAGGCGCCTTTCCTCAAGGTCGAGGCCACCAAGTTCACCGAGGTCGGCTATGTCGGCCGCGATGTCGAGAGCATTGTGCGCGACCTGGTCGAGATCGCCATCCACCAAACGCGCGAGCGCCGGCGCAAGGAAGTGGAGGCCCAGGCCTACGGCGCGGCGGAGGAGCGGGTCGTCGATGCGCTGGTCGGCAAGACGGCCTCCGCCGACACGCGCGAGAAGTTCCGCAAGCTGCTTCGCGACGGCAAGCTCGACGACCGCGAGATCGAGCTGGATCTGGAGGATACGAGCGGCCTGTCGCTGCCGACCATGGACATTCCCGGCATGCCGGGCGCGCAGATGGGCATGATCAATCTGGGCGACATTTTCGGCAAGGCGATGGGCGGCGGGCGCACCAGGAACCGCAAGATGTCGGTGGCGGAAAGCTACGAGGCGCTGATCGCCGAGGAAAGCGACAAGCTGCTGGACGACGACACGCTGACCCGCGACGCGATCCATACGGTGGAGCAGAACGGCATCGTGTTCATCGACGAGGTGGACAAGATCTGCGCCCGCTCGGACCGGCTCGGCGCCGATGTCAGCCGCGAGGGCGTGCAGCGCGACCTGCTGCCGCTGATCGAGGGCACGACGGTCGCCACCAAGCACGGGGCGGTGAAGACAGACCATATCCTGTTCATCGCCTCCGGCGCCTTCCACCTCGCCAAGCCTGCGGACCTGCTGCCCGAGCTGCAGGGCCGGCTGCCGATCCGGGTGGAGCTCAATGCGCTGACGCGCGAGGATTTCCGGCGCATCCTGACCGAGCCGGAAGCGAGCCTCATCACGCAATACAAGGCGCTGATGGGCACGGAGGAGCTGACGCTCGACTTCACCGGCGATGCGGTGGACGCGCTGGCGGAACTCGCCGCCGATATCAACGCCCAGGTCGAGAATATCGGCGCGCGCCGCCTGCACACCGTGCTGGAGAAGCTGCTGGAGGAGATCAGCTTCACCGCATCCGACCGCGGCGGCGAAACCGTGACCATCGACGCCGGCGAGGTCCAGGAACGCGTCGGCGAACTCGCCAAGAGCGCCGACCTCTCGCGGTTCATCCTGTAGGGGCGGCGCGCTTCGCTAGACCCGGTCCGCCAGAAGAACGGCGATCTTGTCCAGCACCTCGACAATTTCGGGGTGGATTTCTTCCGGTTCCATGACTTCCGCGATGCGGTAATAGTCAGCTTTCGACAACCGCATCGGGTCTTGGGCGAATATCCTGGGCAGGATGGTTCTGGACGCCGGAATCCGGATTACAGCCTCGACGTCCCGAAGCGGGGCAGTGAAAACGGAAGCCGGCAATTCGGCTTCGAAGACATCGCGGACGATGCGCCGGTTGAAAAGGTCATCCGATCCGACAAGGCGCTCGATGGCCGACGGTACAAGCAGATAATTCTCGATTTCGTATCGTCCCCATCGATGGAAGTCGAGATTCTCGGCGCGCAGTTCGTGTTCGTCGTCATCCCGGTTGTCGCGGTCGAGCAGCAGGAGGCCGCGCACGCCTTCGTCGACAGCGCGCAGGCCGAACAAATGGCGCCGGGCGTCGCGCGGACGGCGGCCTCGAAGCGTATGGATGAAAGGATTGTCGAAAAAGCGCCTCGCGGGATGGTCCAGCCGTTTCGCCCATGCTTCGAGAATGCGCCGGTCGGACATGTCCTCGCAATAGAGGACGGCGCGCCCCTGTTCGGCCAATAGCAGGTCGAGCGGCGAAACCTGCCGGATCGCCGTGCGGAGCGCGTCGCGGTCTTGCCGGTGGGCCAGAGGATGCGGCGAACCGGCGAAAGACAGGATCTGATTCGGTTCCGCCGCTTCGAGAATGGTCTCCGCATGGGTGGCGAGAACCAATTGCCGGCCGCGGTCGCGGGCGAGCGCGCGCAGGCGGTCGAACACGCGCAATTGCAGCCAGACATGAAGATGGGCGTCGGGTTCGTCCACCAGCAACATGGCGCTTTCGCGGCCGTAGATGAAGGCGAACAGGAGCAGCGTTTGGTGGAATCCGCTACCGGCAGAAGCGAGGTCGTAGGACGCCCCTCTTTCCACGTATTCGCAGAGGATGAACGGCTGGGCAGAGTCGTATTCCGGCTTCTTCAGATGAACCGAGGCACTTGCAGAATTGAGGTTCTGAGGAATAGCGGCTGAGATTTTGGATGCGGTTTTAGGTTTGCGTTGCGTTTGGGGCGCTGCGGCTGGCCTGATTGGGTCGCGGGTCGTGTCTGCGGTCGGTTTTGAGGCGAGCG
>JAJECF010000177.1 GCA_022822125.1 Alphaproteobacteria bacterium
TCGTCGCGCCTGTTCCTGGGCACGGCGCAATATCCCTCCCCGGCGGTGCTGGGCGAGGCGATCCGCGCGTCCGGCGCAGAGGTCGTCACCGTGTCGCTCCGGCGCGAGTCCGGCGCGGCGCGCGCGGGCCAGGGCTTCTGGGAGCTGATCCGCTCGCTCGGCGTGCGCGTGCTGCCCAATACCGCCGGCTGCCACAGCGTCCGCGAGGCGGTGACGACGGCGGAGATGGCCCGCGAGGTGTTCGAGACCGACTGGATCAAGCTGGAGGTGATCGGCGAGGACGACACGCTCCAGCCCGACGTGTTCGGCCTGGTGGAAGCCGCGCGCATCCTGACCGATTCGGGCTTCAAGGTGTTCCCCTACACGACCGAGGACCTTGTGGTGGCGGAGCGGCTGCTCCAGGCGGGCTGCGAGGTGCTGATGCCCTGGGGCGCGCCCATCGGCAGCGGGCGCGGCCTCAACAATGTCTTCGCGCTGCGCGCCATGCGGGCGCATTTCCCCGATGTGCCGCTGGTGGTGGACGCCGGCATCGGCCTGCCGAGCCATGCGGCCGCCGCGATGGAACTCGGCTATGACGCCGTGCTGCTGAACACGGCGGTCGCAAAGGCGGGCGACCCGGCGAGGATGGCCGCGGCCTTTGCGCAGGCGGTGGCGGCCGGCCGCGCGGCCCGGGAGGCCGACCCGATGGAGCCGCGCGACATGGCGGAGCCTTCCACGCCCGTCATCGGCCGGGCCGTGCTCGGCGATGCTTGACCCGTTCTACCCGATCTTCGACAGCGCGGCATGGTGCGAACGGCTGGTGCCGCACGGCATCCGCCTCGTGCAATTGCGCATCAAGGACCGGCCGGAAGCCGAACTGCGCGCCGAGATACGGGCAGCGAAGGCGGTCTGCGCAGCGCATGACTGCCGGCTTATCGTCAATGACTACTGGCGGCTCGCCATCGAGGAGGGCTGCGATTTCGTCCATCTCGGCCAGGAGGACCTGGACGGGGCGGACCTGGACGCCATCCGGGCCGCCGGGCTCAGCCTCGGCGTCAGCACGCATGACGATGCCGAACTGGAGCGCGCGCTGGCGACGGCGCCCGACTATGTGGCGCTCGGGCCGGTCTATCCGACGATCCTGAAGGCGATGCGCTTCGGCCCGCAGGGGCTGGAGCGGGTCGGCGAATGGAAGCGGCGCGTCGGCGCGCTGCCGCTTGTCGCCATAGGCGGCCTCACCGTGGAGCGCGCGCCCGGCGTGCTGCAAGCCGGCGCCGACATCCTCTCCGCCGTCACCGACATCACGCTCAATCCCGACCCGGAAGCGCGCGTGCGTGAGTGGCTGGCCGCCACCCGCGCCCGGAGCGGACGCCCCTCGGGCTGAAACCGAGGTCCGTCCCTCGATACGCGGCTGACGCCGCTACTCGGGATGAGGCCCCTTCGACAAGCTCAGGACAGGCCCTTCGATACGCCGCTTCGCGGCTACTCAGGATGAGGAGAAGGCGGCCGGCCGTTTCTCGGGACGATACCAGCGGTTGTTGATCTGAACCGATGGCGCGGTGCTTCCCTACCGTAGCCCCGGTCCTTTGTCCTCATCCCGAGTAGCGGCGCCAGCCGCGTATCGAGGGGGCCAGACGGCGAGGGACGTCCCCTTCGGCAAGCTCAGGACAGGCTCCTTCGACAGGCGCAGGACGGGTCCTCGATACGCGGCTGGCACCGCCACTCGGAATGGGGAAACCCGGCTTTTGCTCCTTACCCTGAGTAGCGGCGCCAGCCGCGTATCGAAGGGCGATCGCCGTTCAAAACCGTCCGATGCCGCGATAGCTCACGCCGGTCAATCGACGATGCCGTTGAGCGCGTAGTCGAAGGCTTCGTAGCTGTGCAGCCGCTTTTCCTCGGCGCGGCGGGCGTATTCGTCGCTCACCGGGCGGCTCAGGATAATCGGCACATCGGCCTCGTGCAGGCTGCCATGGGTGCGCAGCCGATGGCCCTTTAGGCCGCCGAGATCGTGGTCCGCCTCGCGGCCGCCGATAACGGTGCGCGCATCGGCGAGCACCGCCAGGTCGCCCTCGCGGTCATGGGGCAGGTCGAATTCCCGCGAGACCGCCTCGCGGGTCAGCACGCGCTCCACGCCCGGCGTATCCGCGATGGCTTCGGCCGCCCGCTCGCCCGCCAGTCCGTCATGGCAATAGACGCGCACGAAGCCGCCGAGCGAGCCGTGATGGCCCACAAAGGCGTCGGTGATGGGGCAGATGACGGTGCTTGCGCCCGCGCCGAACTCGCTGTCCAGAATGTCCTGCAGCCAGACCACGCAGGGGGCGCCCTCCTCGTCCGCCTTGTCGTTCATGCCGTGATCGGCGGTGAGCGCCACGGTCGCGCCCAGCGCCTCGAAGGCGCCGAAGCGCGCGTCCATTTCCGCGTAGAAGCGGTCGGCCTGCCTGTGCCCCGGCGCGTGGGCGTGCTGGATATAGTCGGTGAGCGAGAGGTAGAGCATGTCCGGGCGGCGCTCCTCCAGCAGCTTCAGCCCGGCGTCGAGCACGAAGAGGGAGAGCTCCGCCGAATACATGTCCGGCAGCGGTTGGCCGACAAAGCCGAGCGCGTCCTCGATGCCGTTCTCCGCCATGGTGCAGCGGTCGGCATGCTGCGAGGAGAAGCTGACCGAGCCGCCCGAGAGGTCCATGCCCTTCTGGAGCTGGCGGCGGAGCTTGTCCTTGGCGGTGATCGAGGCGACCCGCAGGCCCTTGCGCGAGAACGCGCTCATCGCCGACTCGATCCTGAGCAATTCAGGCCCCGTCATCACCACCGGCTCGTTCGTCGCCCGGTCGAGGTAGAAATTGCCGGAAATGCCATGCGCCGAGGCCGGGCGGCCGGTGACGATGGACATGTTGTTGGGGCAGGTGAAGCTCGGCATGGTGCCCTCTGCCACCGTATGGAAGCCGCCGCGCATGTAGCGGGTGATATTGGGCAGGATGCCGGCCTTGAGCCCATGCTCGATATAGGCCGGGTCCCCGCCGTCGATGCAGACCACGACCAGCGGCCGCGCCGGCGGCCGGTAGCCGATGCCGTTCACTTCCAGTGTGTCTGTCGCCATCCCGCTACTCCTGCGCCGCCAGGTATTTCTCGGCCTCCAGCGCCGCCATGCAGCCGAGGCCGGCGGCGGTGACGGCCTGGCGGAAGACCTTGTCCTTCACGTCGCCCGCCGCGAACACGCCCGGCACGGAGGTCACCGTGCTGTCCGGGCGGGTGATGAGATAACCTTCCTCGTCCATCTCCAGCAGGCCCCGGAAGATGTCGGTGTTGGGGCGATGGCCGATGGCGATGAACACGCCGTCCACCGCGCGCTCGCTCACCGCGCCGGTCTTCACATGGCGGAGCTTCGCCCCGGTCACGCCCGCCGGCTCGCCGCCGCCCAGCACCTCGTCCAGCACCGTGTCCCAGACCATCTCGACCTTCTCGTTGCGGAACAGGCGCTCCTGCAGGATTTTCTCGGCGCGCAAGCTGTCGCGCCGGTGGACCACCGAGACCCTGCTGGCGTGGTTGGTGAGGTAGAGCGCCTCCTCGACCGCCGTGTTGCCTCCGCCCACCACCAGCACCTCGCGGTCGCGGAAGAAGAAGCCGTCGCAGGTGGCGCAGGCGGAGACGCCGAAGCCCCGGAACCGCTCCTCGCTCGGCAGGCCCAGCCACTTGGCCTCCGCCCCGGTCGAGACGATGACCGTGTCGGCCGTATAGACCTGCCCGCTGTCGCCCTTGCAGACCATCGGCCGGGCCTCGAAATCGCATGCGGTAATCATGTCGAAATAGGTTTCCGTGCCGACATGCCCGGCCTGGGCCTCCATCTGCTCCATCAGCCACGGGCCCTGGATCACGTCGGCGAAGCCCGGATAGTTCTCGACATCGGTGGTGATGGTGAGCTGCCCGCCCGGCGCCATGCCCTGCACCAGGCCGGGCCTGAGCGCGGCGCGGGCGGCATAGATGGCGGCCGTGTAGCCGGCGGGGCCGGAGCCGAGAATCAGGACCCTGTGGTGGATGGGGTCGGCCATGTCGTCTCAACCTTGCTTTCGGGCTGCCGGGCTGGCGCGGCCGGCCCGCTCATGTAGCATGGCCGGAAAAGGGAGGCACGGGGACAGATGAGGACCATCGTGACGGGCGCAGCGCGCGGCATCGGGCGCGCGGTTTGCCGGAGGCTGGCGCAGGACGCAAGGCGCAGCAACCGCCCGGCGCATATCGCGGCCGTGGACCGCGCGCATGAGAACGAACTCGACGGCCTGCTCGCCGAGCTCCGCGAAGAAGGGGTCGAGGCCACGCCCTTCATGGGCGATCTCGGCGACCCGGAGGAGCCGGCGCGCCTCGTTGCGGCGGCCGCCGACGCGATGGGCGGCATCGACGCGCTGGTGTCCAATGCCGGCATCGCCGCGCCCGCCCCGCTGACGAGGCTCGGGCTCGACGAGTGGGACCTCACCATGAATGTGAACACCCGCGCGACCTGGCTGCTCGGCAAGGCGGCGCATCCGCATCTGAAGGAGAGCCGGGGCGCCATCGCGGTGACGGCCTCCATGTCCGGCATGAACCCGCATAGCGGCATGGGCGCCTATTCGGCCAGCAAGGCCGGCGTCATCATCCTCGCCAAGCAGATGGCGCAGGAATGGGCGGCAGACGGCATCCGCGTCAATTGCGTCTCGCCCGGCTTCGTGCGCACCATGATGACCGAGGCGATGTATGAGGACCCCGGGATCAAGGCGGCGCGCGAAGAACTGGTGCCGATGGGCCGGGTCGCCCAGCCGGAAGACATCGCCGACATCATCGCCTTCCTGCTCGGCCCCGACTCCCGCTATGTCACCGGGCAGGTGATCCTGACCGACGGCGGGCTCTCGGAATCCATGTACAACCACATCCCCGGCCGGCCCCGCTCCTGAGCGCCCGACCGATGAAGATCACCGCGCTCGAAACGATCCGGCTTGATGAATTCCCCAATGTGCTGTGGGTGCGGGTGCATACCGATGAGGGGCTGGTGGGCCTCGGCGAGACCTTCTTCGGCGCCCGGGCGGTCGAGGCCTGGCTGCACGAGTCGGCGGCGATGGTGGTGCTCGGCCGCGATCCGCTCTCCATCGAGCGCATCGGCCGGGACCTCACGCCCTATATCGGTTACACGGGCACCGGGGCCGAGGCCCGCGGCCGGTCCGCGGTGGACATCGCGCTCTGGGATATTTTCGGCAAGGCGACGGGCCAGCCGGTTTACCAATTGCTCGGCGGCCTCAGCCGGGAGCGCATCCGCACCTACAACACCTGCGCGGGCTACCGCTATGTGCGCAGCCGCCCGGACTGGGGCACGGACGACTGGGGGCTGGGCGGCGCGGCCGAAGGCCCGTATGAGGACCTCGACGCCTTCCTCCACCGCGCCGACGAACTGGCGTTGAGCCTGCTGGAGCAGGGCATTACGGGCATGAAGATCTGGCCGTTCGACCATGCGGCGGTGGAGTCCGACGGCTATTACATCTCCAACCGCGACCTCGATCTCGCGCTGGAGCCGTTCCGCAAGATTCGCGGCGCGGTGGGCGATCGCATGGACATCATGGTCGAGCTGCACACGCTCTGGCGCCATCCGGCCGCGGTGAAGATCGCGGCCGCCCTCGAGCCCTTCGATCCCTTCTGGTACGAGGACCCGATCCGCGCGGACAGCGTCGCGGCGCTGGCCGACTACGCGTCCAGAACCCGTGTGCCGGTCTGCCTGAGCGAGACCCTCGGCGGCAAGTGGGAATTCCGCGACCTGCTGGAGTCCGGGGCCTGCGGCATCGTCATGCCGGACGTCTCCTGGTGCGGCGGACTGACGGAGGCCAGAAAGATCGCGGCGCTGGCGGACGCATACCATCGGCCGGTGGCCCCGCATGATTGCTCGGGGCCGGTCGCGTTTATGGCCTGCGTGCATCTGTCGCTCAGCGTGCCGAACGCGCTGGTGCAGGAGTCGGTGCGCGCCTTTTACGACGGCTGGTACCGGGAACTCGTCACCGGGGTGCCGACCGTCGAGAACGGCTGGATCCTGCCCCCGGAAGGGCCGGGCCTCGGCACCGACCTGCTGCCCGGCCTCGACCGGCGCAAGGATGCGCATGTCACGATCAGTCGCGGATAGTCCGGGCCGGGCGGGGGGCTTATAGTCCGGCGGCGAGTCTTTCCGACTGGAGCGAGAGATTATGGACCTCGTCTTCCGCGACGATGCCTATGCGAGAGACTGCGAGGCCGTGGTGACAGCTGTATCCCCTGCCGGCGTCGCCCTCGACCGCACGGTGTTCTACCCGACCGGCGGCGGCCAGCCCGGCGATACCGGCCGGCTGGTGGACGAAGGCGGCGCGGCATTCGCCGTGCTGCCGGCGGTGAAGGGCGAGGCCGACGCGGTTCTGCACCCCCTGCCCGAGGGCGTGGCGCCTCCGCCCGTCGGGACGCGGGTGCGGGCCGAGATCGACTGGGAGCGGCGCTACCGCCATATGCGCATGCACACCTGCCTCCACCTGCTTTCCGCCGTGGTGGCGGGGGGCGTGACCGGCGGCTCCGTCGGCGAGTGGAAGAGCCGGCTCGATTTCGACCTGCCGGACGTGGCGCTCGACAAGGAGGCGCTCGGCGAGGCGTTGAACGCGCTCATCGAAGCCGACCATTCCGTTGTCCCGCGCTGGATCGACGAGGCCGAACTCGACGCCAATCCCGATCTGGTGCGCACCATGTCCGTGCAGCCGCCGCGCGGCGCCGGGCGGGTGCGCGTGCTGGAGATCGGCCAGGGCGTGGACCTCCAGCCCTGCGGCGGCACCCATGTCGCGCGGACGGCCGAGATCGGGCGCGTGCGCATCGGCAAGATCGAGAACAAGGGCCGGCGCAACCGGCGCATCAATGTCCATCTGGAGGAGGGGGGCGCATGAGCGCGCTGATCTCGACGGAAGAGCTGGCCCGGCGGCTCGGCGCGGCCGTGCTGCTGGACGGCAGCCACCATCTGCCGACCGCCGGGCGCGACGCCGGGGCCGAGTTCCTGGAAGCCCACATTCCGGGCGCGCGCTTCTTCGACATAGACGGCGTGTCCGACAGGACGAGCGACCTGCCGCATATGCTGCCCGACGAAAAGGGCTTCGCGCTCGCCATGGCGGCTATGGGGATCGCCCGCAGCGACGAGGTCGTCATTTACGACACGGTCGGCACGACCGGCGCGGCGCGCGTCTGGTGGACCTTCCGGGCCTTCGGCCATGAGCGGGTGCGCGTGCTGGACGGCGGCCTGCCGAAATGGCTTGCCGAGGGCCGCCCGGTCGAGGCGGGCTATGCGGCCCGGCTGCGCCCGGACCTGGTGCGCGCGCGCGGCGACATGCTGGCCAATATCGCGAGCCGCGCCGAGCAGGTGCTGGATGCGCGGAGCGCCGGACGCTTCGCCGGGACCGAGCCGGAGCCGAGGGCGGGCATGCGCAGCGGCCATATCCCCGGCAGCCTCAACCTGCCCTATACGGAGATTCTGGACTCGGAGAGCCGCACCTTCCGGGACCGCGAGGCGCTCCGCGCGGCCTTCGAGGCGTCGGGGCTGGACCTGGAGAAGCCCGTGGCGACAACCTGCGGGTCGGGGGTCACAGCCGCCGTGCTGGCGCTCGGGCTTTACGAACTCGGCCGCGGCGATGTCGCGGTCTATGACGGCTCATGGAGCGAATGGGGATCGCGAGAGGACACGCCGGTAGAACCATGACTGAAGGCAAACGGCCCGACACGGTGCTCACGCATGCGGGGCGCCATCCGCATGACTTCTTCGGCGTGGTCAACACGCCCGTCTTCCACGCCTCGACGATCCTGTCGCGCACGATGGCCGAGCGCCTCGCGCCCAAGGGCCCGCGCGACCCGGCCTATGGGCGGCGCGGCACGCCCACCATGTTCGCCTTCGAGGACGCGGTGGCCGAGATCGAGGGCGCGCATGGCGCGGTCATCTGCCCCTCCGGCATGGCGGCGGTGGCGCTCGGCTATTCGTCCATGCTGTCCGCCGGCGACCATGTTCTGGTGGCGGACTGCGTTTATGCCCCGGCGCGGCGCTACGCCACGGAGGCGCTGCCGAGGCACGGCGTCGAGGCCACCTTCTTCGACCCCGGCATCGGCGCCGGCATCGCGGAACTGATGCGCCCGGAGACGAAGCTGGTCTATCTGGAGGCGCCCGGCTCGCAGACCTTCGAGATGCAGGACGTGCCGGCCATCGCCGGAGCCGCCCGGGCCGGCGGCGCCCGCGTTGCGATCGACAACACCTGGGCGACGCCGCTCTTCTTCAAGCCCTTCGAGCATGGCGTGGACATCTCCATCCACGCCGCGACCAAATATATCGTCGGCCATTCCGACGCGATGCTGGGGGTCGTCACCTGCCGCGATGCGGAAACCCTGGAGGCGGTGCGCGCCTGGTGGCAATTGACCGGCCTTTGCGCCGGCCCCGACGACGTCTATCTCGGCACGCGCGGCATCCGCACGATGAGCGTGCGCCTCGCCCGCCACCAGGAAAGCGCGCTCAGGATCGCGACCTGGCTGCAGGGCCGCCCGGAGGTCGAGCGGGTGCTCTATCCGGCGCTGCCCGACGATCCGGGCCATGCAATCTGGAAGCGGGACTTCACTGGCGCGTCGGGCCTGTTCGGCCTGCTGCTGAAGCCGGCGGGCCCGGAGGCCGTGGCGGCCATGCTGGACGGGCTGGAGCTGTTCGGCATGGGCTCGAGCTGGGGCGGCTTCGAGAGCCTGATGATCCCGAGCGATCCCTCGGCTTACCGCACGGCCACCGTCTGGGCCCCGGCCGGCCCGCTGCTCCGCCTCCATATCGGCCTGGAGGACCCGGACGACCTGATCGCCGACCTCGAAGCCGGCTTCGCAAGGCTGCGGGCGGCGGGGTAGGGTGGAGAGACAGCCCCCGTGCCGGAATGCGGTAGCCCCGCTGAGCCTGCCTCGCAGCGGTAGTATAACGAAGACCGGATGCGCTGCGCCCGCGCTTGGCTCTAACCCAACTTGAACAGTCGGTGTCGATTTTTGCGGGTTCCGGTTTCGCCAAGTTGTTGAAATGATTGGATAGTGGGGTGGTGGTTGGCGCGGGTTGAGAAAAATGTAGTGAAACATTTTTGCTGATTTGGTGTTGTTTTCT
>JAJECF010000123.1 GCA_022822125.1 Alphaproteobacteria bacterium
CCGATCCGGTGCTCCGCCTCGCGCGCCCCGGAACCCGGGTCGTTGGCGATTTCGCGGCGGGCCGCCTCGACACCAAGCGAAAGGGACTGCAACCGTTCCGATGTGAGCCGCCAGCCGAGGCGGTAATCCCGGTCCTCCCCGAACCCGAAGCCCGCATAGGGCGTGCCGGTCAGGCCGCCCGACAGCGACAGGCCGTAGCCGAGTTCCGTGTTCAGGCGGACGCCCGTCGGCTCGTCGCCGTCATCGGCCAGTTCGCTCGGCTGTGCGTCCCACAGGCCGTCCTGTCCCCGGGCGCCCCATGACGGCGTCATGGACAGCGATATCCCGCGGCCGGACGGCTCGGGCGCGATGCGCAGCGATCCGCTCACGCCCCATTCGTCGTAGCCGGCGTCCTCATGCGCGGCCAGGCCATGAACGCGCAGATCGGACGTGAGGCCGTTGGACGGATCCGACCACGCCAGACCGGCGCCCACCTCCACGCCGGTCCCGCTCTCGGCATCGCCGCCGTCGTGGCGAAGGCCGAGCGACAGAGACGGTTCGACCGAACCGCCGCCCGCCAGCGCAAACGCGCGCGATCCCTCCAGCAGGGCCCGCACGCGGCTCGCATCGCCCGTGGCGCCTGCGAGGTTGCCGGCTCCGGGCGTGGACACGCTTTCCGATTCCGTGCGCACGAAAAGCGCGTCCGTCTTCAGCGCGAGCGCCAGACCGCCGCTCTCATCGGGCCGCAGCAGGTCCGCGCGGCCGCCCGCAGCGACGAGCTGCATGGCGATGTCCGTGCTGTGCCGCGCATCGCCATATGCAAGCGAAAGACTGCCCTCGCCAGTGCCCGTCATGGCCCAGAACGACAGCCTCTCGCTCGCCCGAATGCGGGCATAGGGCGTGACGAGGGACAGCGAACCCTTGAGGTCGTACTCTGACGACCCCGACATGGCGCTACCCTCCTCGACGGTCTCCGACAGCGCCAGGCCGACCAGCAGGTTGTCGCGTTCCCAGTCCATGCCAAGCACGCCGGTCACGGTCTCGCTCGTCAGTGTCAGCCCGTCGCCAGGCGAGGCGGAGGAGCTGCCCGAAAGCGCCTTGCCCCAGCCGGTCACCGCGCCGAGCCCGGACACCTCGCCGGTGGTCAGGTGGAACGACGAGCCGAGCAGCAGTTCGCGCATGTCCATGCCGCGCTCATCCCCGTTCTCCCAGCGGTCGTGCCGCGGCGCCGGCGCGCCCGAGAAGTCGAGGCGCTGACCGGCAACCGTCATGTGCGACGGTGTGTCGGCGCCCATGGCAAAGCGGCCTTCCAGCGCCTCGACCATCTGGCCCGCGACCGTGCGACCGAACCGCGCCAGCCATGCCGCCGGCATCGGGTCGGAGTTCACGATGGTGGCCCTGGCCCAGCCGTCGGCAATTCTGGCCCCGCCCCGCGCATTGTGCAGATATGCGTAGAAGGACTCCTCGCCCTCATCGTGCTGGTCTTCGAGGATATTGATCTCGATCTGCTTGAACGACTCGCCCTCGTAGAATGTCAGTGTCCCGCTCTTGCCCTCGAAGTCGACGTTCACCCTGGCCGCGCCCGAATAGGTCCGGTAATCGACCGACATGGGCCCCGCGCCGTATGGAACCGCGGGGTCCAGCGTGACGTCGAACAGGATCGATCCGTCGGACTCGTTCGCCGTGGCATCGGCAATACGGATGGCCGGCCTGACGGACAGGGGCGGCCCGTCATTGTCGCGAACGCCGATCTCGGCGGAATACGGCTCCTGGCTGATGTCATAGCTTCCGTCGACCGCAGGCTCGATCTGGACGAAGATCTTGCCGCCCGCTTCCTCCTCGGCATCGTCAACGGTCCGCAGGGTAAAGCGCGCCGGGCTGTCCTTGTAATACTGGAACAACCGCTTGTTGACGCCTGGAATGGTCACATCGTGCAGACCCTCGTCATCTTCGGCGAGATAGTCGCTCGCCGGGGTTCCGAGGCTCTCGTCATAGACCCTCACCTGGACGACCAGGTCTTCCGCCGGCGCGGGTTCCGCCGTCAATGTGAAGGTGACGTGCTGGCCCTCCTCCACGGCCCCCCCGCCGGTGATCGTGACCACCGGCGTGCCGCGCGGCGCGTCCGACGGATCGGGCAGGATCGTGCCGGTGGCCCGGCCATCGGCGATTTCCGCGCCGTAGACACGGCCGATCACCAGCTCGAATGTCTCCGGATCCGGCTCGTATTCGTCGTCATCGTAAATCTCGATACTGACGAACCGTTCGGTCACGCCCGCCGGGAACCATGCTCCCCAATGCCTCCCGTAGCGGGTCGCCCTGTAGTCGACATCCGGCGTCGCCGGGTTGGCGGCGTCTTCATGGGGCCGCGTCTGCAAGGACACCGAGACCCAGCGGTTGGACGGCTTGCTGAGGGTCACCGGGAACGTGATGATCCGCCTGCCGTATTCGAACCGCTGCCCCTCCGTCACCGAGGCATCGCCGACGGACACGGTCAGCGCATTCCGGTCATGATCGTCGTCATTGACCTGGAGCGTGGCCGACCGCGGCGAGCCGATCCGGTAATACCCGTCCGCGTCGGAAAGAATTCTGGCCGTGATGGCGCCGCTGCCCTCGTCCTGTTCGTCATCGTCGGTGCGGACCTCGAGGGTTCCCGTGCCGTCCGTGAAGATGGTGGCGTCCCGCTGCCCGAGTTCATCGGAAGGAGTAAAGGTCCCGCCGGCGATTTCGGTCACGTCGACGCGCACTGTAAGGTTGTGCCTGGGCGCCGGACGAGCCGTCAGCGCAAATGTCGCGGTATCGCCTTCCACAACGCTCGGACCGGCTGCAATCGTGATCGTCGGGGTCGCGTCGGACACCCTTGCCGTCGCCCGGTCCGGAGAACCCGGAGCGTAGCCGTAGTTGCTCCGCACCGTCGCGATGATGGCGCCGTCTGCTTCCGCCTTCTCATCATCGGTCGTATCGACGGAGAAGGTCCCGCGCCCATTCGTGCCGACCGTGATGGACTGTTCGTGGGCCCCTCGCGACAGGAAGCTGCCGTTCTCGGTGATGCTGACCTTGACGACCAGGCTCTCCGGCGGCGCCGGATGGGCCGTCAGCGTGAACGTCGCGGTATCGCCTTCGACGATGTCCCCGGCGGCGCTGATCCGGACCTCGATGCTCTCATCCCGAACCGCAACGAATGCCCGGCCGGAGGAAGTTACGAGATAGCCCGAATCGCTCAGGACCCTGGCGGTCAGGGAGCCGTCCGGCTCCGAGACCAGGTCGTTCTCCGTTTCCACGTCGATGGCGGTCCTGCCATTCGTGCCGATGGTCACGATTCTCGTCCCGGCCTCGCCCTGGCTCGCGAAGCTGCCGCTGTCGGCGATCTCCACCCGCACATTCAGCGGGGCTGCGGGCCGCGGGCTCGCGGTCAGCTCGAAACTGGCGGTGCCCCCCTCAACAATCGCGGACGACAGGGCGCGGACGCTGATCCGGGGCGTCGGTGCGCCGCCATCGGTCACATCGACATTCGCGGAAGCCGGCGCGCCGACGGCATAGGCCTGACCGCCGACCAGACGCGCCGTGATGTACCCGTCATCCTCGTCTCTCGTGTCGCTGTCGGTTACGACGCTGAGGCTCCCTCTGCCATTGGTCCCGATGCGAACGGTTCTCTGGCCCTTCTGGCCCTGGCTGGCGAATTCGCCCTTCTCGGTCACGGTCACGGCGACGTCGATGGGCGCGGCAGGCCTTGGACTTGCCGACAGCGTGAAACGGGCGGTTCCTCCCTCGCTGATCTTCGGGCCGGCCCCGATGGCGATGACGGGCCGGTCGTTGTCGGCTACAGCGACGCTGGCGGATCGATAGGCGTCTTCGGCTGCCCGGTATCCGGAACCGGGGTTCACGGTCACGTCCACCGAGCCCGCCGGCTCGTTCCGTCCGTCATCCGTGGTCCTGACCGTGAACCTGACCTGACCGCGGTTGGCGGGGATGGTGACGGTCTGCCGGCGGACTTGCCCCGACGCAAGGAACGATCCCGTTTGGCCGATAGTGACGCTGACTGTCAGCGGCGTGGCGGACAACGGGCTGGGGAGGAGCCAGAACGAGGCAACGCCACCTTCCGTAATGCCGGAGCCTGCCAGAACGCTGACGACCGGCCGGTTCCCGTCATTGGCGTGCGCCTGCAGGCCGGGCAGAGAGCCGGCAATCAGGAACGCCGCGGCTGCAATCGCGCGCAAGCCTTGCGCTGTCAGGGCGAGTTTCATTGTTCTCCGTCCTTACTGGGTGGAGGTGACGGTGCAAACGGGTGTGTGTGAGGCTGCAAGGCCGGACATCAGGCCGCGCCGCAGACGGCGGGCGGCATGACGGACAAGTGCTGCGCCGCAAACGGCGGAAAGATCGAAACTGTCGGAGGAGGGAGCGGACCGCCGGCGGGTATTCCCCGTCTTCGCGGGAACAGGCTCCGGCCGACCGCGGGAGGCGGAAGGCTCAGCCGGGCAGGTGGATAGCTCTAGGCGGCGGAACCGTGAGAACCATGAAGACGCAGATTGGGCGTCCCGGCGTCCCGGCGTCCCGGCGTCCCGGCGTCCCGGCGTCCCGGCGTCCCGGCGTCCCGGCGTCCCGGCGTCCCGGCGTCCCGGCGTCCCGGCGTCCCGGCGTCCCGGCGTCCCGGCCGGATACTCGATTTTAATCGAGAACAACGCGCGCAACAAGTCGCTGAACGAATTCAAACCCATCGCCGTTCGCCCCCGAGCGTATCCCCGACGCCGCCGGACCCTCAATGGCCGACGATCGCTTGTAGTCAAACGAAAACCCTTGTGCAAGCGCGATTCGTTACCACTCGCGTTCGGGAGCGCGACCCGGAGAGCAGCAGGACCCCCTGCGCGGTCATACTCCTCCTGTTATACCAACGGCACCGGGTTGAAACTCACGGGCAAATGCCGCCCGGCGCCTCCGCCTCTCCTCATCCTGAGTAGCGGCCGCGTCAGCAGGCGCGTATCGAAAGCCTGTCCTGAGCCTGTCGAAGGAGACGGTCCCGCCCGCATCCGGCTCCCTCGATACGCGGCTGGCGCCGCTACTCGGGATGAAGACAAAGGACCGGGCTACGGCAGGGAGGCGCCGCGCCATCGGTTCCGATCAACGACCGCTGGTATGATTCATAGCATTATTGAGATATCAAGCCGGATCGTTGGGTCGTTATAGGCAAGCTGTCGGGTTTGGATGCCAGCCATGACAGCGGACAATGGGGCCGGACGGCGACGAGAAACGGGACGGGCCGCCGCCGATCCGGCGCGCGCCTGCTTCACCGCCCCCGGACGAGGATGCCGACGATGGTCTCCTCGCCAAGGGATCGGCAAGCCTCCAGGCGCTGAAGGCCTTCGACCAGCACCAGGCGCTGGCCGTCCCGGCGTAACAGGATCGGCGTGCGCTGGCCCTCTTCCAGCATGCTCTCGGCGATCGCCTCGACGGCTGCGGGATCAAGGGTGCGGCGGCGCCTCACCGGAATGTAGATGTCGGCGATTCTGAAGACCTGATCTTTCAGCATATCCCAGCCTCTCACGGGCGGGCGGCACTGGAAAGCGGGAATTCCGCCCGCTTCCGCTCCACGGTTCCTCCAGACTGTCGCCTCGCATGAACAGAAGGGATTCATGGCCGACCGCATGACGGCCGTTTTCCATCCCGGTTAGTGGCTGCGCCGCCAGGCGCGTATCGAAGGAGGCCTCCGCGAACGGCCTGGGCGGAGACCGCAACATGGCATTCGATGACACTCCGCTGGAGTGGGCCCCTGGCCCGGACAGCCGGGGCGCCGCCGGGGGCGATATGCCCGCGCCTTGTGTCGTAAGCCTTTCCATTTCCGCATCCGCATAGAAGAATGGTCCCCGGGAGGCTTGCGATGCAGTACGACTACATCATCGTCGGCGGCGGGTCCGCCGGCTCGGTCATGGCGAACCGGCTTTCGGCCCGGAGCGCCAACAGGGTCCTGCTTCTGGAAGCGGGGATGGACACGCCGCACGGCTCGATTCCGCCGGATGTGCATTCGAGCTATCCCGGCACGGCCTATTTCAACCCGGACTACACCTGGAGCAGGCTCCGGGTGCGGCTCCAGCCTGTGAACAAGAACCTGCCCGAAAGCGAGAAGCCGGAACTGCGCAATTACGAGCAGGCGCGGATCATGGGCGGCGGATCGTCGATCAACGGGCAGATGGCCAATCGCGGCGCCCCGAACGACTATGACGACTGGGGGCGCCAGGGCGCGAAGGGCTGGAGCTGGGAGGCCTGCCTGCCCTATTTCCGCAAGCTCGAGCGCGACATGGACTATGACGGCGCGCTCCACGGCAATGAGGGGCGTATTCCGATCCGGCGCATCTTCCAGCAGGAATGGACGCCCTACGCCGCGGCCGTCGCGGAGGCGATGACGGACCTCGGCTACCCCTATCTCACCGACCAGAACGGCGCGTTCGAGGACGGGCATTTCCCGGTCACGATCTCCAACCTCTATGACCGCCGGGTCTCGACGGCCATCGGCTATCTCGACCCGCCGACGCGGCTGCGCGAAAACCTGGAAATCCGCTCCGAAACCCAGGTGTCGGAGGTCCTGTTCGACGGGCTGCGGGCTGTGGGCGTCAAGGCGGAGCGGCGCGGGCGGTCCGAGACCTTCATGGCGAACGAAGTGGTGCTCTGCTGCGGCTCGGTGCATTCGCCGGCGCATTTGCTGCGCTCCGGCATCGGTCCGGGCGGCCATCTGGCGGATATGGGCATCGAGGTCCGCCATCATCTGCCTGGCGTCGGGCAGAACCTGATGGACCATCCCTCGGTCGCCTGCTCCGCCTGGCTGCCGGACGAGGCGCGCATGACGCGCAAGGACGCCCGCCACATCCATGTCGGCGCGCGCTATTCCTCGGGCCTGCACGACGCGCCGCCGGGCGACATGTTCATCGTCCAGGTGTCCAAGTCCGGCTGGCACGCGGTCGGCGAACGGCTCGGCTCGCTGCTGGTTTTCGTCAACAAGTCCTATTCCACGGGCGAGGTCCGCCTGGCGTCGAAGGACTGGCGGGAGGAGCCGGAGGTCGAGTTCAACCTCTTGTCCGACGAGCGCGACCTCGACCGGCTCAAGGACGCCTTCCTGCGCGCCTCCACGATCAACCTGCATCCGGCCGTGGCGCGCGTCGCCGGCTACGCCTTCCCGTCCTCCTACAGCGAGAAGGTGCGCGCCATCGGCCGCGTGACCAAGCGCAACGAGATGATCTCCAGGGCCGTGGGCGGCGTGCTGGACATGGCCGGCGGCATGCGCGGCATGCTGATCGACAAGCTGATTACCGGCGGGCTGCGCCTGCGCGACCTGCTGGAGGACGACGGGGCGCTGGAGGGCTTCGTGCGCGCCACGGCGGTCGGCGTCTGGCACGCCTCCTGCACCAACCGCATGGGCGCCGACGACGACCCGATGGCCGTGACCGATGAGCAGGGCCGGGTGCGCGGCCTTGCCGGGCTCAGGGTGGTGGACGCCTCGATCATGCCGTCCGTGCCCTGCGCCAACACCAACATCCCGACCATCATGATGGCCGAGCGCATTTCCGACACCGTGCTTGCGGGCGGTTGAGAAGCGTCGATACATACTGTCGCATATCCCGAATCGCAGCGAATTCGGGAACGGCCTCAATGGCTTGACCGGCCCCGGGGCTCCTTGACAGCGGGGGCCGCGCGCCCCTAGTGTCCGGCCGCTTCCGGGGCGGATTCCGCGCCGGACGGCGTTTCGTGGCGAAAAATGGGCAAAGACGACAGGGACAGCCCCCTTCACGATTTCTCCGACAGACTGGCCGATGCCCGGCGCCGCAGGGAAAAAGCAGCGCCGAAGGCGGCCCCGAAAGAGGGGCTGGGCGCGGCCATGCGGATCGGGGTGGAGCTTGTGGCGGCGCTGGGAGTCGGCGCGGCCGTCGGCTGGGGTCTGGACCGCTGGCTCGATACGGCGCCCTGGCTGATGGTGGTCTTTTTCGTGCTCGGGGCGGCGGCCGGCGTGATGAATGTGTACCGGTATATGAGCGGCATGGACGCCGCGCCTGGCTGGCGCCGGGACGGGCGCCGGCAGGACGGAGAGGAAGGCTAGAGGGGGACTCCGGGTGGCGGGAGACGCGCACGGTCCGCTGGAGCAGTTCCGGATCAAGGAGCTGGTCGATATTCCCGTGGCCGGGATCGATCTCGACATTACCAATTCGACCGTCTGGATGGCGGTCGCCGCCGCCGGCGTGATCGCGGTGATGGTCGGCGGCACGCGCCGGCGCGCGCTCGTGCCGGGGCGGCTGCAATCGATCGCCGAGCTCTCCTACGAGTTCATCGCCGGCATGGTGCGGGACACGGTGGGCGACGAAGGCCGCAGATATTTCCCGCTCATTTTCACGCTCTTCATGTTTATCCTGTTCGGCAACCTCGCCGGCATGATCCCCTACAGCTTCACCTTCACGAGCCATATCGCGGTCACCTTCGCGATGGCGGCGGTGGTCTTCATCGGCGTCACCGTGCTGGGCTTCGTCAAGCACGGCATGCACTTCTTCAGCTTCTTCGTGCCGCCCGGCGTCTCGGTGCTCATGTGGCCGCTGCTGATTCCGATCGAGATCATCTCCTACCTTTCCCGGCCGATCAGCCTCTCGGTGCGCCTCTTCGCCAACATGCTGGCCGGGCACACCCTGCTCAAGGTCTTCGCCGGTTTCGTGCCGGCGCTCGGCGTCGCCGGCATCCTGCCGCTCGCCTTCGTTTCGGCGCTGACAGGGCTGGAAATCGTCATCGCGTTCCTGCAGGCCTATGTGTTCGCGATCCTCACCTGCCTCTACATCAACGACGCGCTTCACCTCCACTAACCGGCTTTCCGCTCACGCGAAGAAGGGACCAACCCCATGGAAACAGAGGCCGCCAAAGTCATCGGCGCGGGTCTTGCCGTTATCGGCGTCATCGGCGCCGGAATCGGCATCGGCAATATTTTCGCTTCCTTCATCCAGGCGGTCGGGCGCAACCCGTCGGCGCGGGGGGAAGTCTTCCCGATGACCATGCTGGGCTTCGCCCTCGTCGAGGCCATCGCGCTCTTTGCGCTCGTCGTGGCGCTCGTCATCCTGTTCGGCTAAGGCCGCGGCCGGCCCATGCCGCAACTGGAGCAGCTCTCGACCTTCCCGAGCCAGATCTTCTGGCTGGCGGTCATATTCTGCGTTCTGCTGGTCGTGATGCTCAAGGTCGCCCTGCCGCGGGTGCAGGGCATTCTGCAGGAGCGCCGGGAGCGGATCGACGACGACCTTGCCCGGGCGGCGGCGCTGCGCGACGAAGCCGAGGGCGTGCTGCGCGCCTATGAGCAGGCGCAGGCGGACGCCCGCGCCGAGGCGCGGCGGGTGGTTCGCGAGCAGCAGGAGGCGGCGGCCGTCGAAGCGGCGGCCCGTCATGCGGCGCTCGGCGAGCGCCTGGCAAAGGACGCCGCCGCGGCCGAAGCCCGGATCGCCGAAGCGCGCCGCGAGGCGCTGGCCGGAATCGAGGCGGCCGCCGGAGAGGTCGCCCAGGCGATGACGGCTAGGCTGATCGGCGTCGAGGTGGATGGAGACGAGGCCGCCGAGGCGGCCCGGCAGGCGGGCGCGTGATGTTTTCCGACCCCACATTCTGGACTGCGGTCGGCTTCGTCATTTTCGTCGCCGCCGTGGCGCGCGTCGTCTGGCGGAGCGCGACCAAGGCCCTCGACGACCGGGCGGCCGGGATCAAGGCGTCCATCGACGATGCGGCGACGCTTCGCGAGGAGGCGCAGGCCATTCTCGCCGACTACAGGAAGAAGCAGCAGGGCGCGGAGGCGGAGGCCAAGGCCGTGCTGGCATATGCGCGCGAGGAGGCGGCGCGCATGGCGGAAGAGGCGGAGAGCGCGCTCGCAGACGCGCTCAGGCGCCGCGAGCAGCAGGCGCTCGCCAAGATCGCCCAGGCGGAGCAGGAAGCCCTTGGCGAGGTGCGCGCCCATGCCATCCGCCTGTCGGCCGCCGCGGCCCGAACCCTGATCGAGCGCCATATGGACAAGCCCCGCGCCGATGCGCTGGTCGCCGAGTCCGTCGAAAGCCTGCCCCGCCACCTGCATTGAGGCGCCGAAGCTCCGGCGCCCGCTCTCTCCTGCCCTGCCGCTACCCGGGATGAGATCCCGGAGCTTGGCCTTGCTCTCATTCCTCACCCTGAGTAGCGCCCGCGCCAGCAGCCTGTCCTGAGCTTGCCGAAGGGCGCGCGTATCGAAGGGTTATACCAGCAGTCGTTGATCGGAACCGATGGCGCGGCGCCTCCCTACCGTAGCCCCGGTCCTTTGTCCCCATCCCGAGTAGCGGCGCCAGCCGCGTATCGAGGGAGGTGGTGCCGCCAGCGGGACGATCCTTCGATACGCGCCCGCAGGCGGGCGCTACTCAGGATGAGGAGAGGCGGGGGCGCCGGGCGGCGGCCCTTCGACAGGCTCAGGACAGGCTGCTGACGCTCGCTACTCAGGATGAGGAAGGGGATGGAGGCGCGTTCCAAGGCCTCCTCATCCTGAGTAGCCGCAAAGCGGCGTATCGAAGGAGCCTATCCTGAGCCTGTCGAAGAAAACAGCCGGACCTTCGTTTCAACCCGGACAGACCGGGCGCTAATTCATCCAGGACGCCACCGCGCCCGGCTTGAGGGCGGCGCGCTCGGCAAGCAGCGCACGGAGTTCGCGTTCGCGGCCGGCCTGCTTGCCGGCGGCGATCAGCAATTGCATGAAGACGTCGCGCTGGGCATGGCTGCCGCCGAGGCGGACCAGATCGTAGCGGATCGGCTCCAGCAGCTCGAAACAGCGGCCCGGCTCGCCGGCGCCGAAGGCCGCGATGGCTTCGCAGAGCGGCCGGCCGATTTCGTCATAGACGGCGTCGGCCGTCGCCTCGCCACTGCGGGCGGACATGGCGTCCAGATGGCCCCGCACGCTTTCCGTGTCGCCCGCCATGGCGAGCGCCGCCATGTAATGGGCGTCGAAGAAGGGGAAGATGCCGTCGGAGAAGCGCCCGGCGGCGTGCCCGGCCAGCTCCTCCCAGCGCCCGCCCGCGTCCACGCCCCGGAAATGCAGGCGGAGCAGCATGGAGGCCGCATTGGCGATATCGAGCACGTCGTCGCTCGCTTCGTCGGCCCTGAAACGGTTGTCATAGAGATCGAGCGCCGCATCGGCCTCGTCCAGCGCCAGGTGGAACAGCGCCTGGTGCCACCACAGATGGTGGCGGAAATTGTGGACCTTGCGTTCCCAGTGCGCCTCGTTCTCGCGGACCCAGGCGATGCCTTCCTGCGCGCGGCCCTGCATCTCCATGACATGGGCGACGGAGTGGACCGACCACGCATCGGAGGGGTCTATGGCCACAGCCCGGCGTCCGAAATCCTCGGCCCGGGCGTAATCGCCGACCTCTTCCAGCCCGAAGGCGCGCATGCCGAGCACATAGCCGTAGCCCGGCACGGTCTCGTCCCAGGCCGGCAGCACGCGCGCGGTGCTGTCCCGGTGCTGGGCGAGCGCGCCGTGATAGAAATGCAGGTAATGCGCGAGGCGGATGGCGAGGATGTCGCGCGGGTGGTCCAGCAGGATGTCCTCGAAGCAGCGGACGGCCCCGGCCGTATCGCCGGCGGCCCAGCGTGAGAGGGCGTCCGCATGGGCGCGCTCGCGGCCCGTTACCGCCAGCGCGCTCGCCTGCTCGCCCGACTTCGCGGCCCGCGGGCGGAGCGCGCCCACGCCCATCAGCAGGAAGAAATAGCCCCGGAGAGCATGGGCCATCGGCATTTCCGCGTCGGCGTCGAACGCGGCTTTGAGCAGCGGCCCGGCCTCCCGCCCGAAAGCCAGAAAATCGTCCAGCGCCGCATCCAGCGCGGCTGCCGCCTCGCCGCTGGCTGCGGTCAGTTCCAGACCCCGCTTGTCCTGAGCCAAAGTCAGCCTCCCGAAAATCCTTTGCCGCCGCCGGTCCGTCCGGTTGCAGAGCAGCGTAGAACGGATTTGAAGGACGCGCCAAGATGGGAACGGGCGGGGACTGTCGGGGAGAGCGCGGGATGGGGAAAACCTGGGAGATACCGGAGCCGGCGGATGTGCTCGAAGTCCCCACCGCCGAGGGAAGCGTCATCCATGTCCGCCGTCACGGCGTTCCGCATGGGCCGCGCCTGCTTCTGACCCACGGGAACGGCATGGCCGCGGACGCCTATTTCCCGTTCTGGGGAGGGTTGACGGACCGGTTCGACATCTTCGTCCACGATCTCCGCAACCACGGCTGGAACCCGGTCGGCCGCCTGGAAGACCACCGGATCGCCAATCTGATCGACGATGGCGGGCGGGTGGCGGCGGCCATCGAACAAAAGTTCGGGAGCAGGCCCCCGATCGGCGTGTTCCATTCCCTCTCCGGACTGCTCGGCCTCCGGCAATCCATCGCAGGCGCCATCCGGTTCGCCGCCATTGTGGCGTTCGACCTGCCGCTCGTGCCGCCCGGCCAGACCCGCAGCGACCTCGAAAGAATAGGAAAACACCTGGGCCGAATGGCGCGCAAGAGGCGCAGCAGCTACCCGACCCGGGAAGGCTTCGCCCGGCGGCTGGCCCGGATGCCGGTGTTCGACCGGCTGCAGGCGGGGGACTTCGACCTGATCGCGCGAACGACGCTGAGGGAACGGGCCGACGGCGGATACGAACTCAGATGTCCGCCGGAATACGAAGCGCAGATGTTCGAGGAATACTATTCCTGGTCGAGCATAACGGAGACGAGAGACGCCCCCTGCCCGGTGAAGGCGATCTCCGCCGACCCGACGATTTCCGGGACCTACCTTCCGGGGGAGGGGATGGAGGAACTGGTGCATGTGGACTACGACTTCGTCCCGGAAACCTCCCATCTGCACCACATAGAAGCGCCGAACCGATGCCGGCGGGCGATGCTGGAGTTCCTCGACGAAATCGGCTTTCAGGGATGAGCGCCGGCGGACCGGGCATATTCGTGGCCGGCGTAACAGGCCGCCGCGATGAGGCCCGGCGCGAGGCAGTCGCCGATCCGCGTTACGGACCGGAGGCCGCAGTCTCGCCACTCCTCCTTGCGGGCGGCCAGGTCCGCCCACAGGCTTTCATTCGGCCGGCGTGAAGTGACGGAGACGAGCGTCCCGCAATCGATCTCCTGCGTCTTGCCGGAATACACGCATTCGATCCGAAGCCGGTTCTCCGACAGCCCGGCAAGCCCGTGCAGCGGCACGATCTCGATACCCAGCCCGATCAGCCGTTTCTGGATGCGCTCCTGCTCCAGCGTGTTCTCCGACCAGGGGGCGACGATGGGAGCCGGCGTCACGAATATCGTGCGATGCCCGGTCCCCGCCGCCAGCTCTGCAAGGACGCTGCCCATGTAGAACCTGTCATCGTCGAAGATGACGACGGCGCCGGGTGAAGCAATGGCGCCGGCGCCGCGCGTCATCAGGTCGTCCGGGGTCAGCACGGGCTTCCCGGCCAGGAACGGCAACGGCGTCCTGTGTTCCCGGCCGGTCCCGTCGGCGCGCCATGCCGCTCCCGTCGCCAGAACGACATGGGGGCTCTCGTATTCGAGAATGTCGGCGGCCGTGAGCCGGCTCTCCAGATATATCCGGACATTCGGCATTTGTTGAAGCTGCCCGAGCCGCCAGTCGCGCACGCGCGCCCAGGCCGCGAGGCCGGGAAGCCGGCTTTCCCGCGACACCCGCCCGCCCCATTCCGTCCCGGCCTCGGCAAGCGCCACCTCCGCGCCGCGCTGCGCCAGCGCCCGCGTGGCCTCCAGGCCGGCCGGCCCGCCGCCCACGACAAGATACGGCCCCTTGTCCTCCAGCGGGGGTATGGCCTCGGGATGCCAGCCGCGCCGCCATTCCTCGCCCATGGTCGGGTTCTGCGTGCAGCGTATCGGCACCCGCGTCCGGTCTCCCGCAACGCAGATATTGCAGCCGATGCACTCCCGGATGTCGTCGATGCGCCCGTCGCGAATCTTGTTCGGAAGAAACGGGTCGGCGATCGAAGGCCGTGCGGCGCCGATGAAGTCCAGCGTGCCGTTCCCGACGGTGCGCGCCATGGTGTCGGGCGACGTGTAGCGGCCCACGCCGACCACGGGCTTGCTCGTCAGGGACTTCACGAAAGCGATGTAGGGCTCCTGGAATCCCTCCTCGGAGAAACGCGATGTCTGGCTGTCATTGGCCCAGTCGGACAGGTTGACGTCCCAGAGGTCCGGTTCGTCGGCGAGCGCCGCCACGATGTCGCGGCCTTCGCCGTCATGCGTTATCCCGTCTTCGCCGAGAAGCTCATCGACGGCCAGCCGTATCGCGATCCCGCATTTGTCGCCGACGGCGTCCTTCGTGTCGGCGAGCACTTCCCGGAAGAGGCGCAGCCGGTTTTCGAACGAACCGCCATATTCGTCCGTGCGGTGGTTGTAGCGCTTCAGCAGGAAGTGCTGGAGCAGTGTCAGATCGTGGCCAGCATACACATAGACGATGTCGAAACCGATTTCCCTTGCCAGCAGCGCGGCTTCCCGGTGCCAGCGGCGGAAGTCGGCGATGTCCGCCCTGTCCATCCCGCGGGCCTGCAACGGGTCGTCGCTGTCCACGACGGCATGAGACGGCGCCAGGGGCGGAACACGGCTGTAGCGGTTGTTGGAGTGCAGCCCGTTATGGACGAGTTCGACTGCGGCGAGGCTCCCGTGGGCATGGATCGCGTCCACCGTGAGTCTCAGCGCCGAAACGCCCGCTTCGTCCCACAGCCGCGCCTGGTTCGAGGGCGAAACATCGGAGGTCGGGTGGATTTCCGTCTCCTGGGTGGAGACGACGCCCCATCCGCCCTCGGCCTTGACGCCGCGAAGCGCAGCCTCCGACTGCGGATAACGATGGCCCATGCCGGTGCAGTGCGGCACCTGGTAGAAGCGGTTGGGCGCGGTCACCGGCCCGATGCGGACAGGCTCGAACAGGATGTCGTATCGGGGGTCCCGCATGTTCGATACCTTTCCCGAAAGCCGCGCGCGTTCCGGCCTATCGGAAGTGCGGCGCGATTTCTTCCGTGAAGCGCGTCATCTGGTCCTTGACCTCGTCATGCGGCTTCAGGCCGTAGTTGAAATAGAGCACGACCTCGTCGATGCCCGCCGCCTCCACCAGCTTCAGGTCCTCGACGATCTGCGCCGGCGGGCCGATCAGCACGGAACGGTTGGTGAGCTTGTCGGGCGACATCTCGCGCAGCAGGCGGCAGATCTCGACGAAATAACGGTAGCTCGGCGGCGCGGTCGCCGGGTCGCCGGGGAAGGCGGCCACCAGCGCGTCCTGGAAATAGCGCACCAGCGCCTCGCGGCCGCGCAAATCCTCCGCCGGCGTGTCGGCGATATGAATGAAATAGGAGCACACCGCCCGTCTCGGCGGCCGGGCATGTTCGTCCTCGCAGGTCCGGCGGTAGATTTCCACCGCCTCGGCGAGCGAGCCGTAAACCATGGCGGCGGCGAAGGGGGCATAGACGACATGCCAGTCGCGCCGGGCCGCGAGCTCCATGCTGGGGCGGGAGAAACAGGCGACATGCGGCCTCAGCGGCTTTTGCGCCGGTTTCGGGCGCACATCGACATTCTCGAAGCGCCAGAACCGCCCGTCATGGGAGAACGGGCCGGTCTCGGTCCAGGCCCGCCAGACGATGTCCAGCCCTTCGGCGAACGCCTCGGCCGAGTCCTCGAACGGCGCGCCGAAGGGGCCGTATTCCAGCCGGTCGTAGCCGCGCCCGGCGGCGAAATCCACCCGGCCGCCGGAGAGCAGGTCGAGCGTCGCCCAGTCCTCCGCCACCTGCAGCGGGTGATGGACCGGCAGCAGCACGACCGCCGGCGCCAGCCGGATGCGCGAGGTGGCGCCGGCAAGCTGCGCCAGCAGCATGTGCGGCGAGGCGTTGACGCCCAGCAGGTTGAAATGGTGCTCGCCGATCCAGGCGGAATCGAGGCCGACGGC
>JAJECF010000128.1 GCA_022822125.1 Alphaproteobacteria bacterium
TGCCGTTGTAATCGGCGCCGCTCGTGGCGGTATCGCCGGACCGGCTGGCGATCCGCACAGGGACGGTCGTATCCACAGCGCGGGCCTCGGACAGGCTGACCTTCACCTCGAGCGTCTCGCCCTCGACCGCCTCGTAACGCGGGGCTGACAGCGAGACGACCCTCGGCGCGTCATCGTCCTCGACCGTCACCGCTATCCCCTTCGTCAGTTTGGTATAGGCGTCGCGGCTGCCTGCGAAGGTTGAGAACGCCAGCGTCACGCCGTCGTCCCGCCTGTCCTCGTCCTGGGCCGCCGTCGCCGTCACCGTCTGCGGCAGGTGCCAGTCCGTCATCGTGAAGTTCAGGATCTCCTTGTCCAGCGTCAGGTCCGTGCCCAGCATCCCGCCGATCGTCACCGCGACATTCCTCGACGGCTGCGAGGCCAGCCGCACCGTGAACCCGGCGGCGCCGCCCTCGGCCACGAGCAAGGGCGACGGCGAGACCAGAATGCCCGGCGCATCCTTGTCCGCCTCGGTCGCCGTCAGGGCGGCGCTTACGGAATGGTAACCGCCGTCCGCCGCCGTGTGGGTCAGCGTGGCCTCGCCGTCATTGGCGTTGTCGTCTTCGCCCGCCGCCACCGTCACTGTCTGCGGGGTGTTCCAGTCGGCCGTCGTGAAGGTCAGCACCGCCGGGTCCGGCGTCATCTGCGTGGCGTAGTATGGCTGGTGGTTCGTCTCCGTCTTAATCGTCACGGTCACCGTCGCCGTCGGCTGTTGCGCGAGCCGCACCGTGTAGGTGCCCCTGCCGCCTTCGGTCACCGTCAGCGCCGAATTCGAAAGCACGAGACCCGGCTTGCCGCTGTCGGTGACATGCACCGCCACATCCGCCGTCGCGGACTCGTAGCCGCCGCCCATCGCCGTGTGAGTCAGCGTGGCCGTGTCGTCGGTCGTATCCGTGTCGGCGCCCGCCATGACCGTCACCGTCTGCGGCCTGTCCCAGTCCGTCGTCCCGAAGGTCAGGTTCTCCTTGTCCAGCGTCAGGTCCGTGCCGGGCGTTCCGCCGACCGCCACCGTGACCGGGCCCGTCGGCCGCGATTTCAATGCCACCGTGTAGCGCGCGCTGCCGCCTTCGACGAACCTCAGCTCTTCCTTCGAGACCACCAGACCCGGCGTATCGTCGTCGAACACATAAGTCAGGACGTCCGCCGTTACCGAATCGTAGCCGCCGCCCGCCGCCGTCAGCGTCAGCCTCGCAAAGTCGTTCTTCAAATCGTCGTCGTGGCGGGCCGATATGGTCACCTTTTGCGGCCTGTCCCAGTTCGCCCTCGTAAAGCTCAGAAACGTCCGGTCGAGCGAGAGGTCCGTCCCCTCCGTCCCGCCGACCGTCACCGTGACCGGCCCCGTCGGGCGCGCCGCGAGCCGCAGGGTGAAGCTGCCGGTCTTGCCGCCTTCATACACTGCCGCGCCCCTGCTGCCGTCGCCGAACCTCACCGTCGTCCCCGACGGCGACGCCAGCAGCGCCGGCGTTTCGTCGTCCGTTACGGTCCACGCCCAGTCCGGGGTGACGAGCGGGGCGCTGGCGCTGGGGCCGACATGGCGGATGGTCAGCGATATGCGCCCATAGCCGTCGCCGATCTCCTGGTTGTCGAGCGCGGTGACGGTGAAGAACCGCCGTTGCCCCGATTGCGCCCCTGTCCATGTCAGCGTGCCCGGGGAGACCGAGATCACGCCGGGGGTGAGGCTCTTCAGGTCGATATGGGCGGTGTCCGTGACCCCGTCCAGCGTGTAGCCAATATCGTAGGTGAGCGAGCGCCCTTCCAGCAGGCGGTCGGTCTTCACCTGCAGATCGTCGTCCCGGGTCCAGACGGTGAATGTATAGATTATGCCGTCATAACCCCCGCCGCTCGCTGTGAGGTCGACCATCGTTCGGCGGCCCCCGCCGCGGTTGGCGGTGTTGTCATCGACGGCGGTGATGGTGACCGTTTGCGGTTCGCTGTAGTTCTGCGGCGTGAAGGTCAGGGTCGCGACATCCACGGTGGCGATGGACGTGTCCCGCACCATGATCCCGACCGTAACCGTCCCGGTCGGCGCGGCGGTCAGGCTTACCCTTTGCTCGTAGGTGCCGCCGTTCTCCGAGATGCTGACGGCGCTTTGCCTGACCCGTATGTCCTCATTGGCTGCGTTCGACGCCGCTCCGGGAACGAGCGCCGCCAGGAAGAGGCCGGCCGCGAGCAGCCGGACGCGCGAAAGGAGGAGCAGCACGGAAGCGGGTTCAGGCGGGCGCTAGCGGACGGCGCCGCTTTGCAGGCGCAAGCCACGCGACCGGCGACCGGCGACCGGCGACCGGCCGAATTGATTTTAATCAAACCGTTCCCCCGCCACAAGCCGTCAACAAAATCACGCCCGCCATTCCCCCCTCGGCGCCCCTGATTGCGGGGGGCTTGTAATGGAACCGACACATCCGCGCAAGCCGGGGGCCGGGGGCGCATCCGGGACGACAGGATCCCGGTTCGATTATCCATGAAATAATTCCTGAAATAACCCGGCTCCCGGGAATCCGTGCTATATTGGAACAGGAGCGGAAAGGCGGCCCCGATTCGGGACTCACAGCGTCTTCCCGTCATGCCCCAAGCGTCGGCGCGTCCTTCGATACGCCGCTTCGCGGCTACTCAGGATGAGGAAGGGGAAGGCGCGGCTGCTCGGGATGAGAAAGAGGGGAGGCGCGGCTGCTCGGGAACGGGGGATTGCAATGGAACGCGAGCATGACATCGCATGACACAGCATGACATCCTCGCAGGGCGCACGCCCCGCCCTCTCCTCATCCTGAGTAGCGGCTGCGTCAGCGGGCTCCGCCCTCTCCTCATCCTGAGTAGCGGCTGCGTCAGCAGGCGCGTATCGAAGGACGCCCCGCCGCCCGGGACAGGCCCCCTTCGACAAGCTCAGGACAGGCCCCTTCGATACGCCGCTGACGCGGCTACTCAGGATGAGGAAGGGGAAGGCGCGGCTACTCAGGGTGAGGAAGGAGGAGGCGCGGCTACTCAGGATGAGGAAGGGGAAGGCGCCGCTACTCAGGGTGAGGAAGGGGGAGGCGCGGCTGCTCGGGAACGGGGGACTGCAATGGAACGCGAGCATGACATCGCATGACATCCCCGCAGGGGCGGCCGCCCCCTTCTCGCCATGCCCGGACTTGTTCCGGGCATGGCGGAAGAGCCTGTCGAGGGGAGCATCGAAGCGGTGTGGAGGCGCTGTCAGGCTGTCTTTGCAGGTCCCCGTCGCAACGAGCTTGAAGAAAGGTCCGTTCCCACATATTTATGTGGCCATGAAGGCGAAGAAGCGAAACACGACGCTCCAGCTCCCCGAAGAGCTCATCGCGCGGACCCGCGCCTATGCCGCCGCTCACGGAACGACGATGACCAGGCTCATCCAGTCCCACCTTGAGAAGATTACCGCGAGCGCCGACGCAGATGTCGGGAACGACGTGTTGCGGCTCTATTCGGAAGGCCGCCTTGGCACGCGCGACGCCTGCCGCCGCCTGGGCCTCCGCGATGGATCGGAACTGCTCCTTGCGCTGGCCGAACGGCGTTTGCCGGTCCCGCTTCCGCCGCCGCATGTGATCGAGGCGCAGGCCGAGGAGTTTGCGCAACTCTGGAAGAGCCTTGCATGAGGCGGTGCCGGGTCCTCATTCCGGACGCAGGACCGTTCAACTCCCTCTGGGTCGCAAACGCGCTGGAACTGCTCCTGAAGCTCGATTTGCCGATCACGCTCGTCGATGCGGTTTATGACGAGATGACCTCCGACCTGTCCTACGCCAAGGATGCGGACGTCAAGGCGTTCGTTGACAACCATCGTCCTCCGTTTCACATCGTTGAGACGGCTCAGGGACAGGCCGAGCGCGAACGGCGCGCGCGGGGGGAGCCCCCGAAGAGGAATGCCGGCGAAGTGGCGATGGCGGATTTCCTGACGGCCGAGGACGGACTCGATGCCTGGCTGGATGCCGGCGAGCCTGTCCTGATCCTCACGGAAGACATGCGCGCGGCCCGGCGGCTTTTTCTTCCGGAGGCGCGGGTGCATGTGCTGGGCACGATCGGCCTGCTCCGCGGCATGGAGCGCATGAAGATGATCGCCTCCGCCGATGCCGTGCTCCGCGAAATGCACAATCCATCAGGACCGGGTCGGCGCCTGGGCGACGGACGGACTTTCAGCGAACCTCCCGAAGGTCTGGACCTGCCGGCGCAGCATGGAAGTTTCTGGACCCGGGAAATGTGAGCCATCAGCCTTTCTGCGCAAGCCCCCATCATGACATCTCCAAGGGGCCGCCGCCCGCCCCCTTCGACAGGCTCCTTCGATACGCGGCTGGCGCCGCTACTCAGGATGAGGAAGGGGGAGGCGCGGCTGCTCGGGATGAGAAAGAGGGAAGGCGCGGCTACTCGGGGTGAGGAAGGGGGGAGGCGCGGCTGCTCGGGAACGGAGGATTGCAATGGAACGCGAGCATGACATCGCATGACACCCCCGCAGGGACGGCCGCACCCTTCTCGTCATGCCCGAAAGGACCATCGCATATGCCCCCTGCGCATGGAGATCATGACACATCATGACATCTTCACGGGGCCGCCCGCCCCGCTCCCTCCTCATCCTGAGTAGCGGCCGCGCCAGCGGGCTCCGCCCCCTCCTCATCCTGAGTAGCGGCTGCGTCAGCAGGCGCGTATCGAAGGAGGCCCCGCCCGGGACAGGATCCTTCGATACGCGGCTGGCGCCGCTACTCAGGATGAGGAAGGGGGAGACGCGGCTGCTCAGGGTGAGGAAGGGGAGGGGCGGCGGGAGAAATGGAACGAAACCGGAATAGGAGCCCATGCCCGAAAGGACCATCGCACATGCCCCCTGCGCATGAAGATCATGACATATCATGACACCCGGGCAGGGGGGCGGTGCGGGCCGTGACCCCGGCGGGCGATCCGGGCTAGACTGGCGGCAGGTCGAGGAGATGCGTCCATGACGCTGACCATGCCGGCGCCCGAGGCGGCGATCCTGGAGAATCGCGACCGGCTCATCCGCCGGCTGCGCACGATCCTGCCCGAAGCGAGCGTGATCGCGGAAGAGACGGCGATGCGCGCCTATGAATGCGACGCGCTCACCATGTATCGCCAGCTGCCGCTCGTCGTCGCCCTGCCGGAAACGGTGGGCCAGGTGCAGGAGATCATGGCGCTCGCCGCCGAGATGAATGTGAAGGTGGTGCCGCGCGGGGCCGGCACCTCGCTTTCCGGCGGCTCCATGCCGCTCGGCGACGGCATCCTGCTCGCCATGGGCAAGTTCAACCGCATCCTCGAAATCGACTATGACAACCGCTCCGCCCGCGTGCAGCCGGGCGTGGCCAATCTCGCGATCAGCGATGCCGTGGCCGGGCGCGGCTTCTACTACGCGCCCGACCCCTCCTCGCAGATTGCGTGTTCCATCGGCGGCAATGTCGGCGAGAATTCGGGCGGCGTACACTGCCTGAAATACGGCCTGACGACCAACAACATCCTCGGGCTCGAAATCGTGCTGATGGGCGGCGAGATCGTCCATCTCGGCGGCAAGCATCTCGATTCCGGGGGCTATGACCTGATGGGGCTGATGACCGGCTCCGAGGGCCTGCTCGGCGTCATCACCGAGGTCACGGTGCGCCTGCTGCCGAAGCCGGAAACGGCGCGCGGGCTGCTGCTCGCCTTCCCCACGGTGGAGGCGGGCGCGGACTGCGTGGCGGCTATCATCGGGGCCGGCATCATCCCCGGCGGGCTGGAGATGATGGACGGGCCGGCGATCCGCGCGGCGGAGGACTTCCAGCCCTGCGGCTACCCGACGGACGCCGAGTCGCTGCTCATCTGCGAGCTGGACGGCGAGGCGTCCGAGGTGGACCACCTGATCGAGCGGGTCTCCGCCATAGCAAGGGACGCCGGCGCGACCACCATCCGCGCCTCGGAGAGCGAGGAGGAGCGGCTCGGCTTCTGGGCCGGGCGCAAGAATTCCTTTCCGGCCGTCGGCGCCATCGGGCCGGACTATCTCTGCATGGACGGAACCATCCCGCGCGGCAGGCTGGCGGAGGTGCTGGCCGGCATGACAGCGCTCGCCGGTCAGCACGGGCTCCGCGTCGCCAATGTGTTCCATGCCGGCGACGGCAATCTGCACCCGCTGATCCTCTACGACGCCAACCGCCCGGGCGATATCGGGAAGGCGGAAGCCCTGGGCGCGGACATATTGAAGCTCTGCGTCGCCGTGGGCGGCGTGCTGACCGGCGAGCATGGCGTCGGCGTGGAGAAGCGCGACCTGATGGGCACGATGTTCACCGAGGCCGATCTCGAACAGCAGCAGCGGGTCAAATGCGCCTTCGACCCGGAGCACCGGCTCAATCCGGGCAAGGTCTTCCCGACCTTGCGGCGCTGCGCCGAGCTCGGGCGGATGCATGTCCGGGGCGGCGCGCTGCCCTTCCCGGACCTGCCGCGTTTCTGAGGCGGGCCGGCCGGCGGCATGGAAGAGCTGGCGCCGAGGGACGAGGCCGATCTGGAAGAAGCCATCGCCGCGGCGGTCGCCGAGGGGGCGCCGCTCGCGGTCGAGGGCGAGGGCAGCAAGCGCGGCTTAGGCCATGAAGTCGCGGCGCGGCGCCGGCTCGCCATGACGGCGCTGCGCGGCGTATCGCTCTACGAGCCGGCGGAGCTGGTGCTGACCGCAGGCGCGGGCACGCCGCTTCGCGAAATCCAGGGCCTGCTCGACCAGCAGGGCCAGCAGCTCGCTTTCGAGCCGGCGGATTACGGCCTGATCCTGGGCGGCCCGGCCGGCAGGGGCACGCTTGGCGGCGCGGTCGCGATCAACGCCTCCGGCCCGCGTCGCATCGCCGCCGGGGCGGCGCGCGACCATGTGCTCGGCTTCCGCGCCGTCAGCGGGCGCGGCGAGCCCTTCAAGTCCGGCGGGCGGGTGATGAAGAATGTGACCGGCTACGACCTCTCCAAGCTCATGGCGGGCTCGCACGGCACGCTCGGCGCGATGAGCGAGATCACCGTCAAGGTGCTGCCGAAGCCGGACACCGAGGAGACGGTGCTGTTCCGGGGCCTCGACGACGCGGCGGCGGTGGCGCTGATGACCGCGGCCTCGGGCCTGTCGGCGGGGGTCTCCGGCTTCGCGCATCTGCCCGGGGAGGGCGGACGGACGGGCCTCCGGCTCGAAGGGCCGGCGGTCTCCGTGGCGAGCCGGCGCGAGGCTTTGCTGGCCCGGTTCGGCGGCGAAGCGGAGATGCTGGCGGAGGCCGCCTCGCGCGCCTTCTGGGAGGATGTGCGCGATGTGCGCCCGCTGGCGGCCCGGGGCGAGCAGCTCTGGCGGCTCTCCGTCGCCCCGGCGGAGGGCGCGGCGGTAGCGGCGCGGCTGGCGGCGCGCGGCCTGCCGATCGCGGGCCGGCTCTATGACTGGGCGGGCGGCCTCCTCTGGTTGGCGGTCGAGGCGGGACGGCATGGCGCGATGATTCGCGAGGGCCTCGCCGGCCATGCAACCTGCGTGCGGGCGCCCGATGCGGTGCGCGCGGCCGAGCCCGTCTTCCACCCGCAGCCGCCGGCGCTGGCCGCGCTCTCGCGCCGGGTGAAGGAGAGTTTCGATCCGAGGCGCATCCTCAATCCGGGCCGCATGGGCGAGGGCCTCTGATGCAGACGAATTTCAGCCTGGCGCAGCTTGCGGACCCGGATGTCGCGGCGTCCGAACAGATCCTGAGGCGCTGCGTGCATTGCGGCTTCTGCACGGCCACCTGCCCGACCTTCAAGCTGCTCGGCGACGAGCTCGACAGCCCGCGCGGGCGCATCTACCTCATCAAGGAGATGCTGGAGAACGACCGGCCGGCCGACGCGCTGACCGTGCGCCATATCGACCGCTGCCTCTCCTGCCTTTCCTGCATGACCACCTGCCCCTCGGGCGTGAACTACATGCACCTGGTGGACCATGCGCGCGCCCATATCGAGCGAACCTTCGCCCGCCCGCTGCCGGAGCGCTGGCTGCGCCGGCTGCTCGCCTTCGTGCTGCCGCGCCCGGCGCTGTTCCGCGCGGCGCTGCTCGGCGCGATGGCGGCGCGGCCCTTCGCCCGCTTCCTGCCGGGGCGGCTCGGCGCGATGGCGGGCATGGCACCCGCCCGGCTGCCCGCGCCCTCGCCGGTGGACCGGCCGCAGGTCTTCCCGGCCGAGGGAGAGCGCAAAATGCGCGTGGCGCTGCTGACTGGCTGCGCCCAGACCGTGCTCGACCCCGCCATCAACGAGGCGACGATCCGCCTGCTGACGCGCTTCGGCGCGGAGGTGGTGGTGGCCGAGGGCGCCGGCTGTTGCGGGGCGCTGGTCCACCATATGGGCCGGACGGATGCAGGCAGGCGGGCGGCGGCGGCGAATGTGCGCGCCTGGCTCCGCGCCCGGCCGGACCGCATTGTCGTCAATGCGTCGGGCTGCGGCACGCAGGTGAAGGACTATGGCTATATGCTGCGCGGGAACCCGGCGCTGGCGGAGAATGCGGCCTGGGCCTCGGCGCGCGCGCGCGACCTCGTGGAAGTGCTGGACGAGCTCGGCTTCGCGAAACGGGCGGGTGGCGGCTCCGTCCCGAAGCTGCGCATCGCCTACCACTCGGCCTGTTCCATGCAGCACGGGCAGAAGATCACCCGCCTGCCCCTGCGCCTGCTGGAGGCCGCCGGCTTCGAGCCGCTTGCCGTGCCGGAGGGCCATATCTGCTGCGGGTCGGCCGGCACCTACAATCTAATGCAGCCGGAACTCGCCGGGCGCCTCGGCGCGCGCAAGGCCGCAAATATCGAGAGCACGCGCCCGGACGCCGTCGCCGCCGGCAATATCGGCTGCATCGTCCAGATCGCCGGCGCGACCGCCCTGCCCGTCCTCCACACCGTCCAGCTCCTCGACTGGGCGACGGGCGGGCCGCGGCCGGCGGCCTTGCCTTGAACCGGATGCCGTCTTGCGGCTACTCCGCCGCTTCCTGCCGCCTGCGGGCTTCATACGCTTCGAGATTGTCGTCCGGGCGGTCCATGGAGAAGACGCTCTCGACCAGCGCATAGTCCATGTAGCCGCAGCGCGCGATCGGGCGGTAGCGGGTCATGTCCACCAGCCCGTCCACGATGATCTCGTCCGCGATATGGATGCCGACCACCCTGCCGAAGCAGGCATTGTTCTCGACTTTCGGGCTCGACCCCGGCAGGCGCACGCGGAACAGGAACTCGCATTCGAGCGCGGCCGGCGCCTCGGCGACGCGCGGCGGCCTGACGATCTCCGAGGGAGCGGCGGTCAGGCCCGCAAGCTCGATCTCGTCCACATCCGGCGGCACATGCGCGGAACTCTCGTTCATCGCCACGCGCAGGTCCCAATTGCAGAGATTCACCACGAACTCGCCGGTCTGCTCGATGTTCTCCAGCGTGTCCTTGCGCCCGCCGCCGAGGCGCGGATTGTTGGGCGCGAAGACGATGATCGGCGGCGAATCCGCCATGGCGTTGAAGAAACTGTAGGGCGCGAGATTCACCACGCCGTCAGTGCTGAGCGACGAGACCCAGGCGATGGGGCGCGGCGCCACCAGCGCCTTGAAGGGGCTGTGGCGGAGGCCGTGCTTGCGGTGGTCGGCATAGAACATGGGGTTCGGGCGTCCTTTTCTCAGATGCGCCGGCCGGCCGCTTCCCAATAGGGATCGCGGAGCTTGCGCTTGAAGATCTTGCCGGTGTCCTCGCGGGGCAGCGAGTCGTGGAAGACGACCAGCCGGGGATGCTTATAGCCCGCGATGCGCCCGGTGAGGAAGGCGCCGACCGCCGCCTCGTCGCAGTCGCTGCCGGGCTCGCGCTCGATGGCGGCGGCGACCCGCTCGCCATATTCCTCGTCCGGCACGCCGAACACGGCGCAGTCGCGCACGCCGGGGCAGTCGATCAGCACGGCCTCGATCTCAGCCGGGTAAATGTTGACGCCGCCGGAGATAATCATGTCGCGCCGGCGGTCGTTCAGGAACAGGTAGCCCGCCTCGTCCAGATAGCCCATATCGCCATTGGTCACGAGGCCCCCATGTTCAACGCCGGCGCGCTTTTCCGGGTCGTTGTGATAGGTGAAGGGGGTCAAGTCCCGGTGCAGGCAGTAGATCTCGCCGGTCTCGCCGGGGCCGAGGCGGCGCTTGTCCTCGTCGAAGATCACGATTTCGGCGTTCCGCATGACCGGGCCGACCGTGCCCGGGCGCGCGAGCCACGCCTCGGAATCGCACCAGGTCACCATGCCGGTCTCGGTCGAGCCGTAATATTCGACCAGCACCGGCCCCCACCACTCGATCATCGCCCGCTTGACATCCGGCGCGCAGGGCGCGCCGGCATGGATGACGCGCCGCAGCGAGGAGAGGTCATAGCGCGCCCGCACGGCCTCCGGCAGCTTGAGGAGGCGCACGAACATGATCGGGGCCATGAAGGCGTAGCCGATCCGGTGCTCCTCGACCAGCGCCAGGAAGCGCTCCGCGTCGAAGCGCTCCATCAGCACCAGATGGCCGCCGGCAAGGCGCGTCATCATCGCATGATTGTTGGGCGCGGCGTGGTAGAGCGGCGCGGTGACGGCCGAGACCATGCCCGGATGCAGCCCGTAGATCTTGGCGAGGAAGGCTGCAATGGTGTCGCGCTGCGCCTGTGTGGCCGGCTGGCGGCGCACGCCCTTGGGCCGGCCCGTCGTGCCGGAGGTGTACATCATGGAGCCCGGCGGATCGAGCGGCGGCCCGGCATGAGGCTCATGCGCCGCGAGCCAGCCCGGCCATTCGGTGAGCGGGATTGCCGGGATGTCCAGCGCGCCCAGCGGCGCCAGCAATTGCGGATGCCCGACCAGGGCCTTGGCGCCGCTGTCGGCGAGGATGTAGCGGACCTCGTCGGGTGCGAGATGCCAGTTGATCGGCACGGCGTAGGCGCCGAGCATGCCGGCGGCATCCGTGACCGTGAACGCCGCGGCGTCGTTGCGCAGCAGCCATGCCACCGCATCGCCGGGGCCGACGCCGAGCCCGGCAAAGCCGGTCGCCGCGCGCGCCGCCCTCTCCGCCATGTCCGCGCCGTCGATCACGCTTTCGTTCAGCCGCACCCAACCGTTCGTCATCCTTCCTCGCCCCCTTCTCAGTCCTTCCAGCGCTTGTGGAACCAGAGCCAGTCTTCCGGCGCGCTCCGGATGTCGGCCTCCAGCCGCGCCGCATAGCGCTGCACGATGCCGGCGCCACCTTCCTCATAAGGCGGTTCGCAGAGTTTCTCGACCCGGCATAGATAGCGGCCCCGCCCCGTCCGCCGGCAGGACAGATAATAGACCGGCCAATCGAGTGCGCGGCCGATGCGGTCCGGCCCGGCGAAGAAGGCCGTCTGCCGGCCGCAGAACATGACTTCGCGGCGCTCGGCGGCGCCCGGCTTCTGGTCCGCCACCAGAACGAGCACGCCACTTTCCTGCCGGCAGCGAAGCACAGTCCGGCGCACCTCGCGCAACGGCACCAGCGTTCCGTCGAAGCGCGCCCCGATGGCCTCCAGCATGCGGTGCAGGACGTCCCCGTGCGGCGGCTTGTAGACCACGAAGACCGGCGCAGGCACAGCGTCGGCCAGCGCGCCGACGGCCCAGAGCATGTTGCCGTGATGGGCCGCTAGGACCAGGGCGCCGCCCTCGTCCAGCGCTTCCGCGCCCTCCAGCCGGACACGGGTGCCGAGCTCTGCCTTCGGAATGGACATGAGCCGGATCGACTCCATCGCCAGATCGATGCTGGCGGCGTAGAAGCGGCGCATCAGGCCCGGGAGTTCCGCGGCGGGGAAGGCGGCGGCGAGATTGCGCTCCGCCACGCGGCGCCGGCTCGGTACGGCCGCGCGGGCAAGCGGCAGCAGCAAGCGCCCGACGAGGTAAAGGCAGGCGAGCGGCAGGCGGCTGACGATGCGCAAGGCGGCGAACAAAGCGGCTTACCCCGTCCTTTCCGGCCGTCCGGGCGCCGGGCGCCGGGCGGGCAGGATAGGGGCCGCAGCCTGCGGCGCAAGAGAGAAGCCGTGAGCCTTATGCTCCGGGCGGTATGTCCAGCGTCGGGTTGCGGTCGAAAAAGCCGTCGGCCTCGAGCCGGAAGCCGGTGCGGGCGACCGGCTGCACCGGCCAGTCCTCCAGGCGCGGCAGATGCAGCAGGCCGAATGTGTGCCACAGCACGATGTCGGTATCCTCGATCGACCGGCCCTGCTCGATCCATGTTGCAATGGTCTCGGAGCCGTCGCTCTGGTTGACGAAACGCCCGGCCGGGAAACGCTCGGCAGGGTTGTAGGGCGTGCACCACAGGTGATTGAAGATGAAGGCCGCGCGCTTCGCCATCATCGTCCCGGCATGGAACCAGGGCCGGAGCATGCCGCCCGAATGCAGGCGGTAGGCCGTCGGCCGGCCGAGCGCGTTGGTCGCGGTTGCGCTCTCCACCTTCCAGAAGCGCTCGGTGTCGGCGTTGCGGGCGCGGCCGGTTTCGGTCTTCAGCACCGTCCGCTCGGCCCGGAACGCGTTGCCGTTCGGGTTGCCCTGGTCCATCGGCGGCTGCACCACATTCATCTCGACGAGCCGGTTGGCGTCGCCGTCCACCGCCATGTCGAGGCGGGCGCAAAACAGGTGCTGGTGATTGGGCGCGGTCACGCCGGGCATGACCTCGGTGCCGTATTCTGTCCCCGAAACCGCGTTCAGGCCCTGGGTGTTCATGATGCCGGTCGCCTTCACATCCAGCTCCAGCGTCCCGTCCATGTGGAAGACCCAGTAGAAGCCGTATTCATAGTTGCCGACCGTCGCGATCATTGAAACCAGCAGCTTCCGCGCCCGGCGCTGCTCCATCTCGTCGGTCATGTAGTCGGTGTGCTTCCACAGCATTCCGTCATCTTCCTCATGGAGGCAGATAGCGTTCTCGACCACCACCGGCTCGCCCGAGGTCACCGTGTACACGCCGTCGAAATAGTGGATGTGGCCGCGACAGTCGCAGCCGAGCTTCAGCGGGTTGGCCACCTGGCCGAGGCCGTATTCGCCCACGTCAAACGCGTTCTTGCGGTAATTGTTGAAGGAGGGGTCGCCATAGGGCACGACCATTTCCGCAATCGAGGCGCGCCAGATCAGCGGTCGCCAGGGCGCCTTCTTGCCGCCGCGCACCCGGATGTCGTTGAGCACCAGGCCCTCGCGTGGATGGAACTCCACATGGAAGCGCCAATTGGCCCAGGTGACGACCCGGTCCTCCACGGTGAAGGAAGGGCCGTCGGGCTGGGAAATATCGATCGGCTTCAGGTCGCCGCGCAGCATGTCCGCGATCTCCGGCCGCGCCGCTTGGTAATTCGAGGACGCGGCCGGGACCTTGTGGACTTCATGGTCGATAACGCGCATGACCTCGACCCGGTTCAGGTCGAAGAGCACATTCAGGCCTTCCACGGGATGGGCGTAGCCATTGTCCGAGGGATCGGCGCGCAGATAGACCAGGCAATGCACCAGCCGCCGGCCTTCCTCGTCCTCGAAGCCGAAATTGCCGGCCGAGAAGGGATCGACCTGGATGTTCGAGAGGTCGGTCACGCCGCGCCGGGCCATCGCCGCGATGAAGTCAGGGTGCTGCGGCACCGTCTCAGCGCAGACGAGGAACTCATCGACATTGATCGCCGGCCGGGCGCCCGGCGCCTCCACTGCCGATTCGACCCTGGCGCCCGCGAGATCGACGATAAGCTCGCTCACGCTGACGGCGGCCGTGTCGTAGATGCTGACATAAGCCTTGCGGCTGTCCCCGGCCCTGCCGGCGGCGATCCCGGCCCGGCACTCGGCCTTGTCGGGATAATGCAGGCGGATCGTTTCAAATTTCGTCGACTCGGTCCACCCGTCCCACGCCCGGACGATGCAGCCCGCCGCCTCGATCTCCGCGGGCGTCAGCGCGTTCAGCGGATGGGTGCCGCGTTCAGTCGCCGGGGTGTTGTTGCTGGTGTCGGTCATCGGTTCTGTCCTTGCTGCGCCGGAGCGCCGTCGGCTGCCGGGGGAGCGGAATTATACCGGTGTCGCCGGGATAGTGGCGCAGCCCGGAGCCCGCTTTTTCCAGATAGCTCATATAGCCGGAGCGCGGCGCCAGCGCCGGGCGCCCCGTTCGCCGACTTCCTGTGCCGCATCGACCGGCCCGGACCGATGCCGGTCCCTGCATAACCGGCGGCACACAGCTCCTCAACGCCGATGACAGGATCAGTGCGCCCGGATCGTGGACGAGAGGTCTGTTTCCTGCGACCGCCGCCCTCCATCGGCGTTCTTTACAATCCGGTCGGCTCACAACTGCTCGCCCGGCGCCGCTTGGTTTGCGCGTCGGGACGGTCCGTGTCAGGCTCAACTGGCTGGGAAGCTTCAACTCGGGAATTCCAGATCAAAAGGAGGTTGGTGGCGGTCGATGGTAAGACTAAGCGATCTGACGCCAGCGGATGCACAGCACCTTCTGGACAAAGACTGCCCCCAGTTTGATACCGAACCCTTTGTTGGTGGCCCGAAGCTCTCGGAGCGGCGCGTTGCAATCGTAACGACAGCGGGGCTGCACCTGGGCAGCGAAGCGCCGTTCGAACTGCGCGACACCGGTTATCGGGTGCTTCCGGGCAATGCTCCGGCAGATCGGATAATGATGAGCCATACGTCGGTGAATTTCGACCGATCAGGCTTCCAGCAGGATTTAAATACCGTCTTTCCGATCGAGCGCTTGCGCGAATTGCATCAGGCAGGAGATATCGGGTCTGTCGCCGATTTTCACTATTCGCTGATGGGGGCCGGTTGGGAGCCACACGAAATAGAGACCACGGCACGTCAAGTCGCCGGCTTTCTGAAGGAAGATGGCGTTGACGCCGCCCTGCTCGTTCCTGTCTGACCGAATTGTACGCGCGCCGTCGGCGCGATCGCACACTACATCGAGGAAGACAGTATCCCGACTACCAGCATCAGTCTGGTGCGGGAAAACACCGAATCGATCCGTCCGCCGCGCGCCCTGTGGGTCCCATTCGATCTCGGACGGCCGTTCGGTGCGCCCGGCAAACCCGACTTTCAAAGACGGGTGCTGCGCGCCGTATTAGCGTTGTTTGAACGTGACGACGGTCCGGTCATCCTTGAGGATTTTCCAGAAGACGCGCCAGGGCAGGGCGAGATGACTATGGAAGGGATGGTCTGCCCGATCCGCTTGCAGCGGCCCGCAAGCAGCGATCGGTCAGAAATCCTCAATCAGATCATGTGTGAGATCGGTGAGTTGGCCCCCTGGCGCGAGCTGTTTGTTGCCTCGCATGGCCGATCCATCGTCGGGGCCAGCAAGCTGTCTATCGACGAGGTTGTGACAGCACTCGGTTCAATTCTGGAAACAGGACACGCGGAAGGCATACCGGAGGACAAACTTGGCATGTGTCTACGGTACGCATCGGAAGATCTGCGCAATTGGTATATCGAAGCTGCCTCGGCCCGCCCTGGCGACGCGGCTTCACCGCAGCAACTGGCAGACTGGTTCTGGGGCGATACGAATGCCGGAGCCCTGATCCTCGCCCTTTATCCTGCATGTCTTGCCAGCGAAAACTCGCAACTCAAGCGTGTCGCAGAAAGCGCTCTCGTGCCTCGGGCGCAGCATCACAGGTTGGTAGCGAATACGCGCGTCGGCGGAGCGTCACGCGACAGGTTGGAAGCAAGGCAATGACCGGAGCTACCGACAAAATCGAAGCTCTCCCGACTGGCGGGCCGCTCGGTGCAGATATTCGTGACGTGGACCTTCACGATATAATCCCCTTCTTTATCAGCTACTTAGCATCGAAGATGCGTCATGCCGACGTCCACGGATCGGAGACCACGAGCCCGGCGGACCGCGTCCGCCGACCCCGTGCAGAATGTCCGAATTACCTGCGCCGTTCGAGAGCCGTCTCGCGCACGATCCGCACCAGCCGCCGGAATGGCGGCAGTTCCTCGGCCGAACGGCGCACGACATAGCCCGACCGGTAGCGGCGCAGCCCCGTCTCGACCGGCAGGGGGCGGAGGAATTGTCCCGGCAGCCGCTCCAGGAAAGAGAAGGGCAGCAAGGCGAGATAGCCGCCGCCATTCAGGATGGACAGGCAGGCGCTCCCGGTTTGCACGACGATTTTCGCGCGGATATTCGTCGCCTCGTAAAGTCCGTCGAGCAGGCCGGCCAGCGAAGACTCGCGGCAAAAATCGATCCAGGGGCAGCGAGCCAGGTCTTCACGGGCGACCTTCCGGGAAAAGAGCGGATGGTTGCGCCATGCGACGATGCCCGAGGTTACGTCGAGGAAACGGTCGCGCCTGAGCGATGCATGCAGGATTTCGCCGGTGTCCATGCCGCCGCAATGCAGGTCGCTTTGGCCGTCGGCAAGCAGCCGGAGCCCCTCGGCCCGGTCGGCCATATCGGTTCTGACCTCGACCTCCGGACACTCCTGGTGGAAGCGGGCCAGGGCTGCTGGAATGACGGTTTCGCTCCATGTCGGGCTGGCGGTGATGCGGAAGCTGCCTGTTCGCCCTGAGCGGGCCGCATCCATGACCCTTTCCGCGGCCTCGAACTCACGCAGGATGCGCCGCGCCAGACTCTCGACAGTGGCGCCGAGCGCGGTCAGGCGCACGCCGTGGGGCAGCCGTTCGAACAGCTTGCCCCCGAACTGGCGCTCCAGACGGGCGACGATGCGAGTGAGCGCCGGCTGGGTGATCTCCAGCCTGTCGGCCGCCACGGCGATTCGCCCCGCTTCGACGACCGCGAGAAACCGGACCAGATCACTTCGCTTCTCGAACATGGGTTCGATTCAGCCGGCAATCCGGGCAGAACGAATCCTCAGAACACGGACCATGTATCGCCTGACCGATCAGTGTCGAATCCAGGCGCCGCCCGGTGGACCTTCGTCGAAGGACCGATACGGCACCAACCCGAGGTCAACCGATTACGAGACCGAAAACCGGAATGAAAATGCCGACGCGATGGATCTTCATGCCGGGAGGGCATAGCCCCGCTCCGCCGCCCGCCCGGCGGCAAGGGAGCATGCGCCCAATTGCCGCTCCCCGCCCCGGTCATTGCTGTCCGGTTCATACCAGCGGTCGTTGATCGGAACTGATGGCGCGGGCGGTGCGGGGCATCCTTCGATACGCGCCCTCTGGCGCGGTCGCTACTCAGGATGAGGGACAGAGGGTCTGGACGTCGGGCCTCGCTTCCACCCGACCCTTCAGAACCCGATCGGATCCGGGTTAGACGCGCATGGAGTCGAAGCCTGACCGGGCTGCCTGGAGCAGCAGGCTCGCATCGGTGCCGTAGCAGATGAAATCGACGCCCTCGCCGATCAGGCGCCGGCCCTCCTCCGGAGACCCCACCAGGCGGCCGATGCTCTTGCCGGCGCCGTGAGCGGCCGCGACGATGCGCCTGTGCGCGCTTACGAAGTCCGGATGATCGAACGCGCCCGGGACGCCCAGGCTGCAGCTCAGGTCGAAATGGCCGATCCAGAGCAGGTCCACTTGCGGGAGCGCCGCGATGGCCTCGACATTCTCCACGCCTTCCGCCGTCTCGATCAGCGGGATGCACACGGTGCGGGCATTGGCGGCGGCGAGCGCTTCCGCCGGCGGGCCGGCGGCGTAGCGGTCATGCGCGATGCCGAGCGCCACGCCGCGCGCGCCGTCGGGCGGGTATTTCATGCAGCCCGCAAGCTCCCGGACCTCCTCGGCGGACCCGGCCATGGGCAGCAGCAGACCCTCCGCCCCGGCGTCAAGGGCGGTGGCAATGTCGGGATAGGTCTTGCCCGCCCGGCGGACGAAATGCGGCATGTCGGCGGCTTCCAGATAACGCAGGATGCGCTTCAGCCCCTCGATGCCGATGCCGCTGTGCTCGCAATCGACGAAGACGAAATCCGCCCCGGCCGCGCGGTAGATATGGCCGATTCCGGGGCTTTCGAACTCCATGATGCAGGCTCCGAGCTTGACGCCCCGGTGTCCGGCCATTTCTTTCAGGCTCGCCATGACGGCTCCCTATGTTGCAGGCTTGGGGACAGGCTATCCCGGAAGGCGGAACGAGGAAAAGGCAGGAGAGGCCATGACGGCGCGATATGATTTCACGAACCAGACGGCCATAGTGACGGGCGGGGCGCGCGGCATCGGCCTCGCCATAGCGCGGCGCCTCCATCGCGACGGCGCGGCGGTCGCGATCTGGGACCGGGACGAGGCGGCGGGCAGGGAAGCCGCTTCCGGGCTGGGCGCGCGGGCGGCGGGCTTCGCCGTCGATGTGACCGACTACGCCGCCGTGGAGGCCGCGCTCACAGCCACGGAGGCCCGGCTCGGCCCGGTCTCGATCCTTTGCAACAATGCCGGCATCGCCGGGCCGGCCGGACCCGCCTGGGACTATCCGCTCGAGGACTGGCACGGCGTCATCGACCTGGACCTGAACGGCGTCTATTACGGCTGCCGCGCCGCCCTGCCGGGGATGATGGCGCGCGGCTACGGGCGCATCGTCAACACGGCCTCCATCGCCGGCAAGGAAGGCAACGCCAATGCGGCCGCCTACAGCGCCGCCAAGGCGGCCGTCATCGGGCTCACCAAGTCGCTCGGCAAGGAGACGGTGGGCACCGGCGTGCTGGTCAATTGCGTGGCCCCGGCGGCGGTCGAGACCGACATCTTCAAGCAGATCACGGAGGCGCATATCGAGATGATGCGCTCGAAGATCCCGATGGGCCGCTTCGGCACGGTCGAGGAGGTGGCCAATATCATCGCGTGGCTCAGCTCGTCGGAATGCAGCTTCCAGACGGGCGCCGTCTTCGACGTCTCCGGCGGCCGCGCGACCTATTAGCGGGCGTTCCGCCGCCGTCAGCGGTGCTGCCAGACAGGCTCGCGCTTGGCGATGAAGGCATCGACGCCTTCCTCGGCGTCGCGCATTTCCATGTTCGCCGCGATGACGCCGCTGGTGTAGTCGTAGGCTTCGTCCAGCCCCATTTCGAGCTGGCGGTAGAAGGCTTCCTTGCCGATCTTCACCACCGCGCCCGACTTGCCGGCGATCTTCGCCGCAAGCGCCTGCGTCCCGGCCCGAAGCTCGCCCGCCGGCACGACCCGGTTGACGAGGCCGAAGCGCAGCGCCGTCTCCGCGTCCATGAGATCGCCGGTCAGCAGCATCTCCATGGCGTGCTTGCGCGACACCGCGCGCGAGAGCGCCACCATCGGCGTCGAGCAGAAGAGGCCGATATTGACGCCGGGGGTGGCGAACCGCGCCTCCTCGCTGGCGACGGCGAGGTCGCAGCTGGCGACCAGCTGGCAGCCGGCCGCGGTCGCGACGCCGTGGACGCAGGCGATCACCGGCTGGGGCTGGCGCACGATGCGCGTCATCAATGCGCTGCACTCGGCGAACAGCAGGTCGTAGAAGGCGCGGTCCGGCCTCGCGCGGATTTCCTTCAGATCGTGTCCGGCGCAATAGCCGGGTCCGTTCGCCGCGATCACCACGGCGCGCACCGAACGGTCCTCGCCGATGGCCTCCAGCGCGGAGGAAAGGGCCGCGATCATCGGCCGGGAGAGCGCATTGCGCTGCGCCGGCCGGTTGAGAGTGAGGGTGGCGACGCTGTCCGCATCGCTGCGCAGCAGGATCGGTTCGCTCATCGGTTCGGTCTCCCGCGCCTTCGGATCGGCCGCGACGCCTCGCGCGTTGACAGGCGCTACGATGCCGCTATGTTGCGCCGCCGTCTCGCTCCAGTGAAGAGGGACAGATGAACACATACTCCGCCAAGCCGGCCGACGTCGAGCGGAAATGGTGGCTGATTGACG
>JAJECF010000139.1 GCA_022822125.1 Alphaproteobacteria bacterium
CGCTCGCCTCAAAACCGACCGCAGACACGACCCGCGACCCAATCAGGCCAGCCGCAGCGCCCCAAACGCAACGCAAACCTAAAACCGCATCCAAAATCTCAGCCGCTATTCCTCAGAACCTCAATTCTGCAAGTGCCTCCACTATCCAATCATTTCAACAACTTGGCGAAACCGGAACCCGCAAAAATCGACACCGACTGTTCAAGTTGGGCCTGAGTAGCGACCGCGCCAGCGGGCGCGTATCGAAAGCCTGTCCTGAGCTTGTCGAAGGGGATGCCCCGCCGTCCCTCGATACGCGGCTGGCGCCGCTACTCGGGATGAGGAGAGGCGCCGGGCGGATCGACGCAAAAAGGGGAAACCAGGCGGCATTTGCCCATGAGTTTCAACCCGGCGCCGTTGGTATGAGGCCATGCGGCCGCTCCGCCGTGACGCCAGTTCGCCGCACGACGAATTTGACCCAGCATCCCGAGGCATCGACGAACAAAGTCTGGCCGTGAAGGTCCAGCAATGTCTCAAGCCCGGGATCGGCGTCGGGCGCTGTCATTGATTCAGGTTATCACTTCCCGATAACCATTTGAAAGGAAAGCGCAAGACGCACCACCCTACCCCGCCTCCCGCGCCTCCAGGTCGAAGGCGGCGGCGAGGAGGGCTTTGGTGTAGTCGTCGCGGGGGGCCTCGAAGACGGTGCGCGCCGGCCCCTGCTCCACCACCCGGCCCTCACGCATCACGATCAGCTCGTCGGCAAGCGCGCGCACGACCTTGAGGTCGTGGCTGATGAAGAGGTAAGCGAGGCCGTGGCGGAGCTGGAGGTCGCGCAGCAGGTCCACGATCTGCGCCTGCACCGACATGTCGAGCGCCGAGGTCGGCTCGTCCAGCACCACGAAGCGCGGCTTCAGCACCATGGCGCGCGCGATCGCGATGCGCTGGCGCTGGCCGCCGGAGAACTCGTGCGGATAGCGGTCCGCCATCCGGGCCTCGAGGCCGACTTCCTCCAGCGCCTCCTCGACCGCCTGCCTGCGTGCGGCCGCGCCGCCGCCGATATCGTGAACGGCCAGCCCCTCGCCGACGATCTGGCCGACTGTCAACCGCGGCGAGAGCGAGCCGTAGGGGTCCTGGAAGACGATCTGCATTTCGCGCCTGAGCGGGCGGAGCGCCTTCCAGCCCTCGCCGTGGATCGGACGGCCGCCGAAGACGATGGCGCCGCGCGAGCGTTCGAGACGCAGCAACGCCAGCCCGAGCGTCGTCTTGCCGGAGCCGCTTTCGCCCACAACGCCCACCGTGCGGCCCTCGCGGACGGCGCAGGAGATGCCGTCCACGGCCTTGATATGGCCGATCGTGCGCCGGAGCGCGCCGCGCTTGACCGGGAACCAGACGCGCACATCGTCGGCCCGGATAACCTCCTCCGCGCCCTCCGGGGCCGGCGGCGGCTCGCCTTTGGGCTCGGCGGCCAGCAGGCGCTGCGTATAGGGGTGGCCCGCGCGCTCGAAGATGTCGTCCCGGCTGCCGCGCTCGACGATCTGGCCTTCCGTCATCACGCAGACCCGGTCGGCCATCTTGCGCACGATGGCGAGATTGTGGGTGATGAGCATGAGCGCCATGCCGCGCTCCGCCTGGAGGCGCTTCAGCAGGTCGAGGATCTGGGCCTGGATCGTCACGTCGAGCGCGGTGGTCGGCTCGTCGGCGATCAGCAGGTCCGGCTCGTTGGCGAGCGCCATGGCGATCATCACACGCTGGCGCTGGCCGCCGGAAAGCTGGTGCGGATAGCTGTCGAGCCGCTGCTCGGGATCGCGCAGGCCCACCTCGCGCAGCAGCTTCAGCGTCTCCGCCCGCGCCCGCTCGCGCGAGAGGCCCTTGTGCAGGAACAACGTCTCGCTCACCTGCCGCGCGACCGTGTGCAGCGGGTTGAGGGAGGTCATCGGCTCCTGGAAGATCATGGCGATGCGGTTGCCGCGCACCCGGCGCATGACATCCTCGCCCGCGCCCATCAGCTCCTGGCCGTCGAAGCGGATGCGCCCTGAGGGATGCGAGGCCGCCGGATAGGGCAGAAGCTGAAGCAGCGAAAGCGCGGTCACCGACTTGCCGGAGCCGCTTTCGCCCACCAGCGCCAGGGTCTCGCCGCGCTCGATGTCGAAGGAGACCCCGCGCACGGCGTGGACCTCTGCTTCGTGGCTGCGGAAATCGACCCGGAGATCCTCCACGGTGAGCAGCGCGCTCATCCCGCCACGCCCTTGCGCGGGTCGAAGGCGTCGCGCACCGCCTCGCCGACGAACACCAGCAGCGAGAGCAGCAGGGCGAGCGAGAAGAACGCGGTGAGCCCGAGCCAGGGCGCCTGGAGATTGGCTTTGCCCTGCGCCAGCAGCTCGCCGAGCGAGGCGGAGCCGACGGGCAGGCCGAAGCCGAGGAAGTCGAGGCCGGTCAGCGAGGTGATGGCGCCGATCAGCACGAAGGGCAGGAAGGTGATCGTGGCCACCATGGCGTTCGGCAGCACATGGCGGAAGATGACGACGGCGTTGGAGACGCCGAGCGCGCGGGCGGCGCGCACATAGTCGAAATTGCGCGCCCGCAGGAATTCGGCGCGCACCAGCCCGACCAGCGCGATCCAGGAAAACAGCAGCAGCAGGCCGAGCAGCCACCAGAAGGTCGGCATGATGGTGCTGGCGAGGATGATGAGCAGGTAAAGCGTCGGCATGCTGCCCCAGATTTCGATCATGCGCTGGCCGATTAGGTCGGTCCAGCCGCCGAAATAGCCCTGCACGGCCCCGGCCGCCACACCGATTATGCTGCTGAAGAGCGTGAGCGTCAGCCCGAACAGCACCGAGATGCGGAACCCGTAGATGAGGCGGGCCAGCACATCGCGGGCCTGGTCGTCCGTGCCGAGCCAGTGCGTCGCGTCGGGGGCGGAGGGCGCGGGCGTGGCCAGGTCCCAGGCGACGGTGCGGTAGTCATAGGGGATGAGCGGGTCCAGCATCCAGCCCTTCTCCGCGATCAGCTCGCGGACATAGGGGTCGCGATAATCCGCCTCGGTCTCGAATTCGCCGCCGAAAACGGTCTCCGGATAGCGTTCGAACACGGGCATGTAGAGCCCGCCGTCATAGAAGACGAGGAAGGGCCTGTCATTGGCGATGAATTCCGCCCCGAGCGAGAGGATGAACAGCGCGAGGAAGATCCAGAGCGACCACCAGCCGCGCCGGTTGGCCCGGAAATTGGCGAGACGCCGACGGGTGAGCGGACTCATGGCCGTGCTCAGACCTGCCGCGTCTCGAAGTCGATGCGCGGGTCCACCAGCATGTAGGTAAGGTCGCCGATGAGCTGCATGACGAGGCCGAGAAGCGTGAAGAACCAGAGCGAGGCGAACATGATCGGGTAGTCGCGGTTGAGCGCCGCCTCGAAGCCGAGCAGGCCGAGCCCGTCCAGCGAAAAGATCGTCTCGATCAGCACCGCGCCGGTGAACAGCACGCCCACGAAAGCGGCCGGGAAGCCGGCAATGACGATCAGCATGGCGTTGCGGAACACATGGCCGTAGAGCACCCGGCGCGCCGTCAGGCCCTTGGCCCTCGCGGTCAGCACATATTGCTGGCCGATCTGGTCGAGGAAGGAGTTCTTGGTGAGCAGGGTCAGCGTCGCGAAGCCGCCGACCACCATCGCCGTGATCGGCAGCGCCAGATGCCAGAAATAGTCTGCGACCTGCGCATACCAGGGCCAGGCCTCCGCGCCCTCGGAGGCGAGCCCCTTCAGCGGGAACCAGTCGAGATAGCTGCCGCCGGCGAACAGCACCAGCAGCATGACCGCGAAGATGAAGGAGGGGATGGCGTTGCCGAACACGACGACCGCGCTCGTCCAGATGTCGAAGCGCGAGCCGTCGCGCACCGCCTTGGCGACGCCGAGCGGAATCGAGATGAGATAGACCAGGAGCGTCGTCCAGAGGCCGAGCGAGATCGAGACCGGCATCTTCTCCAGCACGAGGTCCACGACGCGGCGGTCGCGGAAATAGCTTTCGCCGAAATCGAAGCTCAGATAGTCGCCGACCATCTTGAAGAAGCGCTCATGCACCGGCCTGTCGAAGCCGAAACGCTTCTCCAGCTCCGCGATATAGGCGGGGTCGAGACCCTGCGCGCCCCGGTAACGGCTGTCGGAGCTCTCCGCGCTGCGGACGATCTCGCCGCCGCCGCGCGTCACCCGCTCCATCGCGGCGTCGCCATAGCCTTCCAGTTGCGCAATCGCCTGGTCGATGGGCCCGCCGGGCGCAAACTGGATGACGATGAAATTGATGAGGATAATGCCGAGGAAGGTCGGCGCCATGAGCGCGATGCGGCGCAGGATATAGGCTGCCATCGGCCGGCTTCGAACGCCGGGTCAGCCGCCGCGCGCCGCTTCGAGCGCAGCGGCCTTTTCGGGGTCGAACCACCAGCGGTTGGTATTGACGCCGTCCATGGGCACGACCGGCGGGCGCCCGAATTTGTCCCAGTAGAGGACGCGGTCGGCGGAAGTGTGCCAGTTCGGGATGACCCAGTAACCGTGCAGCAGCACACGGTCGAGCGCCCTTGTGCGATAGACCAGTTCCTCGCGGTCGGGGGCGGCGATCAGGCTTTCGATGAGGGCGTCCACCGCCGGATCGGCGATACCGACGGAATTGCGGCTGGCGAACTGGCCGGCGGCGGCAGAGCCCCAATAGTCCCGCTGCTCGTTGCCGGGCGAATGGCTTTGCCCCCAGCCGCCGACGATCATGTCGAAATCGCGCCCGCGCACGCGCTGCGAATATTGCGAGGGGTCCACGAGGCGGATGCGGGCTTCGACGCCAAGCCGCTTCAGATTGCGCGCAAAAGGCAGGAACACGCGCTCGAAGGCCGGGCTCCGTATCAGGATCTCGAACGCCATCGGCTTGCCGGTTTGCCCGTGGACCAGATTCAGGTCCCGGAGCTCCCAGCCCGCTTCCTTCAGCAGGCGGATCGCGGCGCGGTAATTCCCGCGCGGCCAGCCCTTGCCGTCGGTCTTCGGCAGTTCGAACGGCTCGGTGAAGACCTCCGGCGGCAGGCTGCCGCGCCAGGGTTCCAGAAGCGCCAGCTCGCGGCCTTCGGGCAGGCCGGAGGAGGCCAGCTCCGAGTTGTCGAAATAGCTCCCCGTGCGCTTGTAGATGCCGTAGAACAGCGTCCGGTTCGACCACTCGAAATCGAAGGCGTAGCCGAGCGCGCGGCGCACCCGCCGGTCCTTGAAGATGTCGCGCCGGGTATTGAAGACAAAGGCCTGCATCGGCGCGACGCGCCCATGCTCGATGCTTTCCTTCTTCAGCCAGCCCTTCCGCGCCGCCTCGATGTCGTATTCCGTCGCCCAGGACTTGGAGATGTTTTCCTGCCGGTAGTCGATATCGCCGGATTTGAGCGCTTCGCGGATCGGCGTTGCGTCGCGGTAATATTCGTAGCGGATGCGGTCGAAATTGCCGGTGCCGCGCCGGACCGGCAGATCCCTGCCCCAATAGTCATCGACGCGCTCCAGCTCGAGATAACGCCCCGTCTCGAAGGAGGCGACGCGATAGGGGCCGCTGCCGAGCGGCGGGTCGAGCGTCGTCGCCTGGAAGTCGCGTCCCTCCCAGTAATGCTTCGGCAGGATCGGGATCTGGCCGACGATGAGCGGCAATTCGCGGTTGGGGCCGCCGGAGAAACGGAACCGGACGCTGCGCGGCCCCGTTTTTTCGCCCTTGCCGACATCGCGGTAATAGTGGCGGTAGAAAGGCTCGCCCTGGGTCTTCAACAACTCCAGCGAGAAGATGACATCCTCGACCGTGATCGGCCTGCCATCGTGCCAGCGTGCTTCCTCGCGCAGATGGAAGACGACCCAGGACCGGTCGTCCGGCCATTCCATGCTCTCGGCGATCAGGCCGTATTCGGTGAACGGTTCGTCGGCGCTGCTGGTCATCAGCGTCTCGACCGGGTTGGCCATGCCGGCGGCATTGCCCTTGCCGTTATAGGGGTTGAAGCTGTCGAAACTGCCCTGCACGCCGAACCGGATGACGCCGCCCTTTGGAGCCTCCGGGTTCACATAGTCGAAATGCGGGAACCCGGCCCGGTATTTCGGTTCGCCGTGCATGGCGATGGCATGGGCGCGATGGACCGTCTCGGCGCGGCCATCGACCGGAACGAAAGCCGCGCACAGCAGAAGGACGAAAAGCGTTCGCATAGCGGCGATTATGCGGCCCGGTCCCGAGACGGTCCAGTTACGGTTATGTCAGAGCACCGCCTCGATCAGATAGGGGCCGCGCTGGGAATTGGCGCGGCCGAGGGCGCGGATGAGGCCCTCGCAGTCCTCGGCGCGCTCGCCCTCCACGCCCATGCCGCGCGCCATGTCGACGAAATTCATGTCGGGACGGCCGATATCCAGCATGTCCAGCGCCTTCCGGCCCGGATTGCCGGCGCCGACATTGGCGAGCTCGCCCTTGAGGATCTGGTAGGTGCGGTTGGCCCAGATCACGACGGTGACGTCGAGGCTCTCGCGCGCCATCGTCCACAGCGCCTGGATCGTGTACATCGCGCTGCCGTCGCCGATCATCGCCAGCACCTTGCGGTCCGGGCAGGCGATGGCCGCGCCCACCGCGCAGGGGCCGCCATAGCCGATGGAGCCGCCCATGTTCTGCAGCCAGTCATGCGGCGGTGCGCCGGCCGTCAACGGGTAGAAGCCGCGCCCGGTGGTCACGGACTCGTCCACGCAGATCGCGTTTTCCGGGATGGCGTTGCCGAGAATGGCGGCGAGCTTGTCGAGGTCGAACGCGCCCGTCGGCAGGTCCGGCCGGAAGGGCTTCTGCACCGGCGCATCCTCCGCCCGCGCGCCCAGCCGGTCGGCGAGGCGCTCGAGCGCGTCCAACTGGTCCTCCTCGATGGCAGCCAGCTTCCGGATTTCGCAGCCCTCGGAGGTCACGACGCTCGGCCGGTCGGGATAGCCGAAAAACGCGACCGGGGCCTTCGCGCCGACCAGCACCATGCGGCGCACGCCCTTCAACTGCTCGACCGCCTGCAGCACCGGGAAGGGCACCCGGCCGACCGGCACCCGGCCCGCGCCGCGCTGGAGCACGGCATTGGAGGTCTGGGCGAGCAGGGCCGAGCCGGTCTTCGCCGCTATAGCGCCCGCAAGCGCCAGGCCGCGCTCGGTCAGCGCCTCGCCGCCGAGCAGCAGCATGCAGCCATCGCCCATTGCTTCGGCCGCATCCGAGACCGCATCTTCATCCACCTTCGCCGCCGGCGCGGCTTCGGGCAGGGCGGCCGCGCCGTTCGCCGCGTTCCAGGCCGTGTCGCCCGGCAGAATCAGCGTCGCAATGCGCCCCGGCGCCGCCATCGCCTCCGCAATCGCCTGCGCCCCGTCTTCGGCGACGGTCGTGGAGTCGCGCGAAGTGTGGACCCAGTGCGACACGGGCCGGGCGATGCCTTCGATATCGGCGGTCAGCGGCGCATCGTGCTCGATATGGAAGGTGGCGTGCTCGCCGACGATATTGACGATGCCGGAATGCGCCTTCTTCGCGTTGTGCAGGTTGGCGACGGCATTGCCGAGCCCCGGCCCCAGATGCAGCAGCGTCGCCGACGGCCGCCGGGCCATGCGCCAGTAGCCGTCCGCCGCCCCCGACACCACGCCCTCGAACAGGCAGAGCACGGAGCGCATGCCGTCCACGCGGTCGAGCGCCGCCACGAAATGCATCTCCGAGGTGCCGGGATTGGTGAAGCAGACATCGACCCCGCCATTGACGAGCGTCGTAACGAGGCTTTCCGCGCCATTCATGGCCGTGCAGTCTCCAATAGCGTATCAGCGACCTCGTCCGAGGCCGCGTTCCAGAGTCTGTCGCTTTTCCCGCGAAACCCGCGTCTAATCCGCGCCGCCGGACACGAGGGAAGCGGTGCGCCCTGCCAGCCCCAATCCTTCAAGCAGTCCGGCAAGCCGGGCGGTTTCCTTTTCCACGGCCGTCAGGCGGATGCTCAGACGGCCGGTCACGGTAAGGATCAGCCCCGCCAGCACAACGCCGACTCCGATGACGGAGACGATGATTGCCGTCGTATCGCTTTCCATGACGGCCCCTTCCGCGCGCCGGCAAATCCATATCGAACATACGCCATCCGGCCCGGCCCATCAAACGATGCGGGCCTGCTCCAGCGCAAGATCGGCGATCTCGTCGGAGGTCGCGTTCCAGATGCCGTCGCGCTCCAGCAGCCGGCCGAGCGCCGTATCCAGATGGCGGCTGCGGTGCGGCTGGCCGAAGATCCAGGCGTGGATGCCGAGCGTCATCATCCGCCCGCCCTCGCCATGCAGGCATTCGGCGGCATCGGCGATGAGTTCCGGATAGCGCCAGGCATCCACCTTGCGCACGGCGAACAGCTCCGCGTCGTCCCATTCCGTGTGGGCCGGGATCGAGACGATGGGCGGATCGGTCAGCATCGGCACCGGGCGCTCGTCGTTCGGCCAGTCGATGACATGGTCGAAGCCCACCTCCGCCAGCAGGCCCGGCGTGCGCGAGCTTTCCCCGTGGTCCTGCCCGACCCAGCCGCGCGGGCGGCGCCCGAGGCAGGCTTCGAGCCGCGCGGCCGATTCGGCGATGAAGGCGCGCTCCTCCGCCTCGCTCATGCGCTCGGAGATCATCCGGTTGGCGACCGTGCCATGCGCGGCGATGCCGTGGCCGTCGGCAAGCGCGCGCTCGACGATTTGCGGGCACTCCTCTGCCGCAGCCGCCCCCAGCGCCACGGTCGCGCGGAGCCCGTGGGCCTTCAATATGTCGAAGAGGCGCCAGACGCCGACGCGCAGGCCGTAAAGGCGGCGGGTGAAATTATTGTAGTCCGGCCGATAGCTGCCGAGCGCGCCGGCAAAACGCGGGTCGCCGAAGGCATCCGGGTCGGGATCGAGCTCGAAATGCTCCACATGGATGAGCGGCATCACCGCGAGCCGGGCGCCGCCGGGCCAGACCGTCGGGGCTTCGGGCGGCGGCCAGTCGAACCAGGGGTGGTCGTAGCCGGGGCCGTCGCGGTAGCGGCGCGTCTGCTCGCTCACAGGCCCGCCTCCGGCAGGGCCCAGGAGGGCAGCCACTCCCGCATCGCCCAGTCGGCGATCTCGGAGCCGGTCGCCTGCCACACGCCCTCATGGCTCATCACATAGCCGAGCGCCTCGTCCAGATATTTGATCCGGTGCGGCTGGCCGTAGAGGAAGGGGTGGAGGCAGATGGCAAGCACCCGCCCCGTCTCCGCGCCCTCCTCGTAGAGCGTGTCGAACGCATCGCGGATCATGCGCGCGAATTCCTCGCCCTCGCTTTGCCAGCGATAGACCTGCGCGTCGTTGATATCCATGGAATAGGGCACGCAGGGAAGCGGCCCGTGCCTGGTGCGCACCAGGGTCGGCTGATCGTCATGGTAGTAGTCGGCGGTGTAGCGGATGCCGAGCTCCTTCACGATGTCGGCCGTGTTGAACGTGCCGGAGACCGCGGGGCCGAACCAGCCTGGCAGCGTCTCGCCGCCGGTGGCGCGGGCATAGGTCTCGACGCAGTCGCGGATGACGGCGCGCTCGTCCTCCTCCGAAAGCCCCCACAGATAGCGCGTGTTGTAGAAGCCGTGGCAGAGGATGTCGTCGCCGCGCTCGCGCAAGGCCTGCCAGACTTCCGGGTAGTGCTCGATGACGCCGAAGTTGAGCGACACTGTGGCCTTGACGCCGTGGCGGGCGAAACAGTCGAGCATCCGCCAGACGCCGACGCGGTTGCCATAGTCGCGCACGCCGTAACCGACCACGTCCGGGGCGGGCATGCGCGGCCAGGCATTGCGCTGGTTCACGAATTCCGGCCGGTATTCGTAATGCTCGATATTGGGCAGCACCCAGACGGCGAGCCGCTTGCCCCCGGGCCAGACCAGCTTCGGGCGCTCGGGCAGCGGGACATAGGGGAAGCGATCCATGCCGGCAGGCTGCCCCACCGGCCGGGCCTTGCCAAGGGCCTTCATGGACGCAGCCGCCGGCGAAAGGGGTTCAGGGCCGCCCGCCGCCGATGCGCAGATTGGCGCCCGCGACATAGGACGCCTTGTCGGACAGGAGCCAGACCACGCCCTCCGCGATCTCGTCGGGATGCGCCACGCGCCCCATCGGGATGGTGGGGCCGACGCTGGCGATCTTGTCCGGCCCCGGCATGTCGGTGTCGGTGAGGCCGGGGCTCACCGTGTTGACCCGGATGCCCTCCCCGGCGAGCTCCTGCGAGAGGCCGATGGTGAGCGAGTTCACCGCCCCCTTGGACACGCTGTAGAGCACGGATTCGCCCGGGCCGCCCGAGACGGCATTGCCCGAGGAAATGTTGACGATGGAGCCGCCGCGCCCGCCGTGGCCAGTGGAGAGGCGCGGGATCGCAGCCAGCGCGCACAGCATGCAGCCGAGCACATTGACGGCGAGCACCTCTTCCATCACCGGCCCGTCCAGCGCCTCGAACCGACCGCGCCGCCCGATCACGCCCGCATTGTTCACCAGGGCGTCGAGCCCGCCGAACGCCTCGTCGCCCGCCCGGAACAGCCGGTCCACATCGGCCTTCAGCGCCACATCCGCCTGCACCGCCAGCGCGCGCCCGCCGGCGGCCTCCACATCGCGCACGACGGCCTCCGCGGCATCCGCCCTGCCGGCATAGTTCACGACCACGTTCCAGCCGTCCGCCCCCAGCAGCCGGCAGACCGAAGCCCCGATTCCCCGGCTCCCGCCGGTCACGATTGCAGTCTTCGCCATGTCCGTCTTTCCTTCGCTTCGGGAGCGCATATGTAATACCAGCGGTCGTTGATCGGAACCGATGGCGCGGCACCTCCCTACCGCAGCCCGGGTCCTTCGTCCTCATCCTGAGTAGCGACTGCGTCAGCGGGCGCGTATCGAAGGATGCCCCGCCGTCCCTCGATACGCGGCTGGCGCCGCTACTCGGGATGAGGAGAGGCGGGGACACCGGGCGGCATTTGCCCATGAGTTTCAACCCGGCGCCGTTGGTATAACCGGCTGCGGCCTGGAGCGCGGTTAGCCGGGATCGACAACTGCCGGATGCATTGCGGCAACGCATTCAGCGATCATGTCATACCAACGGCCTCGATTTGGGACTCACCGGCGAATGCCGCCCGGTTTCCCTTTTTTCGTCGATCCGCCCGGCGCCTCTCCTCATCCTGAGTAGCGCCCGCCTGCGGGCGCGTATCGAACCTCATCCTGAGTAGCGGCTGCGTCAGCAGGCGCGTATCGAAAGCCTGTCCTGAGCCTGTCGAAGGGGACGTCCCTCGCCGTCCGGCCCCCTCG
>JAJECF010000054.1 GCA_022822125.1 Alphaproteobacteria bacterium
CCTCCCCTGTCAAGGCGAACGGATTATGGCGTCCCGGCCCGGCGCTATTTCCGCCGCTGTTCCAGCAGGATGGCCTTCAACTCGCTGTGCCCGGCCCGTACTTCGGCCCGGAGGTCCGCCAAACCGGCCTTCAGTTCCTCCTGCCCGGCTTGCAGTTTCTTCACATCGGCCTGCAGTCTGCCGACGTCGGTTTGCAGCACGGCCACGGCGGCGCTGTTGGCGTGGGTCTGGAAGGCCATCCATCCGAACAGGGCGAGGAAGCCGGCGGCGAACACGCCGACCAGGGTGGTCGCCAAAGGGTGAAAGCCCTGGCCGGAACGGTGCCGGGCGGCGATCATCCGGCGGAGCTCCCGAATCTCGGAAGCGCTGAGCGAAGCGTCCGGGTTGTCAACGGCCACCGATAGCTCCCGGTCAAAGTCAGGCGCATTATAGCACCCAATCTCGATTGTGCAAAGGATTTGTAAATCCTATACATCGGTCAGGTCCAGCGGCAGGCCGGTGTAGTTTTCTGCGAGGCTCCGGCGCGCCGCGTCTGAGCCCAGCAGGTATTCGAGCTCGGCCGCCCCGAGCCGGCGCTCGAATTCGTCATGCGCCGGGTCCCGGTGCAGGAGGCGCGTCATCCACATGGAGAAGCGCTGCACCTTCCAGACGCGCGCGAGGCAGGTGTCCGAATAGGCGTCGAGGTCCGTTTCGTCGCCCTCGCGGTAATAGCGCACGAGCGCCCGCGAAAGCGCCACCACGTCGGCGAAGGCGAGGTTCATGCCCTTGGCGCCCGTGGGCGGCACGATATGCGCGGAGTCGCCGGCGAGGAACAGCCGGCCGTGGCGCATCGGCTCGGCCACGAAGGCGCGCATCGGCGTCACCGACTTCAGCAGCAACGGCCCCCGGTTGAGTTGCACCGAGAGCCGCCGGTCCAGCTCGTCCCAGAGTTCGCCGGCCGTCCAGCTGTCCGGGTCCTCGTCCGCCCGGCACTGCACATAGGCGCGCGTCAGCTCCGGCGAGCGCATGCTGAACAGCGCGAAGCCGGCCTCGTGACGGGCATAGACCAGCTCATCCTGGAAGGGCGGCGCCTCGGCCAGCAGGCCGAGCCAGGCATAGGGAAACTCGCGGTGGAAGAGCGTCAGCGCGCCGGCCGGGATCGAGGCGCGCGAGACGCCGTGATAGCCGTCGCAGCCGGCGATGAAGTCGCAGGCGATGGCGCCGCCCGGCCAGACGAGGCGCGGCTCCGGGCCGTCGATGCTTTCCAGCCGCACGCCCTCGACTTCGAAGCGTACATCGCCGCCGGCCTCGAGCCGCGCCGCCACGAGGTCCTTCACCACCTCGTGCTGGGCGTAGACGGTGACGCCCTTGCCGCCGGTCATCTCCATGAAGTCGATATGGCGGCGGCGCCCGCCGGTCGAGATCTCGATGCCGCGGTGGCGGAGCGCCAGCTTCGCCATACGCGCGCCGAGGCCCGTCCGGTCGAGCAGGTCCACGCTGCCCTGCTCCAGCAGCCCGGCCCGCACCCGCGCCTCGATCCAGCCGCGCGACCGGCGCTCCAGCACCACGCTCTCGATGCCGGCGCGGGCGAGCAGGTGGGAGAGCATGAGGCCGGCGGGGCCGGCGCCGACGATCCCGACCCGGGTGCGCTCCACGGCCGCTATTCGCCCGGCGCCGCCCGGACGGTGCGGGCCGCGTCCGCCTTCGCCTCGGCCGGCAGCTTCATCGCCGCCAGCACCACGACCACCGCCACCGCCGCCATCGCATAGAACAGCAGCGCGAAATCGCCGGTATGGTCGAAGCCGAGCCCCAGAAGCGGCAGTGCGACGACGCCGCTGCCGAGCGAGAGCGCGAACCGGATGCCGTATGCGGTCGAAAGCCATTGCTCGGGCATGTAGCGCGCGAACAGCAGGTCCGAGATCGGCTGGTTGCCGACGACGATCGCCGTGGCGAGGGTGAACACCGCGACCATCGGCATGTCATAGGCGAAGGCGGCGGCGGCGAGCGCCGGCGGCAGGCCGGCATAGACAGCGATGAACAGCCGGCGCAGCGGGAAGCGGTCGGCCAGTTCGCCGCCGACCAGCTGCGCCAGCCCGCTGACCACGAGAATGCCGGACGCCGTCGCCGAAAGCAGGAAGATGTCGTCGCCGAAGGTCGTAACCCTGTGGTTCACGATCTTCGGCACGCCGTTGGTCAACGCCTGGAAGATCAGCCCGGTCGCCACGGTGATGATGCCGAGGATGACCATCGCGCGCATGAAGTCCCGGCGCTCCGCTTCCGGCTGCGAGCGCCATGTCTGCATCAACGCCCGGAGTCCCGACTGCGCATCCGGCGCCCTGTTGCGCGCCCGGCGCAGCGGCAGGCTCTCCCGGAAGCGCATGTGGAAGACGATGCCGAGCGCAATCGACACGAGCCCCGGCACGATGAACACCGCCCGCCAGCCGCCGAGCGCCAGCAGGCCGCTCATGATGACGGGCGTGACCGCCATGCCGGCGCTGCCGAACACGCCGTTGATGCCGAGCAGCCGCCCGCGGCGGTCGCCTGCGCCGCGCACGATGAGCGGGATGCCGACCGGGTGGTAGATCGAGGCGAAGACGCCGACCATGAAGAGGCCGGCGCCCAGCATGACCGGACCGTCGGCGAAGCCGGTGAGCACGGAGGACAGGCCGATGCCGATGAAATACACCGTCATCATGCCGGGGCCGGACCAGCGGTCGGCCAGCCAGCCGGCGAGCGGGCTGCCGAGCCCGAACATGACCGTCGCCGGCGTGAACAGCAGCGCCAGTTCGCCGTAGGTCAGCCCCCAGAAGGGCGCGACCGAGGTAGCGATCACGGCCATGAACAGCAGCATGAAGATATGGTCGATGCTGTGGCCGACGCAGAGGAAGAGATAGGGGCCGGTCCTCATCGCGCCCGCTCCGCGCCCTGCGCCTCCTCCTGCACCCAGGCGAGGAATTCGGGGTCGCCGCCCGAGATCGGCAGGGCCACCACGCAGGGGCTGTCATAGCTGTGCACCTCGCGCACGCGCCGCGCGGCCGTCTCGACGTGCTCCTCCACGGTCTTCGCCACCAGCACGACCTCGCCCTCCTCCTGCACTGCGCCCTGCCAGCGATAGACGGAGGTGGCCGCGCCCAGCACATTGGCGCAGGCGGCGAGACGCTCGCCGACCAGCATGCGGGCGAGCGCCAGCGCTTCCTCGCGGTCGCCGGCGGTCATGTAGAGGAGGCAGGGGCGGGACATGGGCGCCTTCATGTCACGAGACCGCGCAGGTTGGCAATGCCGAGCGCGAGCAGGCCCGCCATGGCGAGCGCCCGGAACCGCCCGACCGGCATGGCCTCGCGCAGCCGGCCGCCGGCCACGAGGCCCGCAAGCGCCGGCAGGAAGGCCGCGGCCGACATTGCCCAGTCCCCGGCGCTGACGAGCAGGCCGCGGCCGGCAAGCGCCAGGGCCAACGTCGAGGAACCGGCCAGCAGCGTCCAGCCGAGCAGGCCGACCATGGCGCCCGGCTCCATGCGCAGCGCCAGCAGATAGACGCCGAGCTGCGGGCCGAACACGCCGGTCACGCCGCCCACCGCGCCCACCGCCGCGCCGACGAGCGGCGTGGCGGCCGGCTCCAGGCGCTCCGGCAGCCGGGGCTCCCAGCGCGTCCAGGAGACGGCGACATAGGCGATGACGACAAGGCCGACGAGCGCGTTCAGCAGGTCCGGGTCGCCTTCGGCGATGAAGCCGGACGCGATCCAGATGGCCGCCATCAGCGGCAGGACGAGGCTCAGCAATTGGCGCAGGCCGGGCCGGTTCCGCCATGTCGCCCAGATTTGCCAGACATTCGCGGCGATGAGCGACACCGCGATCAGCGGCAGCGCCTCGCGGAGCGGCATGACGATGGCGAGCACGGAGATCATGACCAGCGGCATGCCGAGCCCGATGGCGCCCTTGACGAGCCCGCCGAGGAACAGCCCGGCAATGGCGACGGCAAGCGTGAACGGCTCCATGAACGCCCCCTGCGGGAGCCGGCCCCCGTGTCTGGTCGGAGCGGCAGGATTCGAACCTGCGACCCCCACACCCCCAGTGTGATGCGCTACCAGACTGCGCTACGCTCCGACGCGGGCAACATACCCGCCGGGCCGTCACGCGCGCAAGCCGGTCGCGGATGAGGGACGCCGGCGGGCCGCAATCGGCTTGACTGGCCTGTCGCCGAAAGGGCAGAGTCCCCGCACGCCAAACAACTGCTGGCGGCCCTGTGTCGGGCCGCCCGCTGAATATAACAGCCGTAACCCGGCGCCGGGGTCGCTCCTTGGCGCGTGGCGAACAGGCGGGGACTCGCTTTACCAGCAGTTGTTTGGCGACCGGCCCGGCAATCCCGCCGGGCCCTTCGGGGTCCGCCATGCTGCCTGTTTTCATCATCAATCTGGACCGCCGCCCGGACCGCTGGGCGGCCATGTCCGCGCAAATGGACAGGCTGGGCCTGGAAGCGACCCGCATCCCGGCCGTCGATGCCCGCCTGCTGGCCGCGCAGGAGGAGTGGGAGCAGGAAACGAACGGCAATCCGCCGGAGCGGCATGTCGATCCGGGGGCGCTCGCCTGCGCCTACAGCCACCGCAAGGCCCTGCGGGCATTCCTCGACACGGGCGAGCCGGCGGCGCTCATCCTCGAAGACGACGCCGAACTGGCGGCCGACACGCCGGCGCTGCTGGAGTCGGTGAACTGGTGGCCGCCGGGCGCGCGGATGATTACGCTGGAAGCGTCCGGTAGAGAGACTTCGTTGTTATACGCCAGTGCGGCTGAAACGCCGTCCGGACGCACGGTGCATCGGTTCGAGGGCTTCGCATCAGGCACGGCTGCCTATCTGGTGACGTGCGAAGGTGCCGAATTCGTATTGCCGTTCCTGGACGACCCCAAACAACCGTTAGACCAATTGTTCTTCGACCATCGGCATTCCCGGTTGGGTCGGGAGTTGCGTGCCTTTTGGACGGTCCCCGCCATGGCGCGGCAGAGATTCGACGCAAATACAGATTCCGATCTGGAAACATATAGGCGCGATCAATTAGGTGACCGTACAAAGCTTCGGAGCAATCTGCAGTTATTGCCCTACAAGATACGATTACGGGCATTACGCATAATCGGCAAAGTATCAAAAATGAGTGTACGATATAGCAGCTCTTTGTCTTTATTGTGCGTTACTAAATCCAATGATTGAGCCCTACACTGTCACCCTGACGAGCTGCGGACGCTTCGATCTTATCGAACAAACACTGACCACGCTTTTACCTCGCCTCGATGGCCCGGTTATAGGAGTAATCATTGTTGAGGATAGTGGTGATACCAGAGTCCGAGATGTTACTGCCCAGTTTGGCAGTGATATTTCCGTCATTGTCAACGATCCACCTCTGGGTCAAATCAAGAGCATTGACAGGATGTATTCTCAGGTGGAAAGCGAATGGATATTCCACTGTGAAGATGATTGGGAGTTCTTCGAATCTGATTTTATCGAGAAGTCATTTATCATTTTGAAGGAGGACGAAAATTTGTCTATGGTGGGATTGAGAAATATTTCTGACTATGGCGGAACCAAATTCGGGCCGGAGCATATGACCGCATCGGGTGTTCGTTACCGTGTCGCGAAAGATTATCCCCGTTGGGAGCAACGCTTTTGCGGCATACACTTCAATCCAGGGTTGAGGCGGATGTCGGATTATCGTAAAATTGGTCCCTATGCCCAGATCGGGCGTCAGGTACAGGAGGCTGCAGTATCTCAAGCATATAGCTCTATGGGCTACCGTGTCGGCCTGATTGCTGATCCTGTGGTGCGACACATTGGTGCCGGCCGCCACATCTCGGATCCCTTTGATAAGCGCGGACTTCGCTATCGGTTACGGCGATCGATCATCAAGCGATGGTGCAAGATGCAAGACAAGCTGGGCCGTCTGCAAGACTAAATGTACCACCGTAGTTCATTTTTCCATCATTCCCCAGTATAGGAGGTGATCGATGAAGAAATTTATAACGTATATGATCCTGGCGTTCGCCAGACTGCTAACTAGAAACCTAAGTCCTTCAAGGAAGAATAATGTTTATAGTCATGTCAAAAGTGGCCTTAGCACCGATCTGATTGTCGAGATGCCTAGTGGTACGAAGATTGTGTTTTACGATAATACTAATCTGATCGTTAACTTTATCCAAAATCTTCAAAACGACGAGACAGATACCATTTCATGGATTGAGGCTATGCCGAAAGATGGCGTGCTGTGGGATATTGGAGCGAATATAGGATTTTTCAGCCTCTATGCCGGCTCCCTGCTTGGCAGGGACGGTGTGCGTGTTGTGGGTTTTGAGCCGGGTGCTGCAAGCTATGCGGTTCTTAATAGAAATATCGAAGGAAACGCAATGGGCAGCCATATTGTTGCCTACTGCGTTGCTTTGGCTGGTGCGACGAAAGTCGGTAGGTTGAATATGGGGGCAATCGGCGCAGGCGTGGCTGCCGGAGGTTGGTGTAACGGGTTTGAGTCTGAGATCGATGGTCTGGACCGGGATATCAATCCAGTTTTCCAGCAAGGCTCTGTCGGGTTCTCCATGGATGACTTTGTGCAGATGTTTCAGCCACCGCTTCCGACCCATATAAAGATTGATGTCGACGGTATCGAGGCGGAGATTCTGCGCGGCGGTAAACGCACATTGTCCGGAAAATCGGTGCGCTCTATGAGTGTCGAAATGGAGGGTGATTTAAACTCGGAGCGAAGTCGGGAGGTCTTTGGTCTGATGGACGAACTCGGCTTTGTCCCGAGGCCGAGGCAGTCTCCGGAACTGCGGAATGTCATCTTCGAGCGCCCGGCGGCGGATTGATCGAAGCGGCCGGGCCGTTGAAACGCGAGAGAGTGAACGACCGCCGGCGTTATTCCCCCGGCGCGAACCGGAGCGCTGTTCGCTCGATCAGGGTTTCGAGCGCCTTTCGCTGGCTTGCGATCGTTTCCATTGCCTCACGATGCCGCTCCTGCGACCGGCGCCGTTCCTCGGCCAGCGATTCCATCGCTTCCTGATGCCGTTCCATTGCCTCGCGATGCCGCTCCTGTGACTCGCGCCGCTCGTCGGCCAGCCTGTCCATCGCCTCGCCGTGGCGGCGATCATGCTCGCGTTCGCGGCGTTCGCCGGAGCGGCGCATCGCCGAAATGCCGTGCCAGACCACCGCGACCTGCCCGCCGCCGATGACAAGCCCGACAGCGACAAGCGCCATCGTCGCCAACGCAGTCGCCGCCTCCGGGTGGGCCACGATCCAGTCCACGGCCGCCTTTCCTCCGCTGGAACCCGCCGGCAGAGATTTAGGCCGCTTTCCGCATTCCATGCAATGAGCAGATTCATGCCAGCCGTGCATATCACCGCCGGCAGAGCGCGGGGCGGCTATCCGAATCGCAGAAATAATTCCTTCCATGGACGCGATCTCGGGAAACCCGTGATAGAATGCATTGCAGGGAAGCGGCGTCTGCGCGGACCGCTTTCCGTCTTCCCGGCGGGCCCGGAACGATCCCGATTCAGACAACGGGCGAGGTCCGTCCGGCGCGACCGGAAAGGAGGCCGCCGCCGCATGGAGCATGACAAAACATGACATTCCCGCACTCATGGCCGCCTGCCTCCCTCGACAGGGCCGGGGCCGGCTCCTTCGATACGCGGCTGATGCCGCTACTCAGGATAAGGAGGGGAACGGCAGCCCGGTCGCCGCCCTCCTGCTGAGCAGCGACCGCGCCAGCAGCCTGTCCTGAGCCTGTCGAAGGGCGCGCGTATCGAAGGAGGCCCCGCCAATGATCCCGATCGGCGCCAACGGACAGAACGGAGCATGACAAAACATGACATCGCATGACATTTCATGACGGTCCCGTGGACGCTCCGGGGAGGAAGGCGGATTTCCGGCTGTTCGCGGCGGTGAAGCTGTGGTTTGCTCAAGCGCCATGACCGACATCGACGATCCCATCGCCTTCGAGCTGTTCAAGAACGCCATCTTCTCGATCGCCGACGAGATGGCGCTCACCATCTGCCGGACCACCTATTCCGGCGTGCTGCGCGACAATATGGATTTCTCCACCGCCTTTGCGGATGCCGACGGGCGGCTGGTGGCCCAGGGACTGACCCTGCCGGGGCATCTGGGCTCGATCCCGACCGCGCTCGCCACCGTGGTCGAGCGGTTCCGGGACGACATCCATCCGGGCGACGTGTTCTGCCTGAACGATCCGTTCGACGGCGGCATGCACCTGCCGGACATTTTCGTCTTCCAGCCGATCTTCCATGAGGGGCGCCGGCTGGCCTTCGCCTGCACCATCTGCCACCACACCGATGTCGGCGGGCGCGTGGCGGGCTCCAACGCCTCCGACTCGACCGAGATCTACCAGGAAGGCCTGCGCATCCCGCCGCTCAAGATGTTCGAGCGCGGCAAGCGCAACGAGACGCTCTGGACGCTGATCGAGAGCAATGTGCGCATGCCGGTGCGCCTGGCGGGAGACCTGCGCGCCCAGCTTGCGGCCTGCCATATAGCGGAGGCGGCCTTCCTCGACCTCGTGGAGAAATACGGCGAGGCGCGCGTCGGCGTCTATATGGAGGCGGTGATCGACTATGCCGAGCGGCTGACCCGCGCCGCGCTCTGCGACCTGCCCGACGGGACATGGTCCTTCGAGGACTGGATCGACGATGACGGCATCGATGTCGGCAAGCCGATCCGCCTGTTCGTGACCTTCACCAAGACGGGCGATTCGATGCAGGCCGACTGGACCGGCTCGTCCGAGCAGGTGAAGGGCGCGATCAACAACACGCTGTCCTTCACCAAGGCGGCCACCTATTGCGCGGTGCGCTCGATCCTGCCGCCCGGCATCCCCAACAATGAGGGCGTGTTCCGCGCCATCGATGTGACCGCCCCGCCCGGCACCATCGCCAATGCGGTGCTGCCCGCGGCCTGCGCGGCGCGCGGCCTCACGGGTTTCCGCATGGTGGACTGCGCCTTCGGCGCGCTGGCCGGATGCGCGCCGGACAAGGTGTTCGCCTGCTCCGACGGCGGGAACACGGGCATTTCCATCGGCGGCTACGACAAGGAGCGCCGGCCCTTCATCTATGTCGATTTCGCCTGCGGCACCTGGGGCGGGCGGCCCTATGCGGACGGGCTGGAAGGCAATGCCAACATGTTCGCCAACATGGCCTCGCACTCGGTGGAGGTGACGGAGGCGGAGCAGCCGGTCCAGGTGTTGCGCTACGACCTTGTGGCCGACCGGATGGGGCCGGGCGCTTACCGCGGCGGCGCGCCCTACCGGCGGGAATACCGCTTCCTGGAGCATGAGGCGGTGCTGCAGGTGCGCGCCGACCGGATGGCGTTCCGGCCCTACGGGCTGGCGGGCGGCAAACCGGGCGAGCCGGCGGCGAACTATCTGAACGGCGAGCCGGCGCCTTCCAAGATCACCCGCAACATCCACGAGGGCGACGTGTTCCTGCACGAACTGGCGGGCGGCGGCGGCTGGGGCGACCCGCTGGACCGCGAGCCGGCGGCGGTGGCCCGCGACGTGCTGAACGAATTGCTCTCGCCCGAAGGCGCGGAGCGGGATTACGGCGTCGTGCTCGCCCCCGACGGCCGCACGGCCGACGCCGCCGCCACAGCGACGCTTCGCGCCGCCATGAGGGACGGCGGCGTCGATGCCGCCATGCAGGACGAAGGCGCGGACAGCCGCGCGGCGGAATAGGCGAGAGGCGCCTTATCCCCCGGCGCAACGCTCGCGCGCCCGCGCAAGAAGCGCGTAGCGCGCACGGATGCGGGCGGCGAGCGCGGCCGGCCATGCGCCCGCGTCAAGATGGTCGAGGAAGTCGTCCAGCACCATCGCGAAATGCGCTTCGTGAGGCGTCTGGAGCGCCGCCGGGATGACGATCTCGCGCCCGAGGGCGGACGGGCGGTGCGACAGGCCGGGCATTTCGGCCTCCCAGGCGGCGAGCCTCTCCGAGAGGCGGGACTCGAAGCCCGGTCCCGGGTCGCGCGGCGCGACATGCACTTCGCTCCGGAAGCCCGTCTCGGGCCCGCGGCGCTGGATGACCGTCGCGCGCGTGCCCCGGACCGTCGTGCGGTGGGCATCGCCGCCTCCGTCCGGCTCGCGCTGCCCCCACTCCGCCCGCTGGCGGACGGACGCGCCCCGCAGCCGGTAGCGGATCTCGCCATTGCAGGCGAGGCGCAACACGCCGGCCTCCGTGAACGGTTCCAGCGCCTCCGGGAATTCGTCGAGGCCGGTGCTGGCGCGGAAAAGGGCGCGCGGCACCGGCGTGCTCCAGCGGCGCGCGTCCTCAAGCTCGTAATCCCGCTCGAACGCCAAGCCCGGGCCGTTGCCGAGGATCCACTGCGCCTGGTCGGCCATATGGGACTGGATATCGACGAGGCCGTCGCCCTGGATACGGGTGTCGTAATACCAGGGGGGCCGGCGGAGCGGCGCGCCGTTCACGACCTTGAGCAGATGATGCACCGAGTGGATGTCGATTGCGGGTTCATCCGCCTGCCCGCCAAGGGCGCCGAACAGGTCCGGGTCGGCCGCGACCTTCTGCGTGAGACGCGCCGCCGCCTCGTGGCGAAAGGTCATGATGTCCATCGCGAGCGGCCAGCCCGCCGTCGCCCGCTCCAGGTCCGGCAGCGCCGCGCTTTCCGTAAGCCAGGGCTTGTCGGCGAGCACATGCAGCCCGGCCGCATGCAGGCGCGCAATGGCGCCGAGCTTGGGCCGGTTACGACCGGCGAGGACGACGATGCCCCCGCGCCGCTCCTCGATCAGGGCCCGCTCCGGATCGGCCGAGTCGTGCATCCGGATATGCCAGTTCGTCGGCCGGTCGGCGCGCGCGTTGAACGAGCCGACCAGGGCCATGAAGGCGTCGCGCTCCGGGCCCGGCCGGGAGTAGAGATGAACGGTCGGGTCGATCCGGGGATTCGCCGCCCGCAGAGTGAGAGCGGCATGGAAATGGCCGGGCTCGAGAAAGAGCAGCCTGTGCATGGCGGGCGGCCGCAACGCCGTCCGGCCGCAGCGGTGCGGTCAGGCCGGCGGATCGCAGGGAACGGTGCCCATATCCGCCGGAACGGAGAGCTCCAGGATTTCGAGGTCGTCCGAGGTCGCGATTTCGTTGTGCTTCAGCCCGCCCGGGATGAAGAGCGACTCGCCGGCCCCGATCCGCAGCGTCTCGCCGGTTTCGAATTCGAGGTCCACCCAGCCCTTGAGCGCATAGACGAACTGGCCCTCGCACTCGTGGTAGTGCCAGCCGGTCGGCTCGGTCATGCCGCGGATCGCGGTCATGGTCTGGGCGCGCATCCTGCCGAGGCTGGCCTCGGTGACGCCGAGGTCGCGATATTTGAAGAAGTCGCGCCGCCCGGCCACCAGCGGCGCCGATTCGGCGGTGGCGTGGGCGAGCTTCTGGACCTGGGAATTGCTATCGGGCATCGGATCGGTCTCCTCCGTCTAGTTTCGCCGCCGACAATAACGGATTGCAGGCGGCGCGGCACCGGGTAACCTTGGCCATCGTGAAATACAGCCTCGACGCATTCCGGGGAGACCTGTTCGGCGGCATTACCTCGACAGTGGTGGCGCTGCCCGTGGCGCTCGGCTTCGGCATCGCGTCCGGCATGGGGGCCGCTGCCGGCCTGCACGGGGCCATTGCCGTCGGCTTCTTCGCCTCGGTGTTCGGCAGCACTCGGTCCCAGATATCCGGACCCACCGCACCGATGACGGTCGTCATGGCGGTCGTCATCACCAGTCACACGACCAGCCTCGCCGAAGCGCTCACCGTGGTCGTCATGGCGGGCCTGCTGCAGATCCTGCTCGGCCTCTCGCGGATCGGCCGTTTCGTCGCCTACACGCCTTATGTGGTGGTATCGGGCTTCATGTCGGGCATCGGCATCATCATCGTGCTGATCCAGTTGCTGCCGGCGCTGGGCGCGCCGATCGCCCCCGGCGGCCCGATGGGGGCGGTCTCGGTGCTGCCCGACGCGGTCCGCTCCATCGACGCGGACGCCTTCGCCATCGCTGCCGTCACGCTTGCCGTCGCTTTCCTCTGGCCCCGCCGGCTGGCGCGCTTCCTGCCGGGCCTGCTTGCGGCGATGGTCGCGGGCACGCTGCTGGGTGTGCTCTGGCTGGACGGCGCGCCCGCCATCGGCCCGGTGCCGACCGACCTGCCGGACTTCCGGCTGCCGATCCTGTCCGCAGGCTTCCTGCTGGGCGCGCTGGAGCCGGCGCTAATCCTCGCTCTGCTCGGCTCCGTGGACAGCCTGCTGACCTCCATCGTCGCCGATTCGATGACCGGCTCCCGCCACAATCCGGACCGGGAGCTGATCGGCCAGGGCATCGGCAATGCCGTGGCGGGGCTGTTCGGCGCCCTGCCCGGCGCCGGCGCCACCATGGGCACGGTGACCAATATCCGCTCCGGCGGCGCGACGCCGGTGTCGGGCATATTGCGCGCGGCGTTCCTGCTGGCACTGCTGCTCGGCCTCGGACGCCATGTCGAGCCGATCCCGCTGGCGGCGCTTGCCGGCGTGCTGATAAAGGTCGGCTGGGACATCGTGGACTGGCGGCTGCTCGCGCGCATTCATCTGCTCCGGCGCGAGCATCTGATCGTCATGGCGACGGTGCTGGTGCTCACGGTCTTCGTCGATCTGGTCACGGCCGTCGCCATAGGGCTCATCGCCGGCGGCATGGTGCATGCGCGGCAATTGGAACGCCTGGAGCTCGACAGCGTGGTCTCGACGCCGCTGCTCGACCGGACCTTCCTGGACCTCGGGGCGGGCGAGGCAGCCGACCCGTTCGCCGCGCGGGTCGGCCTGGTCGCGCTCCGGGGCAGCTTTACCGTCGCGTCGTCCCACAAGCTCGCCGGGGCCATCGGCCCGGAAATCCGCGACCACGAGATCGTGATCTTCGACTTCTCCGGCGCCGGCTATATCGACGACAGCGCCGCCATGGTCATCGAACGGCTGATCGACCTCGCGGAAGCGGCGGAAACCTCCTGCATCGTGGCGGGCCTCCACGGCGCCGCCGCGCGGACCCTGAACTCACTCCACTGCCTGCACAGCGTGCCAAAAGAGCACGTCGTGGAGACCCGTGAAGACGCCCGCCGTCTTGCCGAGCGCATGCTTCGGGAGAAGGACAGAGGCGCTGCATAGGCCGGCGCGGGACGGACTCTTTACCGCCTGGCGACGCGGGCCTAAGTAGGAACGGCGATGACAGGACAGAACGCAGGGTGACAGGCGGCGAGCGGGTCGAGGACCGGGCGCTGCTCGGCGGCAGGGGGCGGTTCATCGACGACCTGCCCCAGCCGCCGCGCACGCTGCATGCGGCGATCCTGCGCTCGCCGCACGCCCATGCGCGGCTCGGCGGCATAACCGCGCCGGAGGGCGTGCGCCTGTTCACCGGACAGGACATCGCCGCCGGGCTCAGGCCCTTCATCGCGGCGCTGCGCACGCCCATGCGCCATTTTCCGGTCGCGACCGACAAGGTGCGCTATGTCGGCGAGCCGGTCGCCGTCGTGCTGGCGGAGGACCGCTACCGCGCCGAGGACGCGCTGGAGCTTGTGGAGGTCGAGTACGAGCCGCTTCCGGCTGTCGTCTCGCCCTTGGCCGCGCTGGCGGACGGCGCGCCGCTGCTGCACGAGGCCGCCGGCACCAATCTGGCCAACCGGCGGCGTTTTTCCTACGGCGACCCGGACGGGGCTTTCACTGCCGCCGAGCGCCGAATCTCGATAGAAGTGCGCTATCCGCGCAGCGCCGTCACGCCCATCGAATGCTTCGGCCTCATCGCCGTCTGGGACCCCGACGCCGGCGCCTTCGAGGTGACGGCGCCCTTCCAGGGGCCGTTCGCGCTGCATCCGGTGATGGCGGCCGCACTCGGCGTGCCGGCCAACCGGCTCAGGCTGCGCACGCCGCCCGATTCCGGCGGCAGCTTCGGCATCAAGCAGGGCCTTGCGCCCTATATCGTGCTGATGGCCGCCGTGGCGCGCCTTGCCGGGCGGCCGGTGAAATGGATCGAGGACCGGCTGGAGCACCTGACCGCCGCCGGCTCCGCCACCAACCGGGAAACGCGGCTGGAAGCGGCCGTCATGGCCGATGGCCGCGTGACGGCGCTCCGCTACAGGCAGTTGGAAGATTGCGGCGCCTATATCAAGGCGCCCGAGCCGGCGACGCTCTACCGGATGCATGGCGCGATGACCGGCGCCTATGACATCGCGAACCTGGAGGTGGAGAACAGCATCGCCGTCACCAACAAGACGCCGAGCGGCCTCAATCGCGGCTTCGGCGGCCCGCAGGTCTATTTCGCGCTGGAGCGGCTGATGCACCGCATCGCCGACCGGCTGGGCCTCGACCGGCTGGAGGTGCTGCGGCGCAACCTCGTGCAGCGAACGCCCTACCGCACCGCCTCGGGCGCGCTTTACGATTCCGGCGATTTCGGAGCGGTCATCGATCTCGCCCGGCCGGCATTGAAGGAACTGCACGCACGCCGCGCGGCCGCCCGCGCCGAAGGACGGCTCTATGGCGTGGGGCTGGCGGCGGCGGTGGAGCCGACCGTTTCCAATATGGGCTACATCACCACCGTGCTGGAGCATGAGGACCGCCTTGCGGGCGGGCTCAAGAACGGCGCGTTCGCCGCAGCCACCGTCGCTATCGACCCGCATGGCGGCATCACCGTGACCGCCGATTCCACACCGCAGGGACAAGGCCACCGCACCGTGCTGGCGGAAGTGGCGGCCGGCGCGTTCGGCCTTGCGCCCGCCGATATCCGGGTCGTCACCGAGTTCGACAGCGCGCGCGACGCCTGGTCGATCGCCGCCGGCAACTATTCCTGCCGTTTCGCGCCCGCCGTCGCCGGCACGGCGTGGCGCGCGGCCTCCGTCTTGCGCGAACGGCTGGCCCGGCTGGCCGCCGCCCGGCTCGACCTGCCGCTGGAGGACGTCCGTTTCGAGGGCGGCAGGGTCGGCGCAGGACCCGGCAGGGACATGCCCTTCGCGCGCCTTGCCGGCCTCGCGCACTGGTCTCCCGGCACGCTGCCGCAGGGGGTGGAGCCGGCCTTGCGCGCCACCGAGTTCTGGACGCCGCCCGAGCTCGGGCCGCCCGATGCGCAGGATCGCATCAACGGCTCCGCCGCCTATGGCTTCATCTTCGATGTCTGCGGCGTGGAGGTGGATGCCGACACCGGCCGGGTCCGCATAGACCGCTATACGACCGCGCACGACGCCGGGCGGCTGCTGCACCGCCCGATGGCCGACGGCCAGGTGCGCGGCAGCCTCTCCAACGGTGTGGGCGCAGCGCTGTTCGAGGTGTTCGTTTACGACGGGGCCGGCCAGCCGCTCGCCGGCAGCTTCGCCGACTACCCGCCGCCGACCGCCTGCGAGACGCCGGACCCGGAGATCCTGCATCTCGAAAGCCCGTCGCCCTTCACGCCGCTCGGCGCCAAGGGCATCGGCGAGGGCAACACCATGAGCGCGCCTGTCTGCATCGCCAATGCGGTGGCGGACGCGCTCGGCGCGGAGGATGTGGAGCTGCCGCTGACGCCCGCCCGCGTTGCGGCGCTGCTGCCGTGAAGCCCCCGCCCTTCGACTATCTGCGCCCGGAGCGACTGGGCGAAGCGCTGGAGGCGCTGGCTGCGGACGGCGCGGCGGCGCTTGCCGGCGGCCAGTCCCTGATCGCCATGCTCAACATGCGCCTCGCGCGGCCCGGCCTGCTGGTGGACATCATGCATCTGTCCGAGCTTCGCGAACGGGGCGCGCGCATCGGCGCGGCCGTCCGCCAGGCGGAACTCGCCGGCCTGCACCCGCTGATCGACCTCGCCTTGCCGCATGTCGGCCACTACCAGACCCGCAGCCGGGGCACATTCTGCGGCTCGGTCGCGCATGGCGATCCGGCCGCGGAACTGCCGCTCTGCCTGGTCGCGCTTGGCGGGCGCGTCCATCTCGCCTCGGCGCGCGGCGAGCGGGCCCTGAACGCCATCGACTTCTTCGAGGGCCCGTTGATGACCGCACGGGAGGAGGACGAGTTGATTGCCGCCGTCGAACTGCCGCCGCCCGACCCGCGCGCCGGCTACGCCTTCCGCGAAGTGGCGCTCAGGCACGGCGATTTCGCGCTCGCGGCCTTCGCAGCGGTGGCCGACGGCGACGGCGTCAGGCTCGCGGTCGGAGGCGTGGCCGACACGCCGGTCGTGCTGGACGGCCTCGCCTTCGACGCCGACGCCATCGACGCCCGCGACGATTTCCATGCCGACGCCGCCTACCGCCGCCGGCTGGTCGCGCGCGTCGGCCGCGCAACGGTGGAGGAAGCGCTTTCATGCCGCGCCTGACTGTTAACGGCGAGGCGGTGGACGCGGCGGCGGAGCCGCGCCTGCTGCTTTCCGACTTCCTGCGCCACACGCTCGGTCTGACGGGCACGCATGTCGGCTGCGAGCACGGCGTCTGCGGAGCCTGCACCGTGCTGATCGACGGCCGGCCGGCGCGCTCCTGCCTGGCGCTTGCGGTTCAATGCGAGGGCGCCGAGGTCGTGACGGTGGAAGGCCTGGAGGAAGGCCCGCTGCATATCGCCTTCCGCCGCCATTTCGCGCTGCAATGCGGCTTCTGCACGGCCGGCATACTGATGAGCCTCACCGCCTTCCTGCGCGAGACGCCCCGCCCGACAGAGCAGGAGGTGCGGGAGGTGCTGAGCGGCCATCTCTGCCGCTGCACGGGCTACACGCCCATCGTCGCCGCCGCGCTGGACGCCGCCCGTGCTTGATGTCGGCACGGCCCTCGTGCAGGCCGCCGAGCGGGCGCCGGACCGGCTTGCGGTCGTTGCCGGCCCGGACAGGCTGACCTACGGAGCCTGGCTCGACCGGACGCTCAGGCTCGCCGGCGGGCTGGAGGGCCGGCGGATCGCGACCGTGCTCCAGAACACGCTCGACGCCGCGACGTTGCACTGGGCCTGCCAGCTCGCGGGCAAGCTGATCGTGCCGCTCAACTGGCGGCTCAAGGCGGAGGAGATCGATTATTGCCTCGCCGACGCCGAGGCGGACACCGTGGTCTTCGGCGCGCAGGCCGCCGCGGCCATCGCGGCCTCGCCCGCCGCACAGGCCATCCGCCGTATCGAGGCCGGCCCCGCGCTGGACGCCCTGCTGCAAATGCCGCCCGCCGCCCCGGCCGCCTCGGCCGAGGACTGGTCGGTCATGCTTTACACTTCGGGCACCACGGGCCGGCCCAAGGGTGTGCCGCGCCGCCACCGCGCGGAGCGTGCCGCCGCCATCGCCCATGTGGCGCAGAACCGCTACGGGCCGGGCGAGGTCGCACTGGGCGTCATGCCGCTCTATCACACCATGGGCGTGCGCTCGCTGCTTGCATCCGCGCTGGTGGACGGCGTCTTCGTCTGCCAGCCGCGCTTCGATCCGGGCACGGCGCTCGACCTGATCGAGGCGGAAGGCGTCACTGCGCTCTATCTGGCGCCGACGCTCTATCACGACCTTCTGGCGCACCCGGCCTTCTCGCGCGAGCGGGTGCGCTCGGTCCGCAAGCTCGGCTTCGCCGGCGCGTCGATGACGGATGGCCTCCTGCAGAAGCTCGACACCGCGTTCGAGCCGGAGCTGTTCGTCAACCATTACGGCTCCTCGGAGATCTACACCTTCACCGTCCGCCAGAACGCGCCGGCGAAGCCCGGCTCGGCGGGCAGGGCAGGGCTCAACCAGAGGATCAGGGTGCGGAGCCTCGACGGCGCGCGCGACGCCGCAACGGGCGAGGAAGGGGAAATCGCGGCCTCGCTCGCCAGCGACGAGGCCTTCGAGGGCTATTGGCGTCGCCCGGACGCCGACGCCCGCGCGCTCCGGGACGGTTGGTACCATACGGGCGACACGGGCTATATCGACGAGGACGGCGAGTTGTTCGTCACGGGCCGCGTGGACGACATGATCGTGACGGGCGGCGAGAATGTGTCGCCGGTGGAGATCGAAAGCGTGCTCTCGCTGCATCCGGCGGTGGCGGAAGTCGCCGTCGCCGGCCTGCCGGACGAACGCTGGGGCCAGGTCGTCGCCGCCTTCGTCGTGGCTTCCGGCGAGGCGGCGGCCGAGGCGCTCAACGCCCACTGCCGCGCCAGCGCGCTCGCCGACTTCAAGCGCCCGCGCCGCTATGTGTTCATCGACGAAATCCCGAAATCGCCGGTAGGAAAAATCCTTCGCCGCCTGCTTGCGGCGCTGGATGAGAAGGACGAGACGTAATGGTCACCAGACTCGCAAAGGCCGGAGCGGTGCTGCTTATGGCTGCTTATCTCACGCTCGTCGCCTTCGGCAATGTGACCGACTACAGCGCCAATTTCGGCTTCGTCGCCCATGTCATGACCATGGACACCACCTTCCGGAGCGAGGCGACGATGTGGCGGGCGATCCACGCGCCCGCGCTCCATCATGCCGCCTTCGCCGCGATCATCCTGCTGGAAGCGGCCGCGGCGCTGCTCTGCTGGATCGGCGGTATCCGCCTGCTGGCCCGGCTTCGGGAACCGGCGGCATTCCACAGCGCCAAGGCTGCGGCGCTGGCCGGGCTCGGCCTCGCGGCGTTCATCTGGTTTGGTCTCTTCCTCGTCGTCGCGAATGAGTGGTTCCTGATGTGGCAGTCCTCTGACTGGAACGCCAAGCCGACCGCCTTCAACCTCGCTTTGCTGACATTCCTGGTTCTGGTCTTCGTGGCGCCCAGGGACAGCGACGCCGACGCCTGATACCAACAAGTGGCTGATCGGAGCCGACAGCACCAGCACCCGGCCGGGCTCGAAAAAGCCGCCCCGCCTATGCCCCGCCTTCCCCCACGAAGCTCCGCACGACGGCGCAGGCCTCCGCTAGCCCCACACGCTCCAGCGCAACGCCTTCCGGAAAGGCGCCGGAGAGGCGGGACGGCATCATCGGGTCGAGCAGCACGAACACGCCGCAGTCGTCCCGCCGGCGCAGGAGCCGTCCATAGGCCTGGCGCAGCCGGAGCCGGGTCAGCATGTCATCATAGCCCCGGCCGCCGAAATGCGCCCGCCGCGCTTTGTGCAGGATGGTCGGCCGCGGCCAGGGCACGCGGTCGAACACGATAAGGCGAAGCGCGCGGCCCGGCACGTCCACCCCGTCGCGCACCGCATCCGTGCCGAGCAGGCAGGAATCGGGCTCGGCGCGGAATATATCGATCAGCGTCGCGACATCCATCCGGTCGACATGCTGGGCGATGAGCGGGATGCCGGCCGCGTCCAGAGGCTCCGCGAGATGCCCATGCACGGTGCGAAGCCGCTGCACGGCGGTGAACAGACCGAGCGCGCCGCCGCCCGCCGCCAGGAACAGGCCGCGGCAAGCCGCTGCCACCTGCCTGAGCGAGTCCTTGCGCACGTCCGTGACCACCAGCGCGCGGGTCCGGGCCGGATAGTCGAAGGGCGAGGGCGCGGCGGCGCGAATGGCCGGCGCCGCCAGATGGCGGGCGCCGCTGCGCATCTCCGCCGCTTGCCAGGCCTCCTCCGGCTCCCGCGCGCTGTCGCGGAGCGTCGCGGAGGTGACGAGCAGGCCGTGGGCGGGTTCTGCCACCTCCGCGGCGAAGGGCGCCGTCGGATCGACCCAGCGCCGGCGCATGCCGACATCGCGTTCGCGGCCCTGCGCGCGCTCCAGTTCGAACCAGTCCACAAACGTCTCCGGCGGCTCGGCGTCGAGCGCCTCCAGCATGGCGCCCCAGGCCGCAAGCTGCGTCTCGGCGCGGCGGTGGAGCACGCGCGCCAGCGCCTCGATGCGGATGCGCGCGCGGCTGTCCAGCTCTTCGGCTTCCTCCGCCAGCCGGGCCAGCAGCGCGCGGCGCAGCACACCGAGCGGCCGGCGTAACGCTTCCAGGGCCCGGCCGAGCGCGCGGGCGGCCTCGATCAGCCCCTCGACCGGAGGTCGGCACTCGCATTCGAGGCCATAGGCGCCGTTTGCGCGCCCGGAAGCCCGCGCCAGCACCTGCTGGCGGACGATGGCGAGGAAGCGTTCTGCCGCCCCCTGCGGCGCGCCTGCAGCGAGGCGGCCGAGCCAACCCTCTGCCGGCAGCGCGCCGGCCGCTCGCCCGGCTGCGGCGAGCGCCTCCGCGGCCTCGCCCCCGTCCGGCGCCAGATCCTCGGCGCGGCGCTTCAGCCCCCTTGCACGTGAGCCGCCGCCTTCCGCGCCCAGCAGCCAGCGGCGCAACTCCGCTGTTTCCAGCCCGGAAAGGTCCGCCGAAAAGGCGCTGTCGGCCGCATCGAACAGGTGGTGGCCCTCGTCGAACACATAGCGGGTCGGCAGCCAGGCCTCGTCGAGCCCGCCCAGCGCCGCCTGCACCATGACGAGCGCATGGTTGGCGATGACGAGGTCCGCGCGCCGCGCGCGCCTGACGCCGCGCTCGATGAAGCAGCGCTGATAATGGGCGCAGGCAGAATAAAGGCACTCGCCCCGCCGGTCGCCGAGCCCGCGTATACGCGCCGCGCCTTCCAGGTCAGGGAGCCAGGAGGGGAAGTCGCCGCCCGTCATGTCGCCGTCGCGGGTCGCCTCCGCCCAGCGCGCGGTAAGCGCAAGCGGCACGGTCTCGTTCGGCGCAAGCCGGGCCGCTCGCGTCGCCTCCTCCAGGTTCAGCAGGCAGAGATAGTTCTCCCGCCCCTTGCGCAGCACTACCCGGCGGCGCTTGGCGGCGGGGTCGGGAATCAGCCGGTCAAGCTCGCTGTCGATCTGGTGCTGGAGGTTGCGCGTATAGGTCGAGACCCAGACGGGCGCCTCATTCGCCTCCGCCCAGAGGCTCGCCGGCGCCAGGTAGCCGAGCGTCTTGCCGACCCCCGTGCCGGCCTCGGCCACCACCATATGCGGCTCGCCGGCTCGCTCGCGCGGCTGGAAGGCGGCGGCGGCGGCGGACGCATAGTCCGCCTGGCCCGGCCGGTCCTCGGCATCCGGTCCCAGCATCTCGGCAAGCCGGCGGCGGGCGTCCGCCGGCGCGACCGGCCGGTTGGATGCTTGCGGCTCCGGGGCGAACTCCGTCCAGAGCGGCAGGCGCTCCCAGACGGCGAAGCCGGTCCCGCCGGCCGGCCGGCGCTCCGACACGCCAAGCGCCGCCAGCACGAACGGCCCCCACAGCCAGCCGGCTTCGGCCGCCTCCAGCGAAAGGGCGGCCGCCGCGCCGCCGGGGTCCTCCAGACGAGCGAGCTCGGCAAGCAGCGCCCGCGCCGCGCCGAACAGCGTCTCCGCCGCTCGCTCCAGGGTGGCGGGGCGCGGCAGGCCGACGGCGTCGGCCAGCCCGTTCGGCGTCGGCAGGCAGAATTGCGCCGGACGCGCAAAGGCGAAAAGCTCCAGCAGGTCGTAGCTGCGGAAGGGCCGCGCATCCGCATCGAGCCGCCGCGAGGTCGCTGGCCCATGCACGGCAAGCGGCGGCCGGCCGCGCGCGCGCACTGCCGCTTCGGTGGGCGCGAGCGTCTCGACCGCACCGTCCGGCTCCAGCCAGACGGCCCGCGCCGGACTTGCAACCAGGGCGGGCGCGCGCGGCAGGAGGATGCTTCGTTCCAGCGCCATGCCGGGGTTGTAGAGCGGTTCTGCGAAAGAGCGAAATGGGATCGCTGTGCAAACCATGACATCGGTGAAAAATCCGGGTAAGGGTGCGCGCGCCTTCTCCCGGAGCTGCCCGCCCAATGTCCGTCGAAGCTGCAACCCAAGCCCGCGCCTGGCCGTTCGAAGAGGCGCGCAAGCTGCTGGCGCGCCTCGGTGGACGCGCGCCGGACAAGGGCTACGCGCTGTTCGAGACCGGCTACGGCCCCTCGGGCCTGCCGCATATCGGCACCTTCGGCGAGGTCGCGCGGACGGCCATGGTGCGCCGCGCCTTCGCCGAGCTCTCGGAGGTGCCCACCCGGCTCTTCGCCTTTTCCGACGATATGGACGGCCTGCGCCGCGTGCCGGACAATGTGCCGAACGGAGCGGCGCTGGAAGCCCATCTCGGCAAGCCGCTGACTTCCGTGCCCGACCCTTTCGGCACGCATGAGAGCTTCGGCGCCCACAACAACGCCCGGCTTCGCGCCTTCCTCGACCGGTTCGGCTTCGACTACGAATTCGTCAGCGCAACCGAGTGCTACCGCTCAGGCCGGTTCGACGAGACGCTGCTCGGCGTGCTGCGGGCTTATGATGCAGTCATGGAGATCGTGCTGCCGACGCTCGGGCCCGAACGTCGGCAGACCTACAGCCCTTTCCTGCCGGTCTGCCCGGAAACGGGCGTCGTGCTGCAGGTGCCGATCCTGCACCGCGACCCGGACGCCGGCACCGTCGTCTATGAGGACGAGGCCGGCCGGCATGTCGAGCAGCCGGTCACGGGCGGGGCGTGCAAGCTGCAATGGAAGGCCGACTGGGCAATGCGCTGGCGGGCACTCGACGTGGACTACGAGATGGCCGGCAAGGACCTGATCGACTCAGTCCGCCTCTCCGGCCGCATCTGCCGCGCGCTTGGCGGCCGGCCGCCGGAAGGCTTCATCTACGAGCTCTTCCTCGACGAGCGCGGCGAGAAGATTTCCAAGTCCCGGGGCAACGGCCTGTCCATCGAGGAGTGGCTGACCTATGCGCCGGAGGAGAGCCTGGCGCTCTTCATGTTCCAGAAGCCGAAGGCGGCGAAGCGGCTCTATTTCGACGTCATTCCGCGCGCCGTGGACGACTACCGCGCCTTCCTCGACCGCGCCGTGGGCGAGGAAGAGGAGAAGCGGCTGGAAAACCCGGCCTGGCATATCCATGGCGGCGCCCCGCCGGCGCCGGAGGAAGGGATTTCCTTCTCCCTGCTGCTCAATCTGGCGGCCGCCAGCGACGCCCGGGACAAGAGCGCGCTCTGGGGCTTCATCTCCCGCTACGACCCGGAGGCATCGCCGGAGACGCGCCCGCAACTCGACCGGCTGGCGGATTTCGCCGTCGCCTATTGCCGCGATTTCGTGGCCCCGCAGAAGGTCTGGCGCGACCCGGACGCAAAGGAAGCGGCGGCGCTGGCGGACCTCGCCGACCGGCTGGCTGCGTTGCCACGGGATGCGGATGGGGAGACCGTGCAGGGGCAAGTTTATGCGGTCGGCAAGGCACATGGCTTCGAGCCGCTGCGGACATGGTTCTCCGCGCTCTACGAAGTCCTGCTGGGCCGCAAGCAGGGGCCGCGCTTCGGCTCCTTCGCCGCGCTTTACGGGTTGGCCGAAACCGAGGCGATGATCCGGAGCGCCCTCGCCCGGGCCGCCGCGTGAGCCCGGAGCCGCCTGCGGGGTTCCGCATCGACGCGAGCCCGCGCATCCCGCTCGGCAAGGGCCATGCGGTCTCGCGTGGCTGGACGAAGGCGACCGGCGACGCGCCCAGGGGCGTCACCTGGCACTGGACGGCGACGCACGACCTGGCCGCCTGCGACCGCCTGCTCGGCGGCGCGGAGCCCGAGCGCAAGGGGCAGGCCTCCGCGCATTACGCTGTCGGGCGCAGCTTTGCGGAGGGCGTGTCGCGCTATGTGTCGCTCGCCAACCGCTCCTGGCATGCGGGCGTAGAGCAGAAATTGCGCTGGGACGGGCGGCCCTCGACGGCCCGCACCAAGGGCGCGCGCGCCTGCATCGGCGTCGAGACGGTGAATATCGGCTACACGCGCGAGGGCGTGCCCGCAGGCCCGGACTGGATTGAGGCCGCGACGCCTGACGGCCGCCATGTGTTTCTCGTGGAACCGTGGACGGAGGAGCAGATCGCCATGATGGCGGCCGTCGGGCGCGAAATCGTCGCCCGTTGGCCGGGGATCGGGCCGCGCGACCATCACGGCCATCACGACCTCTGCCCCGCATACAAGCAGGACGTGCTGGGCTTCCCCTTCGCCCGCGTGCTGCGCGCGATCTACGCCGACCCGGAGATTCCGGATGTCTGGTCGGATGTCTGGATGCCAGAGGGCCGACAGCGCGCGCTCGCGCGGCTCGGCTTCGACCCCGGCCCTGCGGATGGCATATGGGGCCCCCGCTCCGACGCCGCGCTACGCGCCTTCCAGGCCGATGCCGGCCTGGAGGTCAATGGCTGGTGGACCGTCTGGGTCTCCTGGGCCGCGCACGACAGGGAGGCGGGTGCAGACGCAGAGCGATAGCCCTGCCGGTCCTCAGGCCGCCATGCCGGGCGTTTCGATGCCGCGCTCGTTGAAATAGCCCTGCAACTCGCCCGCATCCCACATTTCGCGCACGATGTCGCAGCCGCCGACGAACTCGCCTTGGACATAAAGCTGCGGGATGGTCGGCCAGCCGGTGAACTCCTTGATGCCCTGGCGGACTTCCATGTCCTCCAGCACGTTCACCGAATGGTATTTCACGCCCATATGGTTCAACACGCCGGCCACCGCCGAGGAGAAGCCGCATTGCGGGAAGACGGGCGTGCCCTTCATGAACAGCACGACTTCGTTTCCGTTCACGGTTTCCTGGATGTTCGTCATCGCGTCGCTCATCGGCGCTCTCCCGGTTTCAAGAGGTTTCGGGGGCGGCGGTGCGCAGCGCAAGCGCGTGCAATTCGCCCCCCATTCGGCCCTGCAGGGCCCTGTAAACGATCTGGTGCTGCTGCACGCGGGACTTGCCGCGGAACGCCTCCGACACCACGCGCGCGGCATAGTGGTCGCCGTCGCCCGCAAGGTCCTCGATCGTGACCTCCGCATCGGGCAACGCCTCGCGGATCAGGCGCTCGATGTCTTCCGCCTGCATGGGCATTTGTCGCGTCCCCTCAGCCGCCGGCGATCCAGGCGGGCATCCACCCTTCATGCAGACCGCGCAGTTCGTCGAGCGATATGGAGGAGCACTCCTCGACTGTCAATGCGCCGCCGCCGGTCATGCCGATCCGCATGGCCGGAACACCCGCTGCGGCCGCGCGTTCCAGCATCGGGTCCGGGTCCTCGACCGCCAGCAGGTAGCGCGCCTGGTCCTCTCCGAACAGGCCCGCAAGCGTGTCCGCGAGCGGCGCGCGCAGAATGGCTCCGACCCCGCCGGCAAGCGCCATTTCGGCGGCTGCGACCAGCAGGCCGCCGTCCGAAACGTCGTGGCAGGCGGCGATGCGCCCGGCGTGAAGTTCGGCGCGGACGAAATCGCCGTTGCGCCGCTCGGCGGCGAGATCGACCGGCGGCGGCGGGCCTTCCTCGCGCCCCTCGACCGCTTCCAGCCAGAGCGAGCGGCCAAGATGGCCCCGCGTCTCGCCCACGAGCACCATAACCAGACCAGGCCCCGGCAAGGCCATGCCGACCCGGCGGGACAGGTCTTCCAGCAGGCCGATGGCGCCTGCCACCGGCGTTGGCAGCACGGCCCGGCCGTTGGTCTCGTTGTAGAGCGAGACATTGCCGGAGACGACGGGGAAATCGAGCGCGCGGCACGCTTCGCCCATGCCCTGTATGCAGCCGACGAACTGCCCCATGACATCCGCGCGTTCCGGATCGCCGAAATTGAGATTGTCGGTAATCGCAAGCGGTTCGGCGCCGACCGCGGTGAGGTTCCGCCATGCCTCGGCGACCGCCTGCCGCCCGCCCTCGACCGGATCGGCCAGGCAATAGCGCGGCGTGCAGTCGCTGGTGAGCGCGAGCCCGCGCCCCGTGCCGTGGATGCGGACCACCGCGGCGTCGCCGCCGGGTGCGGCCACGGTGTCGCCCATGACCGAGTGGTCGTACTGTTCCCAGATCCAGCGCCGGGAGGCCCCGGCGGGGCCGCCGAGAATGGTCCTGAGCGCCGCCATGACCTCGTTGTTGTCCGGAGAAATCGTTACGGCCGACGCGGGCGGCGTCGCGGTCCAGGGCCTGTCATATTCGGGCGCCCCGTCGGCGAGCGGACGGATCGGCAGGTCTGCGACCCTCCGGCCGTGCTGCGAGAGAACCATGCGCCCGGTGTCGGTCAGCCGGCCGATAACGGCGAATTCCAGTCCCCACTTCCCGAAGACGGCCGCGGCCGCTTCCTCGCCGCCGGGGCGGAGCACCATCAGCATGCGCTCCTGGCTCTCCGAAAGCATGATTTCATAGGCCGACATGCCGGTTTCGCGCTGAGGCACGCGGTCAAGGTCCAGTTCCACGCCGAGGCCGCCCTTGGACGCCATCTCGAAGGCCGAGGATGTGAGGCCGGCCGCGCCCATGTCCTGGACCGCGACAATGGCGTCCGTGCTCATGAGTTCGAGGCAAGCCTCGATCAGCAGCTTGCCGGTGAAAGGATCGCCCACCTGCACGGTCGGGCGCTGCTGCTCGGCCTCATCGTCAAAGGCGGTGGACGCCATGGTGGCGCCGTGGATGCCGTCGCGTCCCGTCCGGGAGCCGACATAGACAACGGCATTGCCGACCCCCGCCGCCGCCGAGCGGAACAACCGGTCCGCCGGCGCAATGCCGACCGCCATCGCGTTGACCAGGATGTTGCCGTTATAGGCGGGATGGAACGAGCACTCGCCGCCGACGGTCGGCACGCCGACGCAATTGCCGTAGCCGCCAATGCCCGCAACGACCCCGGTGGCAAGGCGCCGCGTCGCCTCGTGGTCGGGCGCGCCGAAGCGCAGCGCATTCAGGATCGCGACCGGCCGCGCGCCCATGGTGAACACATCGCGCAATATGCCGCCGACGCCGGTCGCCGCCCCCTGGTAGGGCTCGATGAAGGAGGGGTGGTTGTGGCTCTCCATCTTGAAGACGGCCGCCAGCCCGCCGCCGATATCGACCGCGCCTGCATTCTCTCCCGGTCCCTGGAGCACCCGGGGACCATCGGTCGGCAGCGTCCTCAGCCACTTCTTCGAGGACTTGTAGGAGCAATGCTCGCTCCACATGGCGGCGAAGATGCCGAGCTCGACCGGATTGGGTGCCCGGCCGAGAATGTCCAGCACGCGCGCATATTCGTCCGGCGCGAGGCCACCGAAATCGTCTTCGGTGTCGCTCATGCGGCGAGCGATTCGAACAGTGCGCGGCCGTCCGTGCCGCCGAGCAGCGTATCGGCGGCGCGCTCCGGATGCGGCATCATGCCGAGCACATTGCGGCTCTCGTTCAGGATGCCGGCGATGTCCCCGGCGGAGCCGTTCGGGTTGTCGAGATAACGGAAGGCGATGCGGTCCTCGCCGGCAAGGCGTTCCAGCGTCCCGGCGTCCACGAAATAATTGCCGTCATGGTGCGCGACCGGCATCCGGAGCGCGTCGCCCGGCCTGTAGCCGCCGGTAAACGGGCTGTCAGCTGTCTCCACGCGGAGCTTCACGGGTCGGCAGACGAAGCGGAGCCCCGCATTGCGCAAGAGCGCCCCCGGCAGGAGGCCGCATTCCGTCAACACCTGGAAGCCGTTGCAGATGCCGAGCACCCGCACGCCCCGTTTCGCAGCGCCGATGACGGCCTGTACGATGGGCGCGCGCGCGGCCATCGCGCCGGGCCGCAGATAGTCGCCATAGGAGAAGCCGCCGGGCAGCACCACCAGATCGGCCGGCGGCAGCACCGGCTCGCCATGCCACACCATTTCAACGGGCCGGCCGGTCGCCGCCTCCAGCGCAACCCGGGCGTCGCGGTCGCAATTCGACCCCGGAAACACGACGACAACCGCCTTCATGCGATCTCGATCGTGTAGTCCTCGATGACCGGGTTGGCGAGCAGGCGTTCGCACATCGCGGCAAGCGCGGTCTCGGCGGCGGCCGGATCGGTTTCCGCGAGCTCCAGCTCGATCACCTTGCCCTGGCGGGCCGTTTCCACGCCCTCGAAACCCAGGCCCGCCAGCGCCTGCGCGACCGCCTTGCCCTGCGGGTCGAGCACGCCGGCGCGGGGCATCACCAGCACCCGCGCCTTCACGCGCTCGCCTTTGGCAGGGGCTCTACATTACTTTCCTGGAGGATGCCGAGCCGCCGCGCCACCTCCCGGTAGGCCTCCGCGACATCGCCCATATCGCGGCGGAACCGGTCCTTGTCCAGCACCTCGTTGGTCTGCAGGTCCCAGAGGCGGCAGCTGTCGGGGCTGATCTCGTCGGCCAGCACGATGCGCACATCCTCCTGGGTGTAGAGGCGCCCGAACTCGACCTTGAAATCCACCAGGCGGAGCCCGACGCCGAGGAACAGCCCGCTCAGATAGTCGTTCACTCTGAGCGCCAGGTTGAAAATGTCGTCGAGGTCCTGCGGCGAGGCCCAGCCGAAGGCGGTGATATGCTCCTCCGTGACCATCGGGTCGTCGAGCTCGTCATTCTTGTAATAATACTCGACGATGGACCGGGGCAGCGGCGTGCCCTCGTCGATCTTGAAACGCGACGCCAGCGATCCGGCGGCGATGTTCCGCACGACAACCTCGACCGGAATGATCTCGACCTCGCGGATCAGCTGCTCGCGCATGTTGAGGCGGCGCACGAAGTGGGTCGGTATGCCCATTTCCTGCAGCCGGACCATCAGATATTCGGAAATCCGGTTGTTTAGCACCCCCTTGCCGGAGATCGTGGCTTTCTTGCGGTTGTTAAAGGCAGTGGCGTCGTCCTTGAAATACTGGACGAGCGTTCCGGGCTCGGGGCCTTCGTAGAGAACTTTGGCCTTGCCCTCGTAGATGCGTTTGCGTCTTGCCATGGATATCCACCGAGTGCCGCCCGACGGAAGACCGGCAAAGCGCCGGGCTTGCGGGTCGCCGAATCGGATATAGCAAGCCCGGCGCTTCTTCTCAATGAAGCTCGACATAACCGCCGGTTTCCGGCCAGGTGCGGGCGAAACGCCAGACGGGCGCCGCCCCGGCATCCGCCGGAAGGGCGAGCAGGGCGCGAGAGACGGTGCCGAAGCCCCAGCCGGTGCGCACATGCATGGCGCCGTTGGGATCGAGCACGCCGGGCGCGGTCTCCTCCGATGCGAGCAGGGCCTCCCAGTCGGCCCAACCGTCCGGCGCCTCCGGGTCGGGCGCGCGGGCGGCCTCGAACCGGGGCAGGTAGTAGTCCGTGCGTTCGGAGCTGACGCAGTCGTTCAGGTCCCAGGCCGTCAGCATGGAAATCCCCGGTCCGATCGGCTGCGCCGATACGCCGCGTTCGCCTGTATGGCGAATCCAGAAGGCCTCCTCGCGGTCGGCGACGAGCATGTTGAAGCTGCGATAGGTGCGCCCGTCCACTTCCGCCATGGCGGCGGCCGCCCGGCGGGCGGTGTCATGGTCCAGCGCCTTCAGCACCAGCAGGCCGCGCGTGCGCTTGCCGCGGGCGGGGCCGAGCGAGCCGCGCCGGTTGAGGATGGCGGCGACCACGCCTGCCCCGTTCAGCCCCATCCAGCTTCCGCCCGCCTCCTCGTCGAGGCCGGCGAGCACGCCCGGCCGGTCGGGCCAGTGGCGGGCCGGCGGCCGCCAGGGACGGTCCACGGCTTCGTCGCGATTCGCGCCGATAATCGCGGGCCAGGCATGGCCGGGCCGGCGGAGCAGGACGACAGTACACATGGAAGCTATGCAAATCCCGAGCGGGACCGGATATATATCGCCCGTAACCCGCCCGACCAAGCTAGCTAAAGGGACGACCCGCATGGCGACCTTCGCAGACCGCGAAAAGCAGTTCGAGACCAGATACAGCCGCGACGAGGAGCTGCGCTTCAAGGTGCAGGCCCGGCGCAACCGGCTGCTCGGCGAGTGGGCGGGCGCGCAATGGGGGCTCGAAGGCGAGGACCTGAGAGCCTATGGCCGCAGCGTGGTGCAGTCGGATTTCGACCGTCCGGGCGACGACGACGTGCTGCAGAAGGTGCTGGCCGACCTGAGCGCACAGGGCATCCGGACCGACGCCCGGCGGCTCCGCAACCGCATGGAGGAATTGCTCGAGGAAGCCAAGGCGCAGATCATGGCGGAGTAGGGCCGGGCGGCCTTCCGTCTGCGCCCGGTCAGAAGAACTGTTCCAGCACCCGGTCCGGCGGGCGGTGGCCGTCTGTGAAGGCCTTGATGTTGACGATCACCCGCTCGCCCATTTCCAGCCGGCCCTCCAGCGTGGCGGAGCCCATATGCGGCAGCAGCACCACGTTGTCGAGCGCGCGCAGCTTGGGGTCGATGGCGGGCTCGCGTTCGAAGACGTCGAGCGCCGCGCCGGCCAGTCTTCCGGCGAGCAGCGCGTCCAGCAACGCCGGTTCGTCGATCACCTCGCCGCGCGAAGTGTTGACGATATAGGCATGCGGCTTCATCAGCGCGAGCCGGCGGCGCGACAGCAGGTGATAGGTCGCGGGCGTGCGCGGGCAGTTGATCGACACGATGTCCATGCGCGCCAGCATCTGGTCCAGGCTTTCCCAGTAGGTCGCCTCGACCTCGGCCTCGATATCGGGGTCCGCGCGCCGGCGGTTGTGGTAGTGGACCGAGATGCCGAAGCCGCGCGCGCGCCGCGCCACCGCCGCCCCGATGCGCCCCATGCCGACGATTCCGAGCCGCTTGCCGTAAATCCGGTGGCCGAGAAGCGCGGTCGGCGCCCAGCCCTGCCAGCCGCCGGTCCGCACCAGGCGCTCACCCTCCGTAAGCCGGCGCGAGATCGACAGGATGAGCGCCATGGTCATGTCGGCCGTATCGCCCGTCAGCACGCCCGGCGTGTTGGTGACGATGACGCCCCGCTTGTGCGCGGCCGCGAGGTCGATATGGTCCACGCCCGCGCCGAAGCTCGCCAGCAATTTGAGCTGCGGGCCCGCAGCCTCCATACATTCCTCGTCGATGCGGTCGGTCACGGTCGGCACCAGAACGTCCGCCCGGCCCATGGCCTCGATGAGCCCGGCGCGGTCCATCTGCCGGTCGCTGTCGTTCAGCTCGGTGCGGAACAGCTCCATCATGCGCGTCTCCACCGCGTCGGGGAGCTTGCGCGTGACGATGACGAGCGGTTTCGGCGCGGCGGGCATGAAGCCGGCGCCTATGGGTTGTTCGCGCAGGACGGCAAGGCGCCGCAGCCGGCAATGAAAGAGACAGGAACGGTTCCGTCCATAGCGGAAACGCTCTAGCAAGCCGCGCGGGAGGAGTCCACCGGCCGTCACCCGGTGCGGGCGAGGAAGTCCCCATAGATGCGGTTGAACGCCTTGGCCCGGTCCCAATTGGGGAAGTGGCCGGCGCCCTCGATCACCGCCATGTCCGCGCCCCGGATTTCGTCCCGGTAGAGCGCCATCCGGTCCGGCGGCGTCGGCACATCGTGCTCTCCGGCGACGACCAGCGTGGGCGTCTCGATCCCGCCGAGCCGTCCATCGTAATCCATGCCGCCGATCGCCTCGCCCGAATGCACATAGCCTGCAAGCGGGTTGGCGGAGGCAATCTCTATCAGGCGGGCATAGCTCGCCGGATTTTCCCTGCGCCACGCCTCGGTCGTGTAGCGGGCCATGATTTCTTCGGCAGCCGGCGCCATATTGTCCCCGAGCGCGGCCAGACGGGCGGCCGTCCGCCGGAGCCGCTCGCTGTTGGCGGCGGGGAGCACGCCCTGGGTCGCAAGGAAGGTCACGCTTGCAAGACGCGAAGAATGCTCCAGCGCGAGCGCGAAGCCGACCATACCGCCAAGCGAGGAGCCGAGGTAATGCGCCCGGTCGATGCCCTCCGCGTCCAGCAGGGCGACGACATCGAGCGCAAGGTCCTCCATCGCATAGGATGCAGGGCTGACGGGGCTCTCGCCGTGGCCCCGGAAATCCAGCGCGATCACGCGGTAGCGGCCTACGAAGGCCTCAACCTGCGGCGCGAACTGGGCGCGGGAGAGGATTTGCGCATGGCCGAGGAGCAGCGCCGGCCTGCTCGCATCGCCGTGGACTTCATAGACGGTTTGCGCCCCGTCCCGCTCAACCGTACGGACCGTTCCCATCACGCCGTCTCCCTTTTGCGCCGCGCCGCCCGTTCCTCGAAGAAGGCGGCCGCGACGCGCTGCGGTTCGCCGTCGCTGTAGGCGGCATGCTGGTAGCGCATCGCCGCCTGCACGGTCTCGTCATAGTCCGCCTGCGTGCGCTCCAGCAGACGGCGCTTGGTCAGCCTGACGGCGAGCGGCGGCAGCACCGCCAGTTCCTCCGCAAGCTCCATCGCCCGCCCCATCACGCGCTCCGGCGGCACGATCTCGTTGACCATGCCCCAGGCGAGGCAGGTTTCGGCATCCGCCAGCCGGCCGGTGAGCGACAGCTCCACCGCGCGGGCATGGCCGACCACGCGCTCGATGATGAACGGGCCGACCGTGCTCGGAATGCCGGCGCGCACCTCCGGCTGGCCCATGCGCACGCCCGGATGCGCGATGCGGATATCGGCATGGAGCGCGGTCTGCAGGCCGAAACCGGCAGCGAGCCCGTTCAGCGCCACGACGACCGGCTTCTCCAGCGCTCGCACGGACTGGTAGAGCGCGCCCAGATGCAGGAAATGCTCCTGCACGGTTTTCTCGTCGAAGCGCGCTGAATCGTTCAGGTCCTGTCCTGCCGAGAAGGCGCGCTCGCCCGCCCCGGTCAGCACGACCGCGCGCACCGCCTCGTCCGCGTTCAGGCCGTTCAGAACACGCGGCAGCAGGTCCCGCATTTCGAGGTTGAGCGCATTCAGCGCTTCCGGACGGTTCAGCGTCACAACGGCAATCGCGCCGTCGCGGCGCTCCAGAACGGGCGGTTGGGTCATGGGCGGGGCTGTCCTCGCTCAGGCGGGCTCGACGAAGCTGTCGATCAGGGTCTTGTCGCCGGAGGTCTCGAAATCGACGGTGAGTTTCTCGCGGTCTATGGCGCGCACGGCCCCATAGCCGAATTTGTTGTGGAATACGCGCTGCCCGATCTCGAATCGGCCTGTGCGGTCCGGGCGTGGCGACACGTCCCAGGCCGGGGCGTCGATCACGCGCCCGCCGCCCGCGCCGTAGCGCCAGGCGGAAGCCTCGCCGAAGGCGTTCTCCACATTCCGCTCGACATGCTCGTCCGGCAGCTCGTCGATGAAGCGCGAGGGCAGGGGGCTGAGCCATCGTCCCATGACCATGCGGGTCATGGCGGACGAGATCGTGACATGCCGGCGCGCGCGGGTGATGCCGACATAGGCAAGGCGGCGCTCCTCTTCCAGGCCGGCAAGCCCGTTCTCGGCAAGGGCGCGCTGGTGGGGGAACAGGCCTTCCTCCCAGCCCGGCAGGAACACGATGTCGAATTCCAGGCCCTTGGCGCCGTGCAGCGTCATCAGGGAGACGCTCTCCGCCTCGCTGCCGCCTTCGGCCTCCATGACCAGCGCGACATGCTCAAGAAACTCTTCGAGGGTGTCGAACCGCGCGAGCTGCTGCACGAGCTCGCCCAGATTCTCCAGCCGGCCGGGCGCGTCGAGCCCCTTGTCCTTCCGCCACATCTCCCGGTAGCCGCTTTCTTCGAGGATCGCGTCTGCGAGGTCCGCATGGGGTTCGCTGCCGAGCCTGGCGCGCCAGCCGTCGATGACGCGGCAGAAGCCGGCGAGCGCATTGCGGGCACGGGGTTTCAGTTCTTCCGTCTCGACCAGCCGGCGGGCGGCCTCGGACAGCGGAATCCGCTCGGCGCGGGCGAGGCGATGCACCGGGTGCAGGGTGGCGTCACCGATGCCGCGTTTCGGCAGGTTGACGATGCGCTCGAAGGCGAGATCGTCCTCGGGAAAGAGGACGGCGCGCAGATAGGCGATGGCGTCGCGCGCCTCGCGCCGCTCGTAGAAGCGCGGGCCGCCGATGACGCGGTAGTTCAGCCCGAGCGCGACGAACCGTTCCTCGAAGGCGCGCATCTGGAAGGATGCGCGCACCAGCACCGCCATTTGTCCAAGGCCGGTCCCGGCGCGCTGCAGCGCCTCGATTTCCGCGCCGGCAAGCCGCGCCTCCGCCTCCCCGTCGGGAACGGTGTGGACGGTAATCGGGCGGGAGTCCTCGCGGTCGGTCCAGAGCGTCTTGCCGAGCCGGCTGCGATTATTGGCGATCAGCCCTGAGGCGGCGCCCAGAATGTCGCCGGTCGAGCGATAGTTCTGCTCCAGCCGGATAATCTTCGCGCCTTCGAAGTCGTTCTCGAAGCGCAGGATGTTGCCGACCTCCGCCCCGCGCCAGCCGTAGATGGACTGGTCGTCGTCGCCGACGCAGCAGATGTTGCGGCGGCGCTGGGCGAGCAGCCGGAGCCAGAGATACTGGGCGACATTGGTGTCCTGGTATTCGTCCACCAGTATGTAGCGGAACCGCTCCTGGTATTGCGCCAGCACCTCCCGGTCGCGCTGGAAGATCGTCAGGTTGTGGAGTAGCAGGTCGCCGAAATCGACGGCGTTGAGGTCGGCAAGCCGCTCCTGATAGGCCTCGTAAAGCGCCGGCGCGCGGCCGTTGGCGAAGCTCCCCGCCTCGCGGGCCGGCACCTGCTCCGGGCGCCACCCCTTGTCCTTCCATCGCTGGACGATGGCCGAAAGCTGGCGCGCGGGCCAGTGTTTCGCATCCACATTCGCGTCCGCCAGCACCTGTTTCAGCAGGCGCTCCTGGTCGTCCGGGTCCAGGATCGAGAAGGAGGGCCTGAGGCCCGCCAGCTCGGGATGGCGGCGCAATATGCGCAGGCCGAGCGCGTGGAAGGTGCCGAGCCAAAGGCCGGCGCTCATCTCGCTGCCGATCAGTGCGTCCACCCGTTCGCGCATTTCGTTCGCCGCCCGGTTGGTGAAGGTGACCGCGAGGATCTGGCTGGGCCAGGCGCGCTTCATCGCCAGCAGCAGCGCCAGCCTTGCCGTCAGCACTCGTGTCTTGCCGGTGCCCGCGCCCGAGAGCACCAGCAGCGGGCCCTCCAGCGTCTCGACCGCCTGGCGCTGCGGGGGGTTCAGCCCGGCGAGCCAGGGCGGATCGTCAACGGGCGCGGCGGACAGGGCGTCGTGCATAGACCGAGGCTATAGCACGATTCCCTAGCCGCCCTCCGCCTCCGCGAGGAAGCCGCGCACGAGGCCGAGGAAATGCTCCAGCCGGTCGTGATGCACCCAGTGGCCGGCGCCGGAGACATCGACGAAACGGGCATTGCCGAAATGGGCGGCGCGGCCGTCCGCCTCCGGGTCGCCGACCCAGCTTTCGAGGCCGCGCACCAGCAGCGTCGGGCAACTTATCCGCGACCAGAGCCGGAAGCTCTCCTCCGGGTCGATGCCGACGGGGCGGTCCGCGCGGCTGTAATTGTCGAACTTCCAGCTATAGGTGCCGTCCTCGTTCTGGTTGGCGCCGTGGACGGTGAGATGCCGGGCCTGGGCTTCCGTCAGGCGGGGATTGGCCTCCTGCATCCGCCTGCAGGCGTCCTCCAGCGAGGGATAGCGGCGCGGCAGCCGGCCGGAGAGGCCGCGCTGCGTGTCGATCCATTCCCTGAGCCGGTCGTCGATGGGCCGGGCCTTGCGCGCCGCGATCTGCGCCGGCGAGGGGCCGAGGCCCTCGATGGCGACCAGCGCCTTCACGGTTTCCGGATAGACGCCCGCATAGTGGAGCGCGATGGAGCCGCCGAGGGAGTGGCCGATGACCGTGACCGGGGCAAGCTGCCGTCGATGGACGAGCTGCGCGATGTCGTAGACATAGTCCGCCATGGCGTAGGCGCCGCCGACGAACCAGGCGCTGTCGCCGTGGCCGCGCAGGTCCGGCGCGACGATGCGGTAGTCGTCCCGGAGCGCCTCGGCCACCCAGTCCCAGTTGCGGCAATGGTCCCGCCCGCCATGGATCAGCAGCAGCGGCGGCGCGTCCGGATTGCCCCAGTCGACATAGTGCAGGCGCAGGCGCTGCGAGAAATAGGAATGGCTCTCAGGACCCTGCATGAGCGGCTTCCCCGGAAATGTGGCGGACGGCGGCGCTTCCCCTTCGGAACGCCGTCATGCGACTATACCGGACCCGCCGACCGGAGGAATGCGCGCCCATGCTGATCGTCTATGGCCTGAAGAGCTGCGATGCCTGCCGCAAGGCGCGGAAGGCGCTGGCGGACCGTGAGCACCGCTTCCACGATTTGCGCGAGGACGGGCTGGACGGCGCGCTGCTGGACCGCTGGATCGGCGCGCTCGGCTGGGAAGCGCTGCTCAACCGGCGCAGCGCGACCTGGCGGGCGCTGGACGAGGCCGACAGGGCCGACCTCGACGCCGGCCGGGCGCGCGGCCTGATGCTCGCGCATCCGGCCCTGGTGAAGCGCCCGGTGATCGACGACGGGGGGACGGTGAGGATCGGCCTGTGAGCTATTCCCTGTTGCCGAACAGGCTCAGCAGCAGCAGGAACATGTTGATGAAGCTCAGATAGAGCGAGAGCGCATCCATCACCGACTTCTTGGCCATCACGGCGGCGTCGTAGCCGTGATAATACTCGCTCTTGATGCGCTGCGTGTCGTAGGCGGTGAAGCCCGCGAACACCAGCACGCCGATCACCGACACGGCGAAATGCAGCGCGCTCGAGGCGAGGAAGAGATTGACCAGCGAGGCGATGATGACGCCGATCAGCCCCATCACCAGGAAGGAGCGCATGCCGGAGAGGTCGCGCTTCGTGGTGTAGCCGTAAAGGCTGAGCCCGGCGAAGGCGGCGGCGGTGATGAAGAACACGCGCGCGATGCTGGTGCCCGTATATTGCAGGAAGATCGAGCTGATGCTCGCCCCCATGAGCGCGCAGAACACCCAGAACAGCCCTTGCGTCGCGGGCGCGCTCAGGCGCTGGATGCCGAAGCTCAGCACCAGGATGAAGGCGAGCGGCGAGAGCATCAGCACCCATTTGAGCGGCGAGAGATAGATCGCCTGCCCGAAGGCCGTCAGCGCCATCTGGCCGCCCGGCCCCTGGACCACCGCCATGGTAAATACGAGATAGGCGACGATGCCGGTGAGCAGCACGCCCGAGGCCATGTAGTTGTAGATGCCGAGCATGTGCTTGCGCAGCCCGGCATCGAGCGCCGCTGTCCGGGCATCGGTGCGGGCGGCGGGGCGCGCCGTCGTCCTCAGATTGTCGAAGGCCATTTGCGGTCTCCGTTAGCGTTGTCGGTAGCGGCCACCAATATCGTTCCGGCGGCCGTTCGGTTCAAGTCCCGGCGGCAAGCGGTCGCGCGCGCCGCGCGCCGTTGCAATGAGCGCGCGCTCCTGCGAAGACTGGACGCATCTCCGATCCGCCGGAATTGCAAAGGAGCCGTTCATGGCCGGTCTGCCTGCCGAGTTCCAGCCGGTCATCGGGCGCGATGCGCGCGCGGTGGCGGGCCTTGCGCGAGAGGCGGACGGCTCGATCTGCGCGGTCTGGCTGGCGGCGGTCGGCGGGCTCGCGCTCGCGTTCCTGCTGTTTTTCGAGCCGGCCGGGACCGCAGCATGGATGATCTACGCCAATGCGGGCGGACTCACACTTTGCCTGCTGGCCGCGCTCGGGCGTTATCTCGGCTGCACCGTCCGGGCGCGCCGGATCGCCGCCGGCTGGAAACGGGCTGGCGTCGTCTTCCTGCCCGGCGCTGAGGGGCTTGTGGAATATGATGGTGCGGTCCACGATCCGGCGGCGCCGCCGGAAGGCGGGAATGAGTAGCGCTCAGGGGAGGACGGGGCATGGCGAGGCTTGCCGGCAAGGTGGCGGTCATCACGGGAGCGACCGGGGGCATCGGCGCGGCGGCGTCGCGGCTGTTTGCGGCCGAGGGCGCGGCGCTCATGCTGGTCGATCTCGACGCAGACCGGCTGGAGGCGCTGGCCGGCGAGACCGGCGCGGCATGGCATGCGGGCGATGTGTCGGACCCGGCGGCGAACGAGGCGGCGGCGGCGGCGGCAGTCGCGCGGTTCGGCGGCATTGATATCGGCCTGCTGAATGCCGGCATAGAAGGCGCGCTCGCGCCCATCGGCGACTACACGGTCGAGATGTTCGACCGGGTCATGGCCGTCAACACGCGCGCTGTCTGGCTCGGCCTCAGAGCCTGACTCAAAACTCGCTGAAGTTTTTCAAGCCCTTGCGAGTCGTCGTGTTGTGAGCCGGATATGGGCAATGTTGATCCATGCTTCGCTTGAGGCGATGGATTTTTCCCAGTCTTTTGCCAGGCGACGGCAGCGCC
>JAJECF010000006.1 GCA_022822125.1 Alphaproteobacteria bacterium
CTTCGGCATGGGGGTCGCGCCCGACAGCAATATCGGCGCGTCTTCCGGCGAACGCACCATCATGGTCTATGTCCCTCTCTTCGACGAGCACATACCCTTCGAACTCGACGACCCGGCGAAGGAGGAGTCCGGCGTCGGCCTGTCGATATGGACGGGCGGCGAGTACCAGCACCGGCTCTCTCCGCAATGGCGCCTGCGGGCGGGCGGTGACCTGTCACGGCGGGAATATCGCGGCGGCGATTTCGACCGCATGACGCTCTCCGCCCACACGGGGCCGCGCTGGCTGATCGACGCGCGCACCGAGGCGAGCCTGCTGCTGGACGCGCGCAAGCACTGGAGCGGCGGCAAGGGCGTCCACAAGGATGTCGGCCCCAGGCTGGAAGCCTCGCGGCGGCTAACGAGGCGCGTCACAGCGCATGGCAGCCTCTCCCGGCATGAGCGGCGGCATGACCGCAGCAGGACGCAGGACGGGCCGGTGACGGGCCTTCACGGCGGCCTCTCCTGGGTGGTGACGCCGACCCTGCGCCTCGACTTCTCCGCCGGCCTCGGCAGGGAGCGCCCGGAGTTGAAGCGCGACCGCAGTGAAAGCCGCTGGGCGTCGCTGGGCGCGTCATGGGCGCTCGGCCGGGGCTTCACCGTCTCCGGGGCCGCAACCCTGCGCCGGACCGCCTACGGCCGCGGCTGGTGGCCCTTCATCACCGACCCCGACACGCCGCGAGAGGACGAAACCCGCACAATCCGCCTCTCGGCCCACAACCGCGCCCTCACCCTATGGGGCTTCAGCCCCCGCGTCTCCCTCGTGCAGGAGAGCCGCGAGAGCAACGCGCAACTGCACGACTACGAGCGAACCAGTGGCGAGCTGCAGTTCGTGCGGCTGTTCTGAGGGGGCCCTCGACAGGCTCAGGACAGGCTCCCTTCGACAGGCTCAGGACAAGCCCTTCGATACGCGGCTGACGCCGCTACTCAGGATGAGGAGGGGGACGGGGTCTGCCGGCGCGGGCGCTACTCAGGATGAGAGGGGAGGCGGCCCCTGTCCGCCCCCGATCGTCATGCCCGGACTCGTTCCGGGACCCGGCACCGCCGGTGAAGCCCGGCAGAGGCCTCGGCAGGCCGGGCCCCTGTTTTCGCGGGGGCGACGATATTGCTCTAATAGGTGCCGGAATCGCCCCAGTGATGGTGATCCATGACCGAATGGGAGGCCGGGCCCGCGAAAAACGATTCGGAAGCGGCGCTGTGGCTCAGATGGTCATGAGCGGCGACAAGGCCGGCGGATGCCAGGGCACCGTCGCCTCTTTCCATTTTCCGGTAGTCGCGGGACGCGAAGACGAACAGCAGAACGGCTATCGCGACAATGGCAAGTGCGAATCCCACGGGCCGTCTCCCAACTTGCTGCCGACATTGAACTATCGCTCCCGACGGCGCCTTCGACAAGCGCCTACCGACCCGGCTCCAGGGCTACGCGGACGGCCTGCAGGCGGCGAAGCAGAAGGGCTATGGCGGCGAGGCACAGGCAGGCGCCGCCGAACACCGGCCAGACAAGCCCGACGCTGTCCGCCAGCGCGCCCATGGCGAGCGCCCCCAGCGCCGGGCCCGCGCGGAAGGAAAGGCCGTAAATGCTGAGCACCCGGCCCAGCATGTCGGACGGCGTGCCCATCTGGATGAGGCTCTGCGCGCCGACGCCCATCACCAGCATGGCGAAACCCGCGGTCGCGAGCGCCGCCAGCGCAATGTGGAAGTCCCCGATGACGGAAAACAGCGCCACCGTCGCCGCATGGACCGCCGCCCCGCCGAACACGATGACGGCGAGCCCCCGCCGGTTGCCGCGCTGCGCCAGCCAGAGGCCGCCCGCCAGCGCGCCCAGCCCGTTGACCGCGATCAGCATGGAAAAGCCCTCTGCGCCCCGTTCGAACACCACATCGGCGAAGGCCGGCAGCAATTCGACATAGGGCCGGACCAGCAGCGCGCCCGCCAGCAGCAGCAGGATCAGCGGGCCGACGCCGGCATGGCGACCGATATAGCGGAAGCCTTCGCCGATCTCCGCAAAGAGGCCGCGGCGTTCCCGCCTTGCCTGCAGCCGGGGGCTGAGGCGCAGCATCGGCAGCACGGCGAGGAAGACCGCGAAGGTGGCGGTATTGCAGAGAAAAGCCCAGCCTGCGCCCGATACCGGCCCCAGATGCAGGAGCAGAGGCCCGGCCAGCGTCGGGCCGACAAAGCGCGCGCTGTTCCAGCCGATCGAATTGACGGCCACCGCCGAGGGAATGTCCTCCCGGCCGACGAGGGACGGCACCAGCGACAGCCGCGCCGGTTGCGCCACCGCCGTCGACGCGCCGAGCAGGAGGGTAAGCAGGAACAGCAACTCCGGCGTCATCAGGCCGGTGACGGTCAATATGCCCAGCGCCAGCGCCTGGACGCAGAGCAGGCCCTGCATCGCGGCGATGATGCCGAGCCGGCTGACGCGGTCCGCCACCGCGCCGGCGAAAGGGCCGAGCAGGATGGACGGCAGGAATTCGGCCACGGCGACAAGACCGAGAAAGGTCGCCGAATGGGTAAGCTCCCAGGCGAGCACGCCGACGCCGGTGCGCTGCATCCAGGTGCCGACCAGCGAGACGGCATTGCCGGTGAAATAGAGGCGGTAGTTGCGGTTGGCGAAGACGCGCCTGATGCCGCTGCGCGCGGGCCGGACGGCCATCAATCCAGCCGGTAGCCCCGGCGGCGGAGAAAGGCGCCGAAATCCTCGCGTTCGGTATGCGAAACCTGCCGGGCCTTGTCCTCGGACCAGCCGTAGAAATCGGCGGCGCCATAGCGGTCGAGGTCCCGCTGCCTGTCCGCCGGGATGCTGTAGGCGGCGTCGCGGCGGCGGTCATAGGCGTCGATGCCGGCGGCGAGCTTCTCGTCGTCATAGCGGTCGGTGTGAACCGTGACCGAAGGCGGCACGCGCATGGAGATGTAGCCTTGCGCGGCCGGCCAGCCGAGGCAGAGTCCGGCGACCGGGAATACCCAGTCCGGCAGGCCCAGCAGGCCGTCGATCCGGGAGGCGTGGTTGCGCACGACGCTGATCGGGCAGCAGCCGAGGCCCAGCGCCTCGGCGGCGAGGATGAAGGTCTGCATGGCGAGCGCCGTATCGACGGTCGGGTTGAAGGCCGCATCGAAATGGTCGTTGGCGAAGGGTTTGCCGCGCAATTCGCAAATGCGCCTGATCCGCCGCCCGTCGCCGCACCAGACCATGAAGACCGGCGCCGCGCTGATCCACGGCATGCCGGGGATGAGCGCCGCGATCTCCGCCCGGAGCGCCGGGTCGGCCACCCGCACCACGGATGCCTGCTGCAAATCGGACTTCGCGCTGGCGGAGAAGGCGCAGGCGAACAGCAGGTCGAGCATGTCCTCGGGCACAGGCCGGTCCGCATAGCGGCGGTGGGTGCGCCGGTCGAGTATGGCCGCGAGCGGGCCTTCCGCCGGCTGGTTCGCGCCGCCGGGCGTCTCGGGGCCGTAACGCTTCTTCACCAGATCGGCCAGGGTATCGGGCATCGGTTTCCTCTCCGAATCGCGCCGGGACCGAGCCTACGCTCCCCGGACCCGCTGCGGAAGGCGAACCGGCCCTTGCGCAGGGCGGAGGAGCGGGCGCAGACTCGCGCCTCTCGGCCCGAGACATCGGAAAGGCGCTCCACCCGTGACCGACGGCATCCGTTCCGGCCTCGCCCATTACGGCGATGCCGGGCTTTCCTTTTTCCTGCGCAAGGCGTTCATCAAGGCGATGGGCTATTCCGACGAGGCCCTCGAACGCCCCATCGTCGCCATCACCGACACCTTCAGCGGCTATAATGGCTGCCACCGCACCGTGCCGGAGCTGATCGCCGCCATCGAGCGCGGCGTCATGCATGCGGGCGGCCTGCCGATCCGCTTCCCGACCATCTCGATCCACGAGAGCTTCTCGCACCCGACCTCGATGTTCCTGCGCAACCTCATGGCGATGGACACGGAGGAGATGGTCCGCGCGCAGCCGATGGACGCGGTGGTGCTGATCGGCGGCTGCGACAAGACGGTGCCGGCCCTGCTGATGGGGGCCGCAAGCGCCGGCGTTCCCGCCATCATGGAAGTGACGGGGCCGATGATGACCGGCAGCTTCAGGGGCGAGAGGCTCGGCGCCTGCACGGACTGCCGGCGGCTCTGGAGCCTCTACCGGGCCGGCGAGATGGACGCGGCGGATATCGAGATCGCCGGCGGGCGGCTGATGCCGACGGCCGGCACCTGCATGGTGATGGGCACGGCGTCCAGCATGGCGCTGATGACGGAGACGATCGGCATGATGCTGCCGGGCGGCGCGGCCATACCGGCGGTCCACGCCGACCGGCTGCGCCATGCGGAGGCTACCGGCGCGCGCGCCGCGGCGCTGGCGGAGGAGAGGCTGACGCCGGACCGGATCATGACGCCCGCGGCCTTCGAGAACGCCTTCCGGATGCTGCTCGCCGTCGGCGGCTCGGCCAACGCGCTGATCCATATGACCGCGGTTGCCGGGCGGCTCGGAATCGATGTGGACCTCGACGCCATCGACCGGATGGGCCGGGAGACGCCGGTGCTCGTGGACCTCAAGCCCTCCGGCCGGCACTACATGGAGGACCTGCACCGGGCGGGCGGCGCGGCGCCGATCCTGAAGGAGCTTCGGGACCTGCTGAACCTGGATGTGCTGACGATTACCGGGCGCACGCTCGGCGAGGAGATCGACCGGGCGGCCGACGAGCATCCGGAGCAGACTGTCGTTCGTCCGCTGGCGGCGCCGATCTGGCCGGAAGGCGGCGTGGCCGTGCTGCGCGGCACGCTTGCGCCGGACACGGCGGTCATCAAGCAGTCGGCGGCGAGCCCGGAACTGCTGACGCATGAGGGCCGGGCGGTGGTGTTCGACGGCCTGGAGGATCTGGCGGCGCGGATCGACGACCCGGACCTCGATGTGGCTGCCGAGGACATTCTGGTGCTTCGCAATGCGGGGCCGAAGGGCGCGCCCGGCATGCCGGAAGCGGGCTCGCTGCCGATCCCGAAAAAGCTCGCGGCGCAGGGCGTGCGCGACATGGTGCGCATTTCGGACGCGCGCATGTCGGGGACCGCCTTCGGCACGATCGTGCTGCATTGCTGCCCGGAAGCAGCGATCGGCGGGCCGCTCGCGCTCGTCCGGACGGGCGACCGCATCCGCCTCGACACGCCGGCGCGCCGCCTCGACCTGCTGGTGGACGAGGCCGAACTCGAAGCGCGGCGCGCGGATTGGCGTCCGCCGGTTCATGCCGGTTCGGAACGCGGCTATCTCAAGCTTTACCTGGACACTGTGACCCAAGCGAACCGGGGCTGCGATTTCGACTTCATGGCCAGGAGTCCGGGCCCCTCATCAGCATGATTCAGGACGCCGGCGCCGGCCGCGCATGGTTGATGACGTCGCAAAGCGCATTCCTGGCGGCGCGCCGAAGAGCGTTTGCGCTACTCTGCCGCCTCCGCCCGGAAGTCCGGCGAGAAGTGCGGGGCGACCTCGCGGGCGAAGCGGGCCATGACTTCGCGCTGCAGGTCCTTGGGCATGCCGGGCGTGGCGGCCGAAACCAGCGCATAGTCGAAGCCGAGCGCGGCATAGCCCTTGAGGCGCTCCACGGCGGTCTCCGGTGAGCCGACAAGGTTCATCTCGCAATAGGGGCCGAGCTCGTCCGGGTCCGCCATCTTGCGCAGATTGGCGAACATGCGGGAAAACTGCTGGTATTCCGCGATGTTCTCCCAGGGGTTCGCATCCGCCTCGTAATGGTCCGCCTGGATGGTGAAATAGGGCGGGAAATAACGCCGCGCGAGCTTGACCGCCTCTTCGTCGCTGTCGGCGATCAGCATCTTGATCGAGATGGCCTTGCTGCGGTCCGCATGCGCCGGGGCCTGCTCGTCCCAGGTCGCCAGGATCTTCTCCAGCAACCGCGCCGGGAAGGTGGAGAGGCAGAGCGGCGGCAGTTCGAGGCCGGCCATCACGCCCGCGCTCTGCGGGCTGCCTATGGCGCCGTAGAACCTGACCGGCTTGTCCACCGGCTCCGGGCGCAGGCGGATCGGGCGCGGCACCTTGTAATAGGTCCCGTCATGAGTGAATTCCTGCCCGGAGAGGCCCTTGCGAATGATATCCAGCGATTCGGCGAACCGCCCCCGCGCCTCCGGCATGGACACCCCGTAGGCGTCGTATTCGGATTTCGCCGTGCCGCGCCCGAGGCCCAGATGCAGCGTGCCCCGCGTCAGCGAGTTCAGCATCGAAATCTCTTCGGCGATGCGCACCGGATGATACCAGGGCAGGACCAGCACGGAGGTGCCGAGCCCGATATCCGGGCAGAGCGCCGCAACATGCGCCATAAAGAGCAGCGGGCTCGGCGTCGGGTAATAGTCCGAGAAATGGTGCTCCAGCATCCAGACCGATTCGTAGCCGAGTGTCTCGGCAAGCTTCACGTCCTCGATCACCTCGTCATAGAGCGCCTTGTCGGACTTGCGGACATCGGTGGAGGGCGCGGTCTGCACGCCGAAAGTCATGGCTCGGACCGTCGTCATGGGCGCGGGTTCCTTCGCTGGCGGGTTCGGCGGCGGAAGCTAGCGGGATGCCCGCTCGTTGTCACGGCCGCCGAGCATCGCCATCGATCCGGCGCCGCCGCAGGGGCAGCGCCGGCTCTTCGGAACTACAACGCCTCCGGGCCGCTTTCCCCGGTGCGGATGCGGACGGCGTGGCTCACATCGTAAACAAAGATCTTGCCGTCGCCGATCTGGCCGGTATTGGCGGCCGCTCGCACCGTTTCGAGCGCGCGTTCGACGGCGCCGTCATCCACCACGACTTCAATTTTCACCTTCGGCACGAAGCTGACGGTGTATTCCGCGCCGCGATAGATTTCGGTGTGGCCCTTCTGGCGGCCGAAACCCTTGACCTCGCTGACCGTCAGGCCTTCGATGCCGTCGCTCATCAGGGCCTCGCGCACCGCGTCGAGCTTGTGCGGCTTGATGATGGCCATGAGCAGCTTCATGCCCGGTCTCCTTTCCGGTTCAGTGCAAATCGTATCCGCTTTCGCCATGCGAGACGAGGTCCAGCCCCTGGATCTCCTCGTCCTCGCCGGTGCGGATGCCTCCGGTCAGCGCGCCGACGATCTTGACCACGATAAAGGTCAGCACGGCGGCCCAGACAGCCGTCGCCGCGACGCCGACCACCTGTGTGTAGAGCTGGGCGCCCATGGTGACGCCCTCGTCATAGCCGGGGCCGTCGAAAACGGGCGACAGGAGCACGGCGAGAAGAAGCGTGCCCAGAATGCCGCCGACGCCGTGGACGGCGAACACATCCAGCGAATCGTCGATCCGGAGCGCGTTCTTGACCAGCCCGACCGCGAAGAAGCAGACCGCGCCCGCCGCGGCGCCGATGATAAGCGCGCCTGTCGGGCCGACGAAGCCGGATGCCGGAGTGATCGTGGCAAGGCCTGCAATAACGCCTGTGACGAAGCCGACCAGGCTCGGCTTGCCGAACCGCGCCCACTCGATCAGCATCCAGACGACGGCCGCCGTCGAGGCCGAGAGATGGGTGACGAGGATCGCCATGCCGGCGCCGCCGTCCGCGGCGAGCTGCGAGCCGCCATTGAAACCGAACCAGCCGACCCACAGCATGGCGGCGCCCATGGCCGTCATGCCGGGATTGTGCGGCGGGCGCAATTCGCGCGGGAAGCCGCGCCGGGGACCGAGCAGCGAGGCCAGCACCAGCGCCGACACGCCCGCTGTCGCATGGACCACGAGGCCGCCGGCGAAATCCTTGACGCCCATGTCCGCAAGCCAGCCGCCGCCCCAGACCCAGTGGCAGACCTGCACATAGACGACCAGAAGCCAGAGGGCCGAGAAGACCAGGATCGAGGAGAACTTCATCCGCTCGGGGAAGGCGCCGACGATCAGCGCCGGAGTGATAACCGCGAAGGTCATCTGGAAGGCGAGAAAGACATTCTCCGGGATGCTGCCGGAGGCTGCCTCCGTACCCATGCCCCAGGCCAGCACGCGGCTGAAGTCGCCGATGAAGGAGCCGCCCTCGCCAAAGGCGAGCGTGTATCCGAAGACGATCCACAGGATCGACATGAGCCCGGCGATGGCGAAGCACTGCATCATCACCGAGAGCACATTCACCGCGCGCACGAGGCCGGCGTAGAAGAGCGCAAGGCCCGGCAGGGTCATGAAGAGCACGAGCGCCGTCGCCGTCATGATCCAGGCGGTGTCGCCGCTGCTTATCCTGTCTGCCGCAAACGCAGGCACTGCGAATGCACAAATAGAGAGCGTTAAGACTGCCGCGAAGACAGATTTTGATGAAATTTTAGCCATTGCTGCTTCCGAACTCCTGCAGAGGGCGAGCGTTTCCCCGGAAAGCAGCAAATTGCGTGCCGGAAGGCGGCACTATGTCGGGAGGGCTGTTTATCCCCCTTTGCGGGGCCGCTCGGCGACCGCGCCGCCGGCCTCCTTCCAGGCCGTGAAGCCGCCCTCGATATGGGCGACGGGCTCAAGGCCCATATCCTGCAGCGTCTCCGCCGCCAGCGCCGAACGCCAGCCGCTTGCGCAGTAGAAGACGAATTTCTTGCCGCTCGCGAATACCTCGCGATGATACGGGCTCGCCGGATCGACCCAGAATTCCAGCATGCCGCGCGGCGCATGCAGCGCGCCGGGAATCATGCCGTCGCGGTCGAGCTCGCGCACATCGCGGATATCGACAATCTGCACTGTGTCGTCGTCCCGGAGCGCCAGAGCCTCTGCGGCGGGGATTTCCTCGATTTTCGCGCGGGCGGCGGCAAGCAGTTGGTCGATGCCTTTCGTGATGGTCATGGGGCGCTTTCCTGATTGATGCGTCAGACGATTCCGACGGGATTGGCGGGGGAGCCGACCGCGCCCGGCAGGCGGAGCGGCTGGCAGGTTGCGAAGAAGCGCGTGCGCCCGAGCTCGCGGAGCCGGCGGGCGAGGCCGCCCAGATGCCAGAGCTCGCCGAGCGGCACGCCGAGCTTGAACAGGCAATGCTGGTGCAGCGGCGAATTGGCGTAGCGTTTGCCTGGCATCGGGCGGGCGGGCGACTGTTCGACGGCGTAGTTGTCGGCGAAGAGCGCGACCACGCCCGAGTCCGTGACCCATTGCAGCAGCCGGTCGTCGCGCCCGTCCAGTGCGGCGCAGCTATCGGCGAGGCGGGGGCCGTCCGGCTCTTTCCCCATCTCAAGCAGCAGGTCGGCAAAGCCTGTGTAGAAAAAGGCGAGATCGCCTTTCTCGACCGTGGCGCCGGTCTCCTCCAGCACGCGCATCAGGTCGTCATAGGTGACGAGGCGGCGCCCCTCGCGCCCGAAGAAGCGCTCCAGATCGATCATCACGCCCCGGCCAACCACCCCCTTCTCGGCGAAGGTTTCGATGCCGAGCTTGCGCGCGCCCATGGCCTCCGGGCGGGGCGTCTGCGTGCCGTCGGCGTTGTAGTCCACCGGTCCGATAATGTCCTCGCCGCCCCTGAAGCCGTTGTAGAAGCGGATTTCCGGGATGCCGTCGCCATCGGCGTCGAACATCTGGCCCATATGGCAGAAGGCGTCCCATTGCGAGGAGTATTGCAGCGTCATATGCACCCGGTCGTCGCAGCCGACGTCGATATGACGCGGATCGTCGAGCTGGAGAGGATAGTTGTAACGCGGCGCGCCGTCCGGTCCCTGCGTCGGCTCCAGCACGGGCGGGTGGCGGCGCGGATTGAGGACGTTGCGGCCCGGATAATCGAGCGGCAGGGAAAGGCAATAGACCTCGCCCAGGCGTATTTCCTCGCGTGCAATGAGCACTCTCTCCGATGTGAGCAGATTCAGCCGGCCAAGCTGATCGTCCGGCCCCCAGTCACCCCAGGTGGACCCCTCCGGCCGCCGTTTCCAGCGCGGATTTTCTGTCATGCGCCCCCAACTCACGCTTGCCGACGCCGCCATTGCGGCTACGGTAGCGGAACCCGAATGCATAAGGAAACGCCGAAATGAGCAATCCCTTCAGCCTCGAAGGCCGCAATATACTGGTGACGGGCGCTGCGCAGGGCGTCGGTCGCGAGGTCGCGCGCACCGTCGTCTCCATGGGCGGCCGCGTCGCCGCGGTCGATCTGAACAGCGAAGGCATAAACAGCCTCGTCGAAGAGCTCGGCCAGGACAAGGCGATGGGCTTCCACGGCTCGGTCACCGAGCAGAACCTTGCGGACAGCATTGTCGAGGCGATGGTCGGCGAATGGGGCTCGATCACCGGCCTGGTCAACAATGCCGGCATCGTCCGCGCCGCCATGATCCACAAGATGAGCCGCGAATACTGGGATGAAGTCATCAATGTGAACCTGACTGCCGTCTATCTGGTCCTGCAGTCGGCCGGGCGCCAGATGATCAAGCAGTCGGAGACGGGCGAATTCGGAGTCTGTCCCGGCCAGATCGTCAATGTGTCCTCCATCGCCGGCACGGCCGGCACCATCGGCCAGATCAATTACGGCGCCGCCAAGGCCGGCGTGCTCGGCATCACCATGAGCGCGGCGCGCGAATGGGCGCGTTACGGCATCTGCGTGAATTCTGTTGCGTTCGGCACGGTCGTCACCCCGATGACGGAGGTCATCCGCGGGCCGAAATTCGGCGCGCAGACCATGGCCCGCATTCCGCTCGGCCGTTATGCCGAGACAAGTGATGTCGCGCCGAGCGTCTGCTTCCTGCTCTCGCCGGGCGCGAACTACATCACCGGCAAGAACCTGACCATTGACGGCGGCATGACCGCCATGTGAGGCGAGGGCGTGAACGCTCTTTCGACGGGGCCGTGGCGAAGTTTCCTGTTCGCCCCGGCCAACCATGCGCGCATGGCGGAGAAGGTGTTCCAGGCCGGCGCCGACGCGGCGATCCTCGACCTTGAAGACGCGGTCGCGGTCGCGGAGAAGCCGGCCGCCCGCGCCCATGCCGTCGCCGCCCTCGAGCGGCCGCGGCCCTGCAAGGGCTTCGTGCGCGTCAACGCCGCCGAGACCGAGTGGTGCTTCGGGGACCTGGAAGCGATCGTCGGGCCGTGGCTCGACGGCGTCGTGCTGCCGAAGCTCGAAAGCGCGGCCATGCTCCGGACGATCGACTGGACGCTCGTCCAGCTCGAGCGAAAGGCCGGGCTGGAGCCGGGCAGCATCGATCTCATGCCTATCGTCGAGACCGGCCTCGGCATTTCCAACCTGAAGGAGATCGCCGCCTGCCGCTCGCGGCTTCGCCGGCTCTGCTTCGGGGCCGGCGACTATACGCTCGATGTGGGGATGCGCTGGTCTCTGGACGAAGCGGAACTGGCGCATGCGCGCGCGGCGATGGTGGTGGAGTCGCGCGCGGGCGGGCTGGAGCCGCCGGTCGATACGGTGTTCATCGAACTGCGCGAGACGGAGGCCTTCGCCGCCTCGGCCCGGCGTGCGCTGGCGCTCGGCTTCCAGGGCAAGCTCTGCATCCACCCCAGCCAGGTGGGGCCGGTCAACGAGGCCTTCTCGCCAACAGACGAAGAGGTCGAACACGCGCAGCGCATTGTCTCGGCTTTCGACAAAGCCGAGGCCGCCGGCTCCGCCTCCATCCAGGTGGACGGGTATTTCGTCGATTACCCCATAGTGGAAAAGGCCCGCCGCACGCTGGCCCTGGCGCAGCGCATCGCGAGGCAGGGCTGAGGGCAGGCTACCTGCCTCGCCCGCCGGCGCAGGCGTCCTGCGTCAGAAGGCCGGCGTCCCGATGGTCCCGGTAAATCGCCCCGCCGATGAGTTGCCTATCCCTGAAATCGCGCCGAAGCCTCTGGTCCCTCGTGTACAGGAGTCGGACGCCAGCCGCGCGGGAGAGCGCGAGGACATGCTGGTCGTTCGAGCGGATATTTTCGAATTCGGCCTCGTGCGGTTCGACCCGCTCCCAGGGGATCAGCTTCGCCCTGCCGGCGCGGACAAGCCCGGCAAGCCGATTCCGGTTCCGCGCGTCTATGTCGGTTACGAAATCGCCCCCCGTCGAATAGACAATGCTGCCCCAGCCGCGCTGCAACCATTCATGGATCGGAGCGGTGTCCGGATTTTTCGGTTGCAGCAGGAACATGCCGAGCACATTGGCATCGACAATCATGCACATATGGCCCGCCCCTAATCTTCGAAACCCAGCAAGCGGTCCGATTCCCTCAGGAAGAAATCCCGGTATCCGGGCGGCACATTCTTCAGATTACCGTCGCCATCGACCTCGATATTGTGAATACGGACGGCGTTTTCCTCCGGCTCGAAATAGAGAATCGACACGTCCTCCGCCGGAAGTTTCCCCTGCCGCACTAGAATCCGTATCCGGTCCACAATATGGTCGCTATGCGTTTCGATCATAAAACTGTTGCCGTTCTCTTGGACCGAATTGGAAAATACTGTCGCTAACTCCGCCTGAGCGCGCGGGTGTAGATGCACTTCCGGCTGCTGCAGCAGGAAAATTGAGTCCGTGTGGCTGTGGATATCAACAAGAATTGGCAAGCTCTGGCTAACACCGTATCCGACATCCATAATGTTAGCGGGAATTCGCGAACGCGCCTTGACTTGTAACTGGAAAGGGTCGCTCATCTGCTTTCCAAGTCGCCTCACATTAATATCAGAAAACATGCCGGAATGCTTTCCAAAAGCGGCCAGATTATCGTGTAGAGGTCGCCATTTCCCTTCTTCTGTCCGATTGAGACGCATCATTAACATCGGAATGTGACTTCCATCGGGCGAGGAAGTTTCTTGCACTGGGTCATATGTGCGTTTAGGTTTGGAACGCAAAGGCGCTAAGAGGATAAGGTTAGGTAGATATGGCATTAGAAATTTAAATAGATCTGAATTCTTATCCATCATTTTGGGAATCATAAATAACTCGGATATGTATTCTAGAACTTTCTTGTCAACTGGGTCTTGTGCTTGATTTATGAGTGGAAATTGGATCTTGTGATCCAATTGAAACAGTGCAAAGCCCCAATTTCGGTTGGGACTCTTGATTTCTATGGTATTGCATGGTGTCCTTATCAAAAATATATCTTCCTCATTGCGACTCACATCAAAGTATGATAACGAGTCGAATTCATAGCGTATATTCGAGATATTAGGTTGGGAAGCGCCTTCGGAAAAAGTAATTTTTATTAAGAAAGGTGGTATGTTGCTACCTTCCTTTTTCTTTACCCATAAGCCAATCTCAAATTTGTCAATTCGTCCCAATCTACCCCTTCTAGATCGAACTATGTCACTGAACGAACCCATGGAGAACGGTTCTTGATTGAAATCGGGTCCAAATTCATGAAACCGATATCTGTCAAACAACCGGTGCATTACGCTATAGCAGCCTAGGAAAGTTGTCTTGCCGGTGCTATTTTCTCCCACCAGAAGAGTAATAGGGCGCAGTCGAGCGCTTTGACTATCCTGAAAGCAACGCACGTCGGTCAGCAGGAATTCTCTGGGTAAATCCATTTGTTCATTCCGCGCCAGTTTTCGACGATATATAGCACAATTCTTGACTGTCGGCTTCCCGCCGTTAGTCGGCGCTATCCTCCTCCGGCCCACGGAGGCGGACGCTTCTCGTTGAAGGCCTCTATGCCGGCGCGGGCGGCGGGGGTTCGGAGGAGGGCGGCTATGGTGCGGGCTGCGTCGTCGAGGGTTTCGTCCACCGGGCGGTCGGAGGCGGAGATGACAAGGCGTTTCGCTTCCGCGACCGCGTTCGGCTCAGAGCGGCGGACCTGGTCCAGAACCTCCGTCAGAGCTGCATCCGCTTCCTCCCGCCCGGCGGCGAGGATATGGGCGAGTCCGTCGGCGAAGGCCCGGCGTCCGTCCAGAATCGCGCCGGTCACGACCAGCCGCCGGGTCCAGCCCTCGCCCATGCGTCGAACGATGTGGGGAATGACCTGCGCCGGGATGAAGCCGGCGCGCGCTTCCGGCAGGCCGATCTTCGCGTCCTCGCGCATGATGACGACATCCGAGCAGCAGACCATGCCGAGGCCGCCGCCCGTGCAGGCGCCCTCGACCACGGCGATGACCGCCTGGGGCAAGGCGTTCAGCCGCTCCAGCACATGGCCCATCTTGCGATAGACGGGGACGAGCGGGTCCGGGTCCGCCGCCGGCGGGATATCTCCCAGCATCGCCATGTCGCCGCCGGCCGAGAACTGCCCGCCCTCCCCGCGCAGCACGACCGCGCGGGCGTCCGACGCTTCGGCTTCCCGAAACGCGGCCAGCAGCGCCTCCATCGTCTCCTGGGTGAGCGCGTTGCGGCGCCCGGGCCGCGTCAGCAGGACATGAAGCGCGAGCCCGCGGCGCTCGACCCGGACCGGGCTCACGACGGGGACCCGAACCCGCCCGCCCCGGGGGTCTCGACGCGGAGCCCTTCGCCGTCGCGCACAATGACGCCCGACGGCTTGATCTCAAGAGGGGTTTCGGCCCCGGAGCCGTCCAGAAGCGCGAACCGGCCCCGGCCGCCGGGTTCTCCGCCGGCAAGCCCCCAGGGCGCGTTGGAGAAGCGCTCGCCGGCGCCGTTGAACAGGCAGTCATGGCCCACCGGCCTGACCACGCGATAGAGCCCGCGCCCGCCCCGGAAGCGCCCCGCGCCGCCGGAGCCCTCCAGCAGGCCGTAGCGCTCCACCATCAGCGGGTATTCGGTCTCGATGGCCTCGACCGGCAGGTTGGAGGTGTTGGTGATGCCGACCTGCACGCCGTCCTTGCCGTGGCCGCCCGGCCAGCCGCCGGCCCCGCCGCCGAGCGTTTCCAGATAGAGGTAGCCTTCGCCCGTCCTGGGGTCGATGCCCGAGAAAACGGCGGTGGTGTTGGCGCCGTTGCCGGCCGCCGGCGCGCGGTCGGGCACGGCCGGCGCGAGCGCGCCGAACACCACATCGATGATCCGCTGGCAGGTATGCGCCCGCGCCGCCACCGGGGCGGGAAAGACGGCGTTGAGCAGAGAGCCGCGCGGCGCGGAAATCTCCACGCAATCGATCACGGCCTGGTTGTTCGGCACTTCGGGGTCCAGCAGCGCCTTGAGCGTGTAGGTGACCGCGGCGACGGTCGCGTTCATGGTCACATTGATATTGCCGGGCACCTGCGGGGAGGTGCCGGAGAAATCGAAGCTCGCGCGGCCGCCCTTCTTCTCCACGGTCAGCACGATGGGAATGTCGCGGGTTTCCAGCCCGTCATCGTCCATGACATCCTCGAAACGGTAGGTGCCGTCCGGGATGGCGCGAATGGCGTCCGCCATGCGTCCCGCGGTGCGCGCCAGCATGTCCTCGAAAGCGGCCAGCACGGTTTCCGAGCCATAGGCCGCGACGGTCTCCGCCATGCGCCTGACGCCCAGATTGCAGGCGGCGACCTGCGCGAAATAGTCCCCGCGCCGTTCGTTCGGCAACCGCACATTGAGCAGCACGAGGTCGAACAGCTCCTGTTGCAGCACGCCCCGGCGGAAGAGCTTCACCACCGGCACGCGCAGGCCTTCCTGGTAGATTTCCGACATGCCGCCGGCCATCGACCCCGGCGCCATGCCGCCGACATCGGCATGGTGGGCGATATTGCAGACCCAGGCGACGATGCGGCCGTTGGCGAACACCGGCGCGGCCATGTTGATGTCGGGCAGATGCGTGCCGCCGGCCGTGTGCGGGTCGTTGGCGATGACGATGTCGCCTTCCTCGATATCGTCGCCGTAGCGGGCCAGCAGGCAGTCCATCAGCCCGCTCATGGAAGCGATATGAATCGGCAGCGACTGCTCCGCCTGCGCGATCAGGCGGCCTTGCGCGTCCATGATTGCGGTGGAGTGGTCGTGCCGCTCCTTGATGTTGGTGGAGTAGGCGCTCTTCATCAGCGCAGCGAAGGTTTCGTCGGTTATGGAGCGCAGCGCGTTGGCGAGGATTTCGAGGCCGATGGGGTCGAGGGCGGTCATGCGGCGATCCGTATGGTGAGGTTGCCGTGGGCGTCCACCGCCGCGCTGTCGCCCGGATAGACGATGGCGGTGGCGTCGAGCTGCTCGAT
>JAJECF010000009.1 GCA_022822125.1 Alphaproteobacteria bacterium
TCCGAACGCCTCGCGGAACGCCGCGTCGCTCAGCCCGCGCACCCGGGATGCCAATTTCAAGCCCATTCCGTGACCTCCACCGTAGAGAACCTAAACAGAACATACCTCCTCACAGGTGGAAGCTCAAGGATAAGCAGGAAAGTCTTTATTCCAAACCAGCCTCTTGGAAAACTGTCGGTGAGGCGGAACGCCGCACCCGGAAAAGCTGCGTCTCCCTACGCCTGTGGCGTTTCCATCATTCGGGTATTCTCAATAAATCAAACAGTTATACGAATCATACGGGTTTTTCTTCCTCCGCCCGATGAGCAATTGCGTATCGTAAACACTTTCAATAGAATCTAACCTCATCCACTATCCGATTTCCTTCCTCTGCAGGCCTTGGAGGCTCCCATGCCACCGACCAGAAACGCGCCGTCCTCAACTTCTCGTAACATTAAAATTATATTTGTCGCATTTGTATCGTTGTTAATTGTACTTTCATTCTATGGTAAATGGGATGATTTCTCTAAATTATATCTCGAAGATACGATGAATGAAACACTTGTCATTTATGGAATATCTAGAGCCATCAATGCGGGGGTGAGTATAATTCAATCTGCTGAATTGTTTTCAATTAATTTTGGAGAAGGTCTTGATCCACTAAATGATGCGATAGAACGACTTTCTTCTGGTTTAATTTGGGCTATTGGATCCTTATTCGTCCAAAAAATTCTGCTAGAAATAGTTTCACATGAAGTTTTTAAATTCTGCGTACTTATTTCGGGTGTATTAGCCATATTGGCATTCATATATGATGGTTGGAATCGCCACTTGAAATCTATTCTTCAATTTTGTGGAATTTCAACTTTAATTGTCGATCAAGGTCGAAGAACACTAGTGAAGGTGTTTTTTGTTCTTGTTTTATTACGATTTATTGTCCCTGTTTTCATGTCCATGAGTTTCTTAGCGGTGCAGGTATTTTTGCAACCAAAAATTGAAGAACATAGTTCGAAATTATCGAAATTAAAAGAGTATGTTTCTGAGAGCCAGAGCGCTATACCAAATTCAGAAGAACTCGCCAATATGCGGCAAAATAAATTGCAGCAATTGGAAGATATAGAAAACAAGAGATCAGAAAATAGCAATCAACTGGAGACTATTGTATCCCGAATTGATGAATTGAATAAGGAAAGGGGTTTGCAAAGGCTTGTCCCACAGATAATAAGCGGCAAAGCTCCCGATGACAAGCTTGTAGCCCTGAAGAAAACACATGAGTCTTTGGAGGAAAATGACCGTATATTCGGCAGTAAAATTTCGGAAATACAAGAAGATTTGGAATGCATAGATAAGCAATTGTCTGGAGATGATTGCAAATCTCTATTGGGAAAAGTCATATCAACTGTAGGGAAAGGTGTAGCCGCAATAAGTAAAAGTATATCTTGGATTGCAAGTAATACTAGGGAATTAATAGAAGCGATTACCTTTATATTGATTGCCATTCTTGTGAAAAATATACTCTTCCCTATTTTCTTTCTTGCCATAGCAATCAAGTTGACTAATCCTATTCTAAAACGCCTTAGCGATCTGAAAATATCCGTGAGCAAAGACCTTCAGGAAATGAAGGAAGATCTACAGAAAATCACGGCAGGAAGTGGCACGGAAACGAGGCAAATAGGTAACACCTCCGGGAAAGATTAGTGGAAAGCAGGCTGGAGCTTGGAATCGGTCAACGCAATCTCTGGAAACACCGGGCGCCGAGGCCAGGATGCGCCAGCAAGCCATTATGCCTCGCCATGATGCGCCGCCAGCGCCTCGCACATCGCGGCGAGCCTCCGCCGCAGGCGCGCGGGCCGTTCCACGGTGACGCTGTCGCCCCAGGTGAAGAGGTGCCAGCAGATTTCGTCGAGGCCGCCGGCCTCGAAGCGGACCGTCACCGTGCGGTCCGGGTTCTTCGTGACGGTCTGGTTCGGGTGGAACAGGAAAGCAGCGGCGTCGGGCGCGGCGCGTTCGTCGAAGCGAAGCGCCACGTGGACGGGCGTTTCCTGGAAGGTGCCGAAGGACCGCCGGGTCCAGGCCTGCAGGTCGAAATCCGGGTCGCGCTCGAAATCCTCCAGGCCGAGCTTCGCGCCGCTCATGTTCGCGAGGCGCCAGAGGCGCGGCTCGGGGCTCCAGTCGGTCCGGGCGACCAGGAACAGGCGGTTGCCGTAGAGCAGGCCGTAAGGCTCCGCCGCCTGCCGGCTCATCCGCCCGGTGGCGCGGGAGAGATAATCGAACTCCACCTTGCGGCGCGCGAGGATAGCGTCGCGCAGCAATGCCAGCAAGTCCGGATCGACCGGCTGCCTCGGACCCGGGCGCATGGCGAGGCCCTCGGCATGGAGCCGCGCGTCCATCTCCGCCTCCAGCTGCTCCGGCGTCTGCGAACGGTGCAGCGCGCGCAGCTTCCCGGCTACCTTCTCCACGCCGGCGGCCTGTTCGCCGAGGCCGGTCCGCTCAAGGGCCGCCGCGGCCGTGGACAGCGCCCTCAGTTCGTCCGCCGAGACCGAGACGAGGCCGCGAAGCCGGTCGGAGCGAAGCCGCCAGCGTTTCCTGCGGTCTTCGCCCTCCGCCTCATCCAGGGGCCCGAACGCCCCCTCGACAGCGTTCCGCATCCGCTCGGCCGTCCTGCGCGAGACCGAGAACTCCGAGCAGATATCGTCGAGCGTCAGGCCGGCGCGGGAGCCCTGCAGGCGGATCGCCAGATCGACAAGATGCATCGCGCGTTCGTAACGCATCCGGACGTCTCTCCCCTCTCCGGCGGTCGCCCCTGCCGGGAACACCATAGCCGGCGCTTCCCGCCCGGCAAGCCTCACGCCCGGAAGCCCACGACCTGCGGGCGCCCCGGCTTGGCCTCGCACTCCTCGCGCAGCATCCGGGCCAGTTCGTCCGGTTCGTCGAGCAGGCCCAGGATGTCCGCCTTGCGGCGCACCACCGCGAAGTCGCCGGGCGTGAGCGCCGACAGGTCCTGCAACTGCCGAGGGGCCTCACGCTCGAAATAGCAGCGAAACGCCGCCTCGGCCTGTTCGGGCGCCAGATAGTCCAGCTTGACCTTGAAGACGAAGCGCCTGAGCGTCGCCGGGTCCAGCCGGTCGGCGAAATTCGTCGTGCAGGCGAAGGGCAGCGGATGGCTCTCCATCCAGGTCAGCATCTCGTTGACCTGGCTGACCTCCCACATCCTCTCGGCGAAGCGCCGGTCGGCGAGCAGGGACTCGGCCTCGTCGAAGACAAGGAACGCGCCGGCGTCGCGCGCCTCGGCGAAGGCGCCGGCAATCTTCCGCTCCGTCTCCCCGACCCATTTCGAGAGCAGGTCGGAGGTCCGCTTCTGAAGCACCTCCAGGCCCAGCCGGTCGGCGAGATCGCGGACCCAGGCGCTCTTGCCCGTTCCCGGCGGTCCCATCAGGCAGAGCGAGAAACGCCGCGCCCCGGAGCCGGCGAGACGGGCGGCCAGGGCGGCCGGGTCTGTGTCGGCGCAAATAAGCGCCGGGTCGAAGCGCACGGGCCTGCCCTCGGGCGGTTTCTCACAACCCAGCACCCGCGACAGGCTGCGCACGCCGCGGCGCACGGTTTCGATATCGCCGCCGCCGAGCCGCGCGGCCGTCGTCGCGCCGGCCGCCACGCCCGGCGTGACATCGAAATCCACCGCCAGTCCCCGAATGTCCGCCGGCGCGGCCTCGATCCCGTTGCGTCCGAGCTGGCGCTTCCAGACCCGCCCCCTGACCGGGCCGGTCGGCGGGCGCAGTTCGAAGGCGAACATCATCCGCCGGAGGATCGCCGGACTGACATGCCGGGCGTCGTTCATCGTCCAGAGCGTCGGCGCCGGCGCCTGCTCCAGCAGCCGGTGCATGAAGACCTTCGAGCCGCCTTCCCGGGACTTCAGACCGAACAACCCGAAGAACCCCGACAAGCCGTCTCCGAGGAGGTCCTCCATTTCGTCGAACAGCAGCAGCGAGCGGCGGTCCTTCGACAGCAGGCGCTGCGCGAGGCGAAGCTCCTGCTGCCTCTCGCTGCGCCTCGGCTCACCGCCGTCCTCGTCCGCCTCGCCCACGCTGTAGAGCGTGACCCCGAGGCGCTCGGCCACCGCCTTGCAGAACTCCGTCTTGCCGGTGCCGGGCGGGCCGTAGAGGAGGATGTTGACGCCCGGCTCGCGCTGTTCGAGCGCCCCCTTCAGCAGCGTCTCGACATGGTCCCGGTCGCCGGCGACATGGTCGTAGTCGGACCAGCGCAACTCGCTTGCCGGGGCAGCGTCGAACAGCAGGCGGCTGACATCGCTCGCTGCTTCGACCGGCGTGCGCGCAAGGCGTCTCAGCCGGTCGATGGCCTTCAGGTCGCCGTCTTCGTCGACGGAGACTAGCCCCGCCCGGATGAGCGGCGCGTCCCTGTGCAGGCGCGCGGCTATCGCGCCGCTCGATACGCCCAGAAGCAGGGGCAGGGCCCGGCCCCCGACATTCAGGTCGTGCCATTGGGTGGGATGGATGAAGACATCCTCGATCAGCGACCGGAATACCCCCTGGGTGCGGTAACGCACCAGAAGCTCCAGAATGGCGGCATCGGTGCGCGAAAGCGCCGTCATCTGCGCCAGTTCCGCAAGACGCTGCCCGGTCCGGTCGCGCCTCGGCCTGCGGGTCGGGCAGTCATCCTGCAATGCCTGCCGGAGACTGCGAAACTCCTGCTTGGACACGTCGTCCCGATCGTAGCGGGCAAGTCTGCGCCTGGGCCTCCGGCGTCCGGGGCCGCTGAGGGCGATGCGGTGCTCACGGTTGGCGACCCATTCCGCCAGTTCCGACGCTTCGGGGTCCCGGCGGCGGAGGCGGGAGGCGGCGTTCGCCAGGTAATGGGCAAGCAGGTGTTTTTCGTAGGCTGTCAGCATGGCTCTCTCCGGTTCTCGATGTTGGAGACAGCCTGGGGGCAGAGTGCGTCAATCCAGGTCGTATCGATGAAACTTTCCGGCCGGCCGAAGCGCCCTTTTGCCCGATATCTCCGGGAGTGACGGCCGCCGGGCCGGTCCACCCTGGCGGCGCCTTCGGCCTCTGCGTGAAATGTTGACCTCCGTGCCGCCTACCGCCTGATATTGCCGCCGACCGTCAGACCTGCCGGCAGGTTCGCGAGCCCCGTGCAACCGCGCAGGTCGAGATCGCTCATGACATGCAGGCCTTGCGGCAGCTCCGTCAGCCAGGAGCAGCCATTCAGGTTGAGCGAGCCCCTGACATTCAACCTCTCCGGCAGCACCGCAAGCTTCGTGCAACCGCGCAGGTCGAGCGAGCCCCTCACGGTCAGGCCTTTCGGCAGCGCCGTGAGCTCAGTGCAGTCGCGCAGGTCGAGCGAACCCCTGACATTCAGTCCCTCCGGCAGCGTCTCAAATCCCGTGCAGCCGCTCAGCGCGACCCAACCCCTGACGGTCAGGTCTTTCGGCAGTGTCTTCAGCCCTGTGCAGCCGCTCAGATACAGCACGCTATGGACGTTCAGTCCCTCGGGCAGTTCCGTCAGCCCCGTGCAGCCGCTCAGATCGAGCGAACGCCCGACTGTCAGTCTCTCCGGCAAAGCCTTGAGACCCCTGCAACCCTTCAGTGTGAACGAGCCGCTGACCGTCGCCAGTCCCTCCGGCAGCGTCGCCAGCCCCATGCAGTCGGTCAGGTCGATATCGCCCCCTGCGGTCAGGCCTTCCGGCAGGTTCTTCAGGATCTCGCAACCCTTCAGATCGAGCGAACCGCCGACGGTCGTCAGTCCCTCCGGCAGCGCCGCAAGCTTCCAGCAGTCACTCAGGTCGAGTGAGCCTCCGACGGTCGTCAGCCCTTCCGGCAGCGTCGCAAGCGCCTCGCAATAGCGCAGGTTGAGCGATCTCCCGACCGCCAGGTCCTCCGGCAATTCCGTCAGCCGCGTGCAATGGAACAAACCGAGCGAGCCCTTGACGTTCAGTCCTCGCGGTAGGCCTGCAAGGCCCGTGCAAAACGCCAATTCAAGATCGCCCTCAACGGTCAGGTTCTCCGGCAGCACCGTCAGGTTCCGGCATCCGGCCAGATCGAGATCGCTCCCGACAGCCAGGGTCTCCGGCAGGGTCGTCAATCCGGGGCAGTCGCTCATGCGGAGCCTGCCGCCGACATTCAGTCCCTCCGGCAGATTCGTCAGGTTCCTGCAACGCCGCAGATCGAGATCGCCCTTGACGGTCAAGCCTTCCGGTAGCGCCGCAAGCTCATCGCAGTAGCCCAGGTCGAGATCGCTCTCGATAGTGAGGCAGGCAGGCGCATTGCCAGCCAGGATCGCCGCCCTTGCCATGTCCGGGTTCATCGTCCGGTTCATCCTGCATGTCTCCGATTCATCGTTCGCCCGCCAACGCGGCGGTGCGGAAAGCCGGCCGGCACCCGTTGCCGCCGTCCTGATCCTATGGATGGACTGCGCCATATCCGGTCGTATCCCCGGAACCGTATCCGCCCGCTTGCCGGCCGCGGGGATTGCGCCGACAACGCTTCTTCCCTTCGGGCGGACGAGACGGCCGCCGGCGCCGTCCGGTCGATCGGCAGTGCAGGAGAGGGCTGCGATGGTTCGGAACGGGGCAGCAAATCGCGAGGCCGGCAATCGGGGCTCTGATTTTTCAACGGCCCCCGGACGCTCCCGATGGCGTTGCCGGCCGGGAAGACGAACCGCGTGTCATGTCCCGCTGTCGGGAACCCGATCGAAGGTCCAGGTTTCGATTTCCTTTGTGTCGATGCGCGCAATGGTGAGGCGGCGCATGTCCGGGCGCGCAATGCCGGTGTCGATATCGAGCACATTCGCGCGCCAGACCGGTTCGGGCACCGGCGTGTGGCCGGTCACGACCGCGCGCACGCCCTCGACCGGCCCTGTATATTCGCCGCCGCGCTCGCCGATCTCCGGCTGGCGGGTCCCGTGCTGGATACGGCTCCAGAGCGCGCGCATGCGGGTGAGGCTGCCGGCGGGCCCGTCCTGCCCGAGCGCCGCCTCCAACTCCTCCCAGGAGCGGTGGACCGGGCAGGCATGCACGAGGCCGACCGGGCCGTGCGAGGTCTCGATGCGGGCCGCGAAGGGCAGGGCCGCGAGCGCCGCCATCCAGGCCTGCACGCTCTCACCGGGGCCGTGCTCCTCCCACCAGGCGCCGCCATTGAGAAACCAGATCTCCCATTCGATCGGCAGTTGCCCGCGCGGCAGCGGCCCGGACGCCAGCGCGTCGAGCATCAACTGCTCGTGGTTGCCGCGAATGACAAGGTCGAACCGCGCCCCGGGTTCGGAACCCTCGATCCACGCCTTCGCCTCGAAGGAGGCGGGGCCGCGGTCGACCAGGTCGCCGAGCGAGAACAGCCGGTCGCCCGCGCCGAACTCCAGTTCGGCGAGCGCATGACGCAGCGTGGGGAAATGGCCGTGAACGTCGCCGACGACAAGATCGCGGCCCCCGGCAGGATTGGGGCCGAGCCGGATGGCGGGCGCGGCGTCCGGCAGGGCGAAATCCGTATCTGTCATGGGTCTCCTTACATTTCACATTTCATCAATCGGGTGCGAAATCCGCCGCGTCCCGCTTCGCTTCATCGGGCCGGCAATGAAGGAATGGCTGCGCCAGCAATGTCATACCAGCGATCGTTGATCGGAACCGATGGCGCGGCGCTTCCCTACCGTAGCCCCGGTCCTTTGTCCTCATCCCGGTCGGCTACTCAGGATGAGGAGAGGCGGGGGCGCCGGGCGGCATTTGCCCGTGAGTCTCAACCCGATGCCGTTGGTATTACGATGCACCGCTCCCCTTCCGCCCGATCTCCTCCTTGAGCGCGCGGATTTCGTTGCGCAGGCCCTCCAGCTCCGTTGCGAGGAAGGAAGCTTCGGCTTCCGTCACCTGCCTGAGCGCCGCCTGCGTTTCCTCCCGATCGGCCGTGTGCAGCGTCTGCATGGCATCGACGATGACGGCGATGAAGAGGTTCAGCACCGCAAAGCTGGTCAGCAGGATGAAGGGAACGAAGAAGGCCCAGGCCCAACCGAAGGTCTCCATCACCGGACGCACAATGCCCATCGACCAGCTTTCCAGCGTCATGATCTGGAAAAGCGAATACATGGAAGCGCCGATGGTGCCGAACCATTCCGGAAACGCCTCCCCGAACATCCGCGTCGCCATGACCGCGCCGACATAGAACACCAGCAGCAGCAGGCTGGAGATCGAGCCGAGGCCCGGGATCGCATGCAGCAGCGCCTCCACCACCTTGCGCATCTGCGGCACGACCGAAACCAGCCTCAGCACCCGCAGGATGCGCAGCGCGCGCAGCACCGAGAGATTGCCGGTCGCCGGGATGAGGGTGACGGAGATGACGGCGAAATCGAACAGGTTCCAGCCGCGTTTGAAAAAGGCCGGTCCCTGAGCCACCAGGCGCGCTGCTATCTCGACGACGAAGACCGCCACGATGGCCTTGTCGAACCAGCCGATCCAGGGCGAGAGCGCCTCGTTTATCGACTCCGAGGTCTCCAGGCCGAGCGTCACCGCATTGACGACGATCAGCACCGTAATCAGCCGCTCCGTTTTCGGCGACTCCGTCAGGTCCCGCAATCTTGATGACAACATGCTGTAATAGCGCATAACTTCCCTCTTGGAGCTCCGGTCCCGGGGCAGGGAATCCAACTTTATTTCGCCTCGCCCGCAACAGCCTCGCGCGGAAAATCCGCGCCCGACCGCCTTCTACCCGCCGGCTTCCGCCAGCATGGCTTCGGCGGCGCGCAATCCCGTCGCCACGGCCTTGGCGAGACCGCCCAGATAGGCAGCGCGAGGGCCGCCTTCGAGGCCGCCTGCGGCGGAGCCGGCGGCGAACAGGCCGGGGATCGGGCGCGCATCGCCGTCCAGCGCCCGCGCGTCGCGGTCTATAGCGATCCCGCCCATGCTGTAGGTAATGCCGGCGGCGGCCCGGATGGCGCGGAAAGGCGGCTCGGTGATCGGCTTCGCCGGGAAGCGGCTTGTCGTGCGCGCCGGCTCATGCCGTCCGGCATTGTGCGCGGCGACAGTCCCGGCAAGCGCCGGCATGGAGAGCTGCGCGCCGAGCCGCTCTATCGTCGGGGCCTCGAACACCCGGCCGCCGGCCGCCGGGAAACCCGGATTGAGCGCCGGCGGGTAGCGGTTGTCGGCCGCGTCCTCGCGCCAGCGCCGGTCGTCGAACACGACCGCCGCGCCCTCCGGGTCGTCGAGCCGCGCCAGTTCGTTCGCCATAAACACGCCGCCCAGGCCCTCATCGCAGAAGCGCCGCCCCGCGCCGTCCGCCAGCAGCGAGACGGCGGCCAGCGAATCCAGCGTCGGATAGGGCCAGAGCTTCTCGTTTTCGAAGGCGTCGAGCCCCAGTAGATGGCCGTAGAAGCGGTCCATGCCGACTGTGGCCGCGCCCGCGGCCGCCGCCATGGCGATACCGTCGCCCCGCCCGCCGCCGGCGCCCCGGCGAAACAGCCGTTCGGGCCGCGGCGAGAGATGGCGGCGGACCAGTTCCGGATTGTCCTGAAAGCCTCCGTCCGCGATCAGCACGAAGCGCGCCCGCTCGGTTCCGTTCGCCGTCTGCACCCCGGCGACGCCGCCCTCCTCGACCGCCAGCGCCTCGACGGGGCAGCCGAGCCGCAACTCCCCGCCCCGCGCCGCGAGGTTGCGCGCCAGACGCCGCAACAAGGCATCCGGCCCGCGCCCCTTCCAGTCGAGGCCGCCGCGCCGGCGGCGGGGCGGGGCCATCACCCAGCGCATGAACTCCGGCGCGCCGCCGCGCACGAAGGCCCCGCCTTCCGCCCTGAGCCAGGCAAGCACCTTGCCGGCATCCTCCGCCAGAAGCCCGGCCAGCGCCGTTGCCGGGCCGCCGTCCTCGCCTGTGGACTCCGCGACGGAGGCGCGGATGTCGGCCGCCGGGCGGGTCATGTCCCGGAAGGCGACATGCAGGAGGCCGCCGGCGATGCGGGAGTTGCAGAAATAGTCCGGCCCTTCCCCGCGCTCCAGCACCAGCACGGAAAGCCCGCCTTCGGCGGCCCGGTTGGCGGCCGTCAGCCCTGCAAGGCCGGCGCCCATAACGATGAGGTCCGGGCCGCTCACTCCGGCATCAGCATGTCGGCGATAACCACCGTCAACTCAACGAGCAGCCGGGTGACGAAGGCGAGGCAGCAACCGGCCAGCAGCCCGGCCGCTATCCAGAACCAGTGCCAGCCTTCGATCCCGACGCCGACAAAAGCGGCGATAGGAGGCAACGCGCCCGCAAGCGGCGCCAGCAGCTTGCCGCGCCGGACGACGAAGCGGACAGTCGGGAAGCGCTCGATCACCCGTCCAGGCCGTGCGGTTGGAAATCCCAGCCGAAGATCGATTCGGCCGGCCCCGAGTCTCCGACAATGGCGATGTCCTCGAGCCACATGCGCTCGCGCCGGTCGCCCGGATAGTAGATGTGGGTCGCGATCGCCATGCCGGCCTCGACCGCGAAATCGCCGGTGACGGCGCCTTCGGCATCGACCTCCTGGTCGAGATGGCTGAGGCCGAGGCCGTGGAAGAAGATCAGCGCGTCCTCGGCAAGCGCCAGCCCGTGCTTGCGATAGACCGCGCGGCCGGCCGCCTGAAGGGCGGAGATTCGCGCGCCGGGAACCATTCGCGCCTCGATCTCCGTCATCGCGTCCGCCGTCGCCTCAGCCAGCTTGCGCGCGGCGTCCGCGCCCTCGGAGCCAACGATCCAGGTCTTGCCGCCGTCCCAGCAATAGCGGTCCTTCGTGCCGTGGCAGTCGAACATGATGCGCATGCCGGGTTCGAGCTCGAAATCCTGCGCCTCCGAGGCGATGACCGGGACGGGGCTGTCGGAGCCGTTCGCCAGCACCATCGCGCCCGGATCGTGGACGAAGCCGCCGCGCGCGAGCGCCGCCGCATGGTAGGCGGCCCGAAGGTCGCGCCAGGTCATGCCGGGCGTCCAGGCTGCGATGCACGCCTCGATGGCGGCGCGATTGACGGCCGTGGCGGCGCGCATGAGATCGATCTCGGCCGGCGTCTTGATGCTGCGGGCGGACATCAGCAGGCCATAGCCGTCCTCGACATCGATGCCGGAAAGGCGCGCGGCCAGCCTCGGCTCGTCGGCTGCGATGCGCTTGCCGGAAAGGCCGAGATCGGCGATCGCGCGGTCGAGCGCAGCCGCCATGTCCGGCGCATAGCGGTCGGCGGCTTCCGGGAACCAGCCGGGACGGTCCTGCGCGCCGACGAAGCGGTCGAGGTCCGCCCTGCCGCGCGAGGGCTGGTCGAAAGGCAGCAATATGGCGCGGAAGGGGCGGATGTCCTCGATCCAGCCCGAATGGGCCGCAACGGCGCCCAGATAGAAATCCGGCAGCACCATGACCGGCGCCTCGGGCGCCTCGCGCGAGAGCAGCACGGCGAGCGGACGCGGTTCGTCGGACTTGTGCGCCGGGACGTTGAAGCCGGAGAGCCAATAGACATTGTTGGGCGAGGCCGCCAGCACGGCATCGACGCCTCGCCTGTCCATCAGGTGAAGCAGGCGGTCGAGATTGCAGAAGCGTTCGGTCACGGGGGGCGCTCGTCTCCGTCAGTCTCAGGCGACCTCTTCAAATTGCTCGAAGAACCGGCCCGAGAGCGTCTTCTGGTTCTCGTAGATGGAGCCCTGCTTCGGCGCGACGGGCAGCGGCATGCGCACTGGGGCGGGTTCAAGGCGCGGCGCGAGCGTGGGGCCGCCCCGGCAAATGCGCCGGTCGAACGCTTCCAGCGTCGCGCCTTCAAGGCCCATCAGCGGCCAGGCATCGGCAGCGAAATAGCTGTAAAGCAGCAGCCGGCGCGGGCGGTTCGAGCGGTTGAGCGCCGAACCGTGGACGGCGCGGACATGGTGCAGGGTGAAGGTGCCGGCGGGCCCGGTCATCTTCGCGGCGCGTTCATGGCCGACATCGTGCAGGCCGGGGTGGATGCCGCCGCAGAAGGCGCCCTCGCTGTGATGGTCGAACACGGGGCCCAGATGCGAGCCCGGCACGGCCATCATCGGGCCGTTGTCCTCGTCCACATCGTCCAGATAGATGCCGAGCGCGAGGCCGGTATCGTTGGTGTGGGGATAGAAGGCCCAGTCCTGGTGCCATTCCACCGCCGCGCCGAAATGCGCCGACTTCATGTTGAGCTTGCTGTTGTGGATGCGGATATCGGGGCCGAGCAGCGGCTCGACGGCATCCAGCACCGCGGCCGAGCGCATCAGCCGGTCGAAGAACGGCCAATGCTCGAACGGGGTCTTCAGCCGCCTAACGCGCGGCGCGTGCGCCCTGTGGCTGTCCTCCAGGTCATAGCGCGCATCCGAGGCTTCCAGGCCACGCGCGCCTGCGACCGCCATGTCGGTTTCCCGGCGCAGCTCTTCCAGAAGGTCCGCCGGCAGCGCGCCCGGCAGCACGAGATAGCCCGTTTCCCGGAATTGCTCTATCTGCTGTTGCGTGAGCGTCATGGCGCCTGCCTCCCCTGCCCTCGAACTTCCGCGCCCCCGGCCGGAACGCAATCTGGAGCCTAACCCTCAACCCGGCCGCTTGCCAGACCGGCTCGCCGCTGCGCGGTTCCGAACTCCGCGACAGCGAGTCGATCCTGCTTGCGATCGAGGTCGGTCATCGTCGTTCGGTCTATCGCCGCCGATAACGCCGTTCGACGTCCCTCGGTCTCGCGGCGCGACGGAAGCCCGCTCAGGCGGCGGCGCGCTCCGCGGCGGCGGGCCGCCAGGCCGGCAGGGGCGCGCCCTCCACGGTGACGCGGTGCATGAGGCGCCGGTGGCCGGCATAGTCGTTGAGCGCGCAATGCCAGGTCGCGCGATTGTCCCAGAAGACCACCGTGCCCGGCTCGAACCGCACCCGGCAGGTGAATTCCGGCCGGCTTCCGTGCCTGTAGAGCGTCTCCAGCAGCGGGCGGCTTTCCTCCGCCGTCCAGCCGTCGAAGCGGATCGTGAAGCCGCGATTGACATAGAGCGACGGCCGCCCGCTTACCGGATGGCGGATAACGACCGGATGGACGGCGTCCTGCGTTGCGGCCTCATTGTTGCCGAGCCGGTCGCCGATATCGCTGCCGTCTGTCACATAGTTGGCGCGCGTCCCGAACACATGGCGGCTCGAATGCACCGCCTTCATGCCGGAGAGCATCGCCTTCATGCCGTCCGACAGGGCGTCGTAAGCGGCATACATGCTGGAAAATTGCGTGTCGCCGCCGAAGGGCGGCAGCTCGCGCGCCACCAGGATCGAGCCCAGCGCCGGCTCTATGTCGTAGGTATGATCGGTGTGCCACTCGCCGCCGATATTCGCCTTCTGGTCCGGCTCCTTGCGCACCTCGGCGATGCCCGGCCAGCCTTCCACCGCCTTGAAGAAGCGGTTGACATTCACGCCGCCGAACGCCTCGCCCATCGCAAGATGGCCCCCCGGCGAGAGGGCCTGCCCGCGAAAGACCAGCACGCCGTATTCGCCGAGCCCGGCTGTCACGGCCTCCACGCGCTCCGGGGTCAGGTCCCGCTCCAGGTCGATGCCGGAAACCTCCGCGCCGCATGCGCCCGAGATCGGTGTGAATTCCATTGCCGCGCCTCCGCTGTTCTTCGTGCAATATAGCGCGCCGGGAGAAAAGGGGAGAGCCCGAATGACCGAAACCGCCTTCAAATCCGCTACCGAACTGGCCGCCATGATCCGCCGACGGGAGGTCGGGGCGGAGGAATTGCTGGACCTCTACTTCGCGCGCGTCGATGCGCACAACCCGGCGCTCAACGCGATTATCTGGCAGGATCGCGACAAGGCGCGGGAGACGGCGCGCGCCGCCGACAGCCTGACCGCGAGCGGCGGGGACCTGCCGCCGCTCCACGGCGTGCCGATGACGATCAAGGAAAGTTACGACCTGGCGGGCTCGCCGACGACCTGGGGCGATCCCGAGTTCCGCGACAATATCGCGGCGCAGGACTGCGTGTCCGTCGCGCGGCTGAAGGCGGCCGGGGTCAATTTCTTCGGCAAGACCAATGTGCCGCTGATGCTGGCGGACTGGCAGAGCTACAACGACATTTACGGCGCGACCAACAATCCCTGGGACCTCGGGCGCACGCCGGGCGGCTCTTCGGGCGGGTCGGGCGCGGCGCTCGCGGCCGGCATGACCGGCATCGACGCGGGCAGCGATATCGGCTCCTCCATCCGCAATCCGGCGCATTATTGCGGCGTGTTCGGGCACAAGCCGAGCTGGGGCCTCTGTCCGCCGCGCGGCCATGCCCTGCCGGGCGTGCTCTCGCAGTCCGACATCTCCGTTGTCGGCCCGCTGGCGCGTTCCGCCGACGACCTGGACCTGGCGCTCGACGCCATGGCGGGACCCGACGAGATGGAAGCGGCGGGCTACAAGCTCGACCTGCCCGGCCCGCGCGTTCCCGGTTTCGAAGGCCTGCGCGTCGCGGTCATGCTGGAGGCCGGGCCGTCCGAGGTCGATACGGTCTATGGCGACCTGCTGCAGGACCTGGTGGACCGCATCGCCGCCGCCGGCGCGGTGGTGAGCGACACGGCCCGGCCCGGGATCGACATGACGGCCCTGCACGAAAACTACATTCTGCTGCTGCGCGCCGCGACCAGCGCCCGCCAGCCGGAAGCCGTGTTGCGCGAGCATGAAGAGGCGGCGGAGCGGCTGGACCCGGACGACCCGAGCTACTACGCCCGTATGGCGCGCGGCAACACCATGCGGCACCGGGAGTGGCTGGCGCTCCGCGAACAGCGCGAGCATTTCCGCTGGGCCTGGCACCGCTTTTTCCGCGACTGGGACGTGCTGCTCTGCCCCGTCGCCGCCTCCACGGCCTTCCCGCACGACCGCGAGGGCGAGCGCTACCAGCGCACCATCCGGGTGAACAATCGCGATGTGCCGACGACCGACCAGTTGTTCTGGGCAGGCCTCAACGGCGTCTGCTACCTGCCGGGCGCCGTGGCGCCGGCGGGCATTGCGCGCGACGGCCTTCCCGGCGGCGTCCAGATCGTCGCCCCCTATCTCGGCGACCGCGCCTGCATCCACACCGCGCGGCTGATCGAACGCCATTTCGGCGGCTTCCAGCCCCCGCCGGGCTACTGAACCAGCGCGATATTGGGTCGGACGGAAGCACCCGCCCCATCGTCAGGGGCGATGATCCGGAAGAAGACTGTTCGGGGCGGCGGGGCCGCGAATGTCTTCTTCCGGCCTTTACGGCTGCTTTATTGTCGTTTTACAGTGCGTTACGCCTTTGAAAGCCTCATCCGCCTTCATGGCGCAGGCGAATTCGGTCTGGCACGCAACACCGCCCGGGAGAGCGTTTCGGATGCTCGGGGACATTCGGACGGGCTGCGCCGCCGCAATGGCGCTGGCGGGCGGGAACGCGGGGCCGGTTTCCGCGCTCGGCGATTTCTGGCGTTCCTTCCGGGCTGCCGCCGTCGCCTTCCCGCTGTCGCTGCTGATGCTGGCCATGGTCCCGCATGGGTTCGACGTCACGGGCAAGCTGATCGCGTCGGACCTCCTCGGTTATATCTGCACCTGGACGGCCTTTCCGCTCATCATGGTCTTCGTGGCCGAGCGGATGCAGGTCTTCCCGCATTACTGGCGTTTCATTATCGCCACCAATTGGGCGAACCTGCTGCAGAGCGCGGTCTTCACCCTTGTCGTGCTGGTCAACGCCTCGGGCGTGTTGCCGGAACCCATATCGGCCATGCTGTTCATGGCCGCCTGGTTCTGGATTCTCCTGTTCAAATGGCGCCTCGCCCGCCACGGCCTCGGGCTCGCGCATTTCCCCGCGGTCGCCATCGTCCTGCTCGACCTCGCGCTGCGCCTCGTCATCGCCCGCGCGACGATCTGGTTCGGAGTCTGAACGAGCCCCGGACCTCTTCGACAAGCTCAGGACAGGCTCCCTTCGACAGGCTCAGGACAGGCCCTTCGATACGCCGCTTCGCGGCTACTCAGGATGAGGTTCGATACGCGGCTCCGCCGCTACTCGGGATGAGGAAGCCTTGGAACGCGCCTCCAT
>JAJECF010000082.1 GCA_022822125.1 Alphaproteobacteria bacterium
CACAGACGACTGCACTCCGCGCTCGGATATCTGAGCCCAAACCGCTTCGAGGAAAAACAACAACGCAACCCTGTCAAAAATGCCGCTTGAAACTGTCCGACCCAAGGGGCCCACTCCACATGACGTCTCGCGAGGGGGGCACCGTCACCCCGACGCCCCGTCGCTTTTCCCGCCATGCCCGCCCCCATATCGTCATGCCCGGACTTGTTCCGGGCATCCATGCGGCCGTCCGTCGGAAGCGGTGGAGGGAGATGCCCGGAACAAGTCCGGGCATGACGGAAGAGCCTGTCGAAGGGAGGCGTTCGGGCATGGCTGGCAGGGAGCGGACGGCGCACGCCGCACGCCCCCGGGGAGAGGACCGGCGGACCGGATGCCCGTCTATACGCCGGAGCGGACCTTCGGGATCACCTCTTCGGCAAGCATCGCCATTTCGTCGAGCACCATGCTTTGCGGCATGCCCGGGAACTGGATGCCGAACACGAAATGGCTGATGCCGAAGCGTCGGACATAGCCGATGATCTGCTCCGCCACCTCGTCCGGCGAGCCGAACAGGAACCGGTCCTTCAGCAGGTCCTCGTAGTCCTGGCCGAAATCGCCGTCATCCTCGGGCATTACCTTGTCCTGGCCCCATTCCTTGTAGGCGCGGTATTTCGCCATCAGATAGGGCTCGGCGTCGCGGATGGCCTCTTCCCGCGAGCGGCCGACCACGACCTCGCGCATCATGGGCAGTTCCGCCGGCAGCGGCTTGCCCGCCTTGTCGAGCGCGCGCTTGTACACCTCCATCTGCCGGGCCGTCGTGGTGACCGTGTTGTGCGGACTGATGAACCAGGCGTCCGTCAGCCTGGCGGCGCGCTCGATCGCCCGGTCGGCATTGGCGCCGACCCAGACGGGCGGCGTCGGTTTCTGGATGGGCTTGACCGTGCAGGCGGCCTCGATGAGCTCGAAATGCGAGCCCTTCATCGTCACCCGCTCCTCGGTCCACAGCCGGCGAATGGCTTCGAGGTTCTCGACGAAGCGCGGCACGGCGTCCTTCTGCGTCGTTCCGAAGGCCCGGAATTCCACTTCCCGGTAGCCGAGCCCGATGCCGAAGATCAGCTTCCCGCCGCTCATCACATCGATATTGGCGAAGATTTCGGCCACATCGAGCGGCTTGTGCAGCGGCAGCAGGCAAATGCCGCACAGCAGGCGCAGCGAGGGGCATTCGGCGGTCATGCGAGCGAGGAACGGCACCTGCTGGAAGTCCATCAACGGCCAGGAGCTGTAATGCGAACCCTTCATGATCGAATCGAATTTGAGCCGCTCGGCGGCACGCGCCTGCTCGACCATCTCGTCCCAATGCAGTTTCGGGTCGTCTCCGATGGGGAACTGTCCCCGGTTCATGATCCCGAACTGAAGCGCTGTCATTTGTTCCTGTCCTCCCCGGCGGCGCATAACGCCGCCATTCGTCAGTTTGCCGCGTTCCGCGCGGTGGCTACGCGCGCCGGTATGTCCGTGCCGTTCAGCCACGCCAGCGCCCTGCAGGCGCCGCCCTGCGCGAGCAGCATGCGCAAATCCCCGGGCTTGTCCACATCGAGGGCGATGCCGGGGAGCCCCGTGACGATTTGCGGTTCCACGCCGAGCGCGCGCGCTTCGGCCTTGTGCGGCTCGAAGCTGTCATGGCCGAAATGAAACCGGATCGCGTCCGGCGGCGAGCAGGCCACGCAATTGGTCCCCCGGCCGTCGCCGGCGGGCGCGAGGGTCACGGACGGCGCCGGTACGTGGGCGGCAAGGACCCGGTCGATTTCCGCCGGCGAGACGAGCGGCACATCGCCGGGCAAGGCCAGCGCAGCCCCGGCCCCGGCCCTGGCGAGCGCTGCGGCGGCATCGGCGACGGCGGGGCTCTGGCCCCGGTTTGCGCGCTCCTCCAGCACCGCGGCGCCGTATTGTTCGGCGAGCGCCTGCGCCCAGGTGTCGCGGGTGACGACCACTGTCCCCTCCAAGCCCTCGGCGCTGGACAGCGCCGCGAGGACATCCTCCGCCATGAAGCGGAACAATTTCTGCCGCTCATCGGGAGTTAATGCCGGCGCCAGCCGGGTCTTCGCGTCTTCCGGATTCTTCAGCGGCAGCACGCCCCAGGCGGATCCCGCCGTAACATTCCTTAACAAAGCGTGACTTGTAGAACGGCGAAACACCTCGTTATGGTCTCCTTACTGAGTCGCCGGTTGGGGGAATCATATTACAACGCGATGGGCGCACGAGAGGGAAAAACAGTCGAACGCCTTTCGGTCCGGGTGGATCGCGGACAGCGCACTTTGCGGTCGTCGATTGCGTGCGAAGGCGTGGGAATCCACAGCGGGCGCAAGGTTCATTTGACATTGGGTCCGGCTCCTGCGGGGCATGGACTCGTGTTCCGGCGCCTGGACATCGCCGACGATTCCGGTCTGGTTCCCGCGAGATGGGACAGTGTCGTCGATACGACGCTCTGCACGGTATTGTCCAACGAATACGGCGTCGGCATACGCACGCCCGAGCATGTGCTGGCGGCGCTTGCCGGCGCCGGGATCGACAATGCCACAATCGAGATCGATGCGCCGGAATTGCCGATCATGGACGGCAGTGCGGACGACTTCACCTTCCTCATCGGTTGCGTCGGCGTCCGGCCGCAGCCTTCCCGGCCGCGACGCCGGATCGAGGTCCTGAAGCCGGTTCAGGTGCAGGACGGCGAAAGCTGGGCGCGGCTGCTGCCGTCGGACCGGTTCACGGTCTCCTGCACCATCGACTACGACCATCCCCATGTCGGCATCCAGCGTTTCGATTTCGATGCGGCGCGGCACAGCTTTTCGGAAGCGGTGGGCCGGGCGCGCACTTTCGGCTTCCTGCATGAGCTGGAATGGCTGCGCGCGCGCGGCTACGCCAAGGGGGCCTCGCTGGACAATGCCGTGGCGATTTCCCCGAACGGCGTGATGAACGATGGCGGTTTGCGCTATCCCGACGAGCTGGCGCGCCACAAGGTGCTCGATGTCATCGGCGACCTGGCATTGGCCGGCGCCCCGATTCTCGGCGCATTCCAGGGTTACAGGTCGGGGCACCGGCTCAACAATCTGGTGTTGCGCGCGCTGTTCGCCGACGAGTCGGCATGGAGATGGGAAGGCGCCCGGACGGAGGCGCAGCGGGTCGTCGCCTGAACCTATGCTTCGATGCGAGCATGGCGTAAACTGCGCCGGCCTTTTCCCGTTGCCATGAGGGTGCCGTGAGTCGGGCATATGGTCGCCTTTGGCGAAATATCCTTGCTGCCCTGTTCGTAGCCGGCGCGCTTGCCGGGTGCAGTTCGGATAACGGCCAGGAGTATGTGGAGCGTCCGGTAGAGGAGCTGTACAACAGTTCCATGGACGCGCTTCTCGGGGGCGATTTCGAGATCGCCGCCCAGCGGTTCGACGAGGTCGAGCGCCAGCATCCCTATTCCGTCTGGGCGACAAAGGCGCAATTGATGGGCGCTTACGCCCATTACCAGGCGGACAAATATGACGAGGCGATTGCCGCGGTCCGGCGCTATATCGAGCTTCATCCGGGGAATCCCGACATCGCCTACGCGTATTACCTGATGGCGATCTCCTATTACGAGCAGATCTCGGATGTCGGGCGCGACCAGAGCCTGACAAGCAGGGCCAGCGCGGCGCTGGAAGCGGTGGTGCGGCGTTTCCCGGACACCGACTATGCGGACGATGCCCGCCTGAAGCTCGACCTGACGCGGGACCATCTGGCCGGGAAGGAAATGAGCGTAGGCCGCTTCTATCTCGGTCAGGGCCATTTGCTGGCCGCGATAAACCGCTTCCGCGTCGTTGTGGAGGACTACCAGACCACCTCCCATGTGCCCGAAGCTCTGCACCGTCTTGCGGAAGCCTATACCGCTGCGGGGTTGAATGAGGAGGCGGGGCGGGTCGCCGCCGTGCTTCAGCACAACTATCCCGGCAATGAATGGTATGTTGACAGTTACAGCCTCGTTGAAAAGGGCGAAACCGCGCCGCGGACCGATGATGAGGGCTGGTTCTCGCGCAATTGGAACGACTTTTTCGACCCGGGGAAGGTGATTGGCGGCGGCGGCGACCGCGCCGAGGAGCTGGCGAAGGCGCTGCTCGAAAAGCGGGCGGCCGAGGACGCGGAACTGATGGCGCGCGCGCAGCGGCTGGAGCGGGAACGGACCGGGGGAGGAAACGGAGCGCCCCGGCCGCCGGCCGAGACCCCGCCGGCCGAGACTCCTCCGGCAACTCCCAAGGGATAACGCCCGGCTGCCATGCTGTGCGGGCTCGCTATCCGCAATGTGGTGCTGATCGAACGGCTGGACCTCTCCTTCGGGCCGGGTCTTTCCGTGCTTACCGGCGAGACCGGCGCGGGGAAGTCCATCCTGCTCGATGCGCTCGGCCTGGCGCTGGGCGCGCGGGCCGATAGCGGGCTGGTTCGCGCCGGCGCGGAGCGGGCCGATGTGGCGGCCAGTTTCGAGGGGCCTCCGGAAGAGGCTGCGTCTTTGCTTCGGGACCTGGATATCGACGCGGCCGAGGAGCTGGTCCTGCGCCGCACGCTCGGCCGGGACGGACGCTCGCGGGCCTTCGTGAACGACATCCCCGTTGCGGCCGGCCTGCTGCGGCGGCTGGGCCAGGAGCTCGTCGAGGTCCACGGGCAATTCGAGCAGAGGGGGTTGCTGGACGAAGGCGCCCACCGCGCCCTGCTCGACCGGTTCGCCGGCCATGACGGTCTCGTCGAGGCGGCGGCCGATGCATGGCGGGCGCGGGTCCGCGCGGAAGAGGCCGCCGAAGCGGCGCGAGAGGCGCTGGCGCAAGACCTGGCGGCGCGGGAGGCGCTTGAAGAAGACCTGGAGGCACTGGACCGTCTGGCCCCGCAGCCCGGCGAAGAGGCCTGTCTCGCCGCGCGCCGCCGCCGGATTCTGGCGCGCCGGAAGATCATGGAGGCGGCGACCGAGGCTCGCGTCCTTCTGGGGGACGACGCGGCGGCCTTGCTGCGCGGCGCCGCGCGCGCGCTGGCTGGCGCGAGCGGCGAGGCAGGCGGACTGTTCGACGAGGCGCTCGCCGCGCTCGACCGGGCGACAGTGGAGGCGGAGGAGGCGGAGCGGCTGGTCCACGCGCTGGGCGGCCGCATCGAGGACGACGAGGCGTCGGCGGACGCGGTGGAGGCCCGGCTGTTTGCGCTGCGCGACGCCGCCCGCAGATACCGGACCGGGGTCGAAGCGCTGCCGGAGCTTCTCGAAGACATGCGCCGGCGTGTCGAAGCGCTTGACGAGAGCGGCGCCAGCGCCGCCGGGCTTGAAGAAGAAGCGGCGCGGGCGCGGGCGGCGTTCGACGGGGCTGCGGCAGCGCTCACCGCCGGGCGCAAGGCGGCGGCGTCCGCGCTCGCCCGCGCCGTCCGGCGCGAGCTGCCGCCGCTGAAACTCGACAAGGCGTCGTTTCGCGCGACGCTCGAGCCGGGCCGGCCGGGGCCGTCGGGCGCGGACCATGTGCGCTTCGAGGTCCGCACCAATGCAGGCATGCCCTTCGGGGCGCTTGCCCGCATCGCCTCCGGCGGCGAACTCGCGCGTTTCGCGCTGGCGCTCAAGGCGGCGCTGGCGGCGGATTGCGGCCCAGCGATGATCTTCGACGAGGTGGATGCCGGAATCGGCGGCGCCACGGCGGCGGCGGTGGGCGCGCGCCTTTCCGCGCTCGGGCAGTCGGGGCAGGTGCTGGTCGTCACCCATGCGCCGCAGGTGGCGGCGCGCGCCGCCCGGCATTTCCGGGTGTCCAAGAACGGCGCGCGCACTTGCGTGGCGCAACTCGACGAGGGCGGGCGCGAGGAAGAGATTGCGCGTATGCTCGCCGGCGCCGAGATAACGGGCGCCGCCCGGCGGGCCGCCCGGGCGCTGATCCGGGGCGAGGGCGGATGACGGTGGATCCGGACAGGATGGACGAAGAGGCGGCGGCCGGGGAAATGGCCCGTCTCGCCGCGGAGATTGCCGGGCATGACCGGCGCTATCACGGCGAGGATGCGCCGGTCGTTTCGGATGCCGAATATGATGCGCTGAGGCGCCGTTACGAGGCGCTGGAAGCGCGTTTCCCGGACCGCGCGCCCGCCGACGGCCCGAGCCGGCGCGTCGGGGCGCGGCCGGCCCAGGGTTTCGAGAAAGTCGTCCATGCGCGTCCTATGCTCTCGCTGCGCAACGCCTTTGACGAGGAGGATGTGGCCGAGTTCGTCCAGGGCGTGCGCCGCTTCCTCAGTCTTGCGCCCGATGCGCCGGTCGCCATGACGGCGGAAGCGAAGATCGACGGCCTGTCCATCGCGTTGCGTTATGAGGGCGGGCGGCTGGCGCAGGCGGCGACGCGCGGCGACGGGCGCGAGGGCGAGAATGTCACGCGCAATATCGAGACCGTCGCAGGCGTGCCGAAACGCCTTGCCGGTGACGCGCCGGACGTGCTGGAAGTGCGCGGCGAAATCTACATGGCCCATGGCGAGTTCCGGCGGCTCAACGAGGAACGGGCGCGCGAGGACCTGCCGCTCTACGCCAATCCGCGCAATTCCGCCGCCGGTTCGGTGCGCCAGATCGATCCTGCGGTGACGGCGGGGCGGCGCCTCAGCTTTTTCGCCTATGGCTGGGGCGAGGTCAGCGAGCGCCCGGCGGAGACGCATTCCGCCTGGCTCGACCGGCTTGCGGGCTGGGGGTTCGACGTCGAGCCGAACGGCGCGCGCGCAGAGGATGCGGCCGGGTTGATCGACGCCCATCGGGCTATCGGCGAGCGGCGGGCCGGTCTCGACTACGACATCGACGGCGTCGTTTACAAGGTGGACCGGATCGACTGGCAGGAGCGGCTGGGCTTCGCCGGGCGCGCGCCGCGCTGGGCGATTGCGCACAAATTCCCTGCCGAGCGCGCCGAGACCGTGCTGGAGGACATTCTCGTCCAGGTGGGCCGCACCGGCGCGCTCACCCCGGTCGCAGTCCTTCGGCCCGTCACGGTCGGCGGCGTCGTGGTTTCGCGCGCCACCCTGCACAATGAGGACGAGATCGGGCGCAAGGACATCCGCGTCGGCGATACGGTCGTCATCCAGCGCGCGGGCGATGTCATCCCGCAGATCCTGGAGGTCCGGTCCGACAGGCGCCCGGAGGGAACAGAACCGTTCCGCCTGCCCGAGACCTGCCCCGTCTGCGGCTCGGAAGCGCGGCGCGACGGCGGCGATGTCGTGCGCCGCTGCACGGGTGGGCTCGTCTGCCCGGCGCAGGCGGTGGAGCGGCTCAGGCATTTCGTCTCGCGCGGCGGCTTCGATATCGAAGGCCTCGGGCGCAGGCATATCGAGGCGTTCTTTGCCGACGGGTTGATCGGGACGCCGGCGGATATCTTCAGGCTGCGCGAGCGGCGCGCAGACCTGCTTGAGCGCGAAGGCTGGGGCGAGCAGTCCGCGGACAATCTGCTGGCGGCTATCGAGGACCGGCGGCGGGTGCCGCTCGACCGTTTCCTTTATGCGCTCGGCATCCGCCATATCGGCGAAGGCAATGCCCGGCTGCTGGCGCGGCATTACGGCAGCCTCGACGCGTTGCGGGACGGAGCGGCCTCGGCGGCCTCGCGCGAAGGCGAGGCATGGGAGGCGCTGATCGGCATAGACGGCATGGGGGCCGGGCGCGCGGACGATCTGGTGGCGTTCTTTTCCGACGCCCGGAGCGCCCGGATCGTCGATGCGCTGGCCGCGGAGGTGACGGTCGAGGACGCGCCCGGCATCGCCGCCACCGGGGAGGAGTCCGGCGCCCTGGCTGGCAGGACGGTGGTGTTTACCGGCACGCTCGCGGCTCTGAGCAGGCGGGAGGCCAAGGCGCAGGCGGAGCGGATCGGCATGCGGGTCGTGGGAAGCGTATCGGCAAAGACCGATCTCCTCGTGGCGGGCGAGGCGCCGGGCTCCAAGAAGAAAAAGGCGGAGGAGCTCGGCGTCAGGGTGTTGACCGAGGAGGAATGGCTGGAGCTGGCGGGGGGATGACGGGCGCGCCGGTCAGCCTCGAAACCATCCGTGCCGCCGCCGGGCGGGTCGCCGGCGGCGTGCGCCGCACGCCGGTCCTGGAAGCGACGGCGCTGCGCGAGCCGCCGTCGCCGGGGCCGTTGTTCCTGAAGCTCGAATACCTCCAGGTGACGGGTTCGTTCAAGCCGCGCGGCGCGCTGAACAAGGCGCTCGGTCTGGACGCGCCGGGCGGGCTCGCCACGGCCTCGGGCGGCAATCACGGCTTGGGCGTCGCCTATGCAGCCTCCGTGCTGGGCGTGCCGGCGACGGTGTTCCTGCCGTCATCGACGCCCGAAGCGAAGGCGCGGAAGCTGCGCGGCTGGGGCGCGACCGTGAGGGTGGCGGGGTCTGTATTCGACGAGGCGAACGAAGCCGCGCTCGCCCATGCGGAGGCCGAGGGCGCGGCTTATGTGCATCCGTTTGCGGACCCTGCGGTGATTTCCGGCCAGGGCACGGTCGGGCTCGAACTGCTGGAGGACGTGCCCGACGCCGATACGGTCCTCGTCGCCATTGGCGGCGGCGGCCTGATCGCCGGCATCGCAACGGCGCTCAAGGCGCTCAGGCCCTCGATCCGGGTGGTCGGAGTCGAGCCGGTCGGCGCGCCGACGCTCCATGACAGCCTGCAGGCGGGCGGACTGGTGACGCTGGAGCGCATCGCGACAGAGGCGGGTACGCTGGCGCCGCTTCGCTCGGCCGCGCTCAACCTGGACCTCATCGCTGCCGGCGTGGACTGTATCGTCCTTGTCGATGACGAAGCGATGCGCCGGGCGGCGCGATGGCTGTGGTTCGAGGCGGGCGTGGCGGCGGCGCTTTCCGGCGCGGCGGCGCTCGCTGCGCTGACAGCCGGCGCCTACCGGCCGGAGCCGGACGAGCGCGTCGTCGCGGTGGTTTGCGGCGCGGGCTCCGACGGTCTCGGTTGACGAGGCCGGCTGCAATCCTGAATAAAGGGCCTGCAACGGGAAAAAAGGAGGGCGGTTGCCTTTGTCGAAAGAGGAAATGATGGTCTTCGGCGGGACCGTGACCGAAAAGCTGCCGAACGCGATGTTTCGCGTAAAACTGGAGAACGAGCACGAAATCATCGCGCACACTGCAGGGAAGATGCGCAAATTCCGTATTCGCGTCATGGTCGGCGACCGGGTGGATGTCGAAATGACGCCCTATGACCTGACCAAGGGTCGGATCACCTTCCGCCACAAGTAAGCCCGAGCGAGGCTCTGACAGCGCGTTCGAGGGCCGGCCAGTCCTCCGGGCGGCCGTCGGCTTCCGGCGGCTTGTCGACCAGACGCGCCAGACGGTTCGTCGCCACGAAATGCAGGCACGCGATCTCCGGCGCTGCCCGCTTGACCGAAACATGGTTGTTCGGCCCGTCATCGACGAAGACGACGGGGCCTCCGGCGCGCGCCGCGAGCCAGGCGGCCGCCGGCCCCTTGTCTCCCGTATTCACGACCACGGGGTAGGGCATCCGGTTTCGGGCGAGCGCCAGGCGCCGGGCATCCCGTTGGGCGGGCGGGATATTGGTCAGCACCACGATCTGCGCGCCGGCGCGCGCGAGCCGGGCGAGTCCGTCCGCCGCGCCCGGCACGGGCGGGATGTCTTCGGCGCATGCGGCGAAGAAACGCTGCAACAGGGCGAAGACCTGCGGCTGGTCCAGCACCGCGCCGTCGGCCGTCCGGCGCACATTCCCGGTCAGGCGAAAGGACGACCAGTCGAAGGAATAGCCGCGCGCCTCGATATGGCTGACAAAAGCCTCGACGAAGCGGAACAGCACTTCGTCGGCATCCGAAATCAGCAGCGGGCGGCCGGACTCGACGCCGGCGGCCTCCAATTGCGCCAGCGTGGCGGCGGGCGGAGCCGTCATATCCGTTTGCCTTTCAGGCGCTCCCCGATCCGGTCCGCCAGAAGGCGGACTCCGTCGAGATAGGGATTGAGTTCCAGTGCGCGGCGGAGCCAGGCCAGCGCATCCTCCTCCCGGCCGAGCGCGACCAGGATCATGCCGAGACCCGACAGGGCGCCGTAATGGCGGGGCTCCAGATTGAGCACATGGCGCACATCGGCCACGGAGTCGCGGTGGCGGCCCATCATGTAGAGGACGGTGGCGCGCTTGTTCCAGCCTTCCGCGAAATCCGGCGCGCGCTCCACGATGGCGTCGAAGCGTTCGAGCGCCCGGTCGAGCGCCCCGCGCTGCATGGCGACCATGCCCTGGGCCATCAGCCGGTTGACCGCCTTGTCTTCGGAATGCAGCCAGAGCAGCCAGATGCGCCGGTCCACATCCGCGGCTTCCTGCGGTGTCAGGTCCTGCTGGAGGCGTTCGAACAGCGCCGGCAGTTCGGGGTCGTTCTGGTCGGCGGCGGCGGCGCCCGAGAGCGCGAGAAGGACTGCGAACGCCAGCGCGCGCAGCGGGCTAGCCCTGCCGCGCCTTGAACCGGCGGTTGGTCTTGTTGATGACGTAGATGCGGCCGCGGCGCCTTACGACCTGAGAGTCCTTGTGGCGCTTCTTCAATGTCTTCAGCGAACGAACGACTTTCATCCCATCCATCCCGGCCCGGAAGCCCCGGCTTCTACCCGCCCGGCCCTTCCACTGTCAACAAGCCCCGGCGTCGGAGGGTTTTGAACCAAGGCGTCGGCCGCCCTTCGATACGCGCCCGCTAACGCGGTCGCTACTCAGGGATGAGGGGGCAGAGGGTCGGGACGCTGTGCGTCGATCCGAGCTTCGATTCCACCGGACCCTTCGAAACCCGGTCGACTCCAGGTGCTACGCTCTGTCCGCCAAATCCAGATCGGACAGCAATGGACTTGATCCGGGCATGACAGAGAGGAGCGTTCGGGCATGACTGGCGGAACCGGAAAGGACGCGGGCGGCGCCGTGCTCGTCTGCGGCGCCCTCGGCACTGTCGGCAGGGCCATGGTCGAGCATTTCGAGGCGCTGCCGGACCGGCGAGTCGTCGGACTGTCGCGGCGGTCCCCCGACTTCCCGACCGGCGCCGAGTTCCGCGCCGTCGACCTGCGCGACCGGGCGGCCTGCGAAGCCGGCCTCTCGGACCTTCGCGACATCGCCCATATCGTCTATGCGGCGGTCTATGAGAAAGCCGACGTGGCGAGCGGCTGGCGCGACCCGGACCATGCCGAGGTCAATCTCGCCATGCTGCGCAACGCAGTCGAGACCGTCGAGGCGGCCTCGCCCGGCCTCCGGCATGTCACGCTGTTGCAGGGCACGAAGGCCTATGGCGCGCATCACGGGCCGTTCAAGACGCCTGCCAAGGAGCGCGAGCCGCGCTATTGGGGGCCGAATTTCTACTATGACCAGGAGGACTGGCTGAGAAGCCGGGCCGCCGGCTGGAGCTGGACCGTGCTGCGCCCGCAGGTCGTGTTCGGCCTCGCCATCGGCTCCCACATGAACGCGCTCGCCTGCGTGGCGGCCTATGCGGCGCTGTCGAAGGAGCTCGGCATGCCGCTCCGGTTTCCGGGCGGCGAGCCGCGCATCCAGGAGGCGACCGATGCGAGGCTGCTCGCCCGCGCCGCCGCCTGGGCGGGCCGGACGCCGGCAGCCGGCGGCGAGGCTTTCAACATCGCGAATGGCGACTGCTATGTCTGGCAAAACCTCTGGCCGCGCGTCGCCGAGGTCTTCGACATGGAGCCGGGGCAGCCCTTTCCCTGCTCGCTGCGGCGGGTGATGGCGGACAAGGGGCCGGTCTGGGACGCCATGGTCGCGCGCCACGGACTGCGGCCCTACCGGCTGGAGCAGATAGTGCCGTCCTGGCAGTTTGCGGATTTCATCTTCGGCTACGGCCAGCGGCCGAACCCGGCCATAGTGAGCACTATCAAGGCGCGGCAATTCGGCTTCCAGGACTGCACGGACACGGAGGATATGCTCGTGGACCTGCTGCGGCAGTTTCGCCGGGAGCGCATCGTGCCTTGAGGGCCGGCCTCCGGCGTCCTAGTCTGTCTCCTGTCACCCGAATCCGCTCCGCCAACATATGGAACCGCGCATGCACACAAGGGGCAAAGCCTTCATTGCGGGTATCTTCGAACACCCGACCCGCAAGGCGGTCGACAAGTCGGTCGCCCAACTCCACGCCGAAAGCGCAAAGGGCGCGCTGGACGACGCCGGCCTCTCGATAGAGGACGTCGACGCCTATTACTGCGCCGGCGACGCGCCCGGTCTCGGCCCGCTCTCGATGGTCGAGTATATGGGCCTGAAGAACGTTCGGCACATGGACGCCACCGATGTCGGCGGCTCCTCCTACGTCCTCCATGTCGGCCATGCCGCCCAGGCGATCGCTGCGGGCAAATGCAAGGTTGCGCTTATCACCCTCGCCGGGCGGCCGCGCTCCGAAGGCATGGCGACCGGCACCGCGCCGCGCAATTACGGGGATGCCTCGCCGGACGTGCCGTTCGAGTTCATCTACGGACCGACCGTGGTGAACATGTACGCCATGGCCGCGCGCCGGCACATGCACGAATTCGGCACGACCGGCGAGCAGCTCGCCTGGATCAAGGTGGCCGCCTCGCACCACGCCCAGCACAATGAACACGCCATGCTGCGCAAGGTCGTGACGGTGGACGAAGTGGTGGATTCGCCGATGATCGCGGACCCGCTGCACCGGCTCGATTGCTGCGTGATCTCCGATGGCGGCGGCGCGTTCCTGGTCGTGGCGCCCGAGGTGGCAGCCTCGCTCAAGCGGGATTGCGTCAAGGTGCTCGGTTGCGGCGAAGCGCCGAAGAACCTGATGTCGGGCCAGGTGGACCTGACCTATACCGGCGCGCGCTGGTCCGGCGCGCAGGCGTTCGAGGAAGCGGGCATTGCGCCGGGCGACATCGACTATGCGTCCATCTATGACAGCTTCACCATCACGGTGCTGGAGACCATCGAGGACCTCGGCTTCTGCGAAAAGGGCAAGGGCGGCGCCTTCGTTTCGGACGGCAATCTGATCGCCGGCTCCGGCAAGCTGCCCTTCAACACCGATGGCGGCGGCCTTTGCAACAACCACCCGATGAACCGCGGCGGGCTCACCAAGGTGCTCGAGGCGGTCAGGCAATTGCGTGACGAGGCGCATCCGGCCGTGCAGGTGAAGGATTGCCGGCTTGCTCTGGCCCACGGCACGGGCGGCTCCATCGGCACCCGCATGGGCAGTTCCACAACGATTCTCGGGAGGGCCGACGCATGAGCGCGCGCAAGATTCCGACGCCGCCGACCAATGTCGAAGCCCAGGATTTCTGGGACGCATGCAATGAAGGCAAGCTCATGCTGCCCCGTTGCGCCGACACCGGAAAGGTCTTCTGGTATCCGCGCAAGGTCAGCCCCTTCACGCTTTCCGGCAATGTAGAGACCGTGGAGGCGGCCGGAACGGGCGAGATCTACACCTACTCGATCATGCGCCGGTCGGACCCCCAATACGCCATCGGCTATGTGCGGCTGGACGAGGGCGTCACCATGATGACCAATTTCGTCGATTGCGACTTCGAGAGCCTCGCCGTCGGCATGAGGGTCAAGGTCGTGTTCGTCGAGGCGGAGGGCGGCCAGAAGGTGCCCTGCTTCACGCCCGCCTGAGACGCCCGGGATCAGCGCACGGCCTGTTCGGGTTGAAACGGAGGTCCTGCCGTCCTCTTCGGTCGGCTCAGGGCAGGCCCCTTCGATACGCGGCTGACGCCGCTACTCAGGATGAGGTTCGATACGCGGCTGACGCCGCTACTCAGGATGAGGTTCGATACGCGGCTGACGCCGCTACTCAGGATGAGGTTCGATACGCGGCTGACGCCGCTACTCAGGATGAGGTTCGATACGCGACTGACGCCGCTACTCAGGATGAGGAAGCTCCAGGATCTTCGCCTTCACCCTACCCTCATCCTGAGTAGCGCCTGCGTCAGCGGGCGTGTATCGAAGGACAGCCACCGCCTTGGTCGGATACCGCACTAACGGCGCGGCGCCCCGGGCTCCGCGCCGGTGACGAACAGCCCGGCCTCGTCCGCGCGGCGGATCGCCGCTTCCCGGTCCAGCACCAGCACCCCGCCCGCCTCCACCGCGATCCCCCGCAGCCCGGCGGCGGCGGCGGCCTTCACCGTATCCGGCCCGATCACCGGCAGGTCCATGCGCCGGTCCTGCTGGGGTTTCGCCATCTTGACCAGCACGCCGCCGGGCCCTTCCCGCCCGAGGCAGGCGGCCCGCGCGATCATCCGGTCGGTGCCTTCCGCCGCTTCTATCGCCAGCACGATTCCCTGCTGCACGACCACCCCCTGACCCGCATCGGCGCGCCCGAGCGCCTCGGCCACTTCCATGCCGCGGCGAATATCCTTGAGTGCGGTTTCGTCCGGCGCCAGCGCCCCGAGCGGACCGGGCGGCGCCAGGGTGTCCGCGAGAACGGAAGACACCTCGACCACCCGGAGCCCCTCGGCCTCGAACGCCTCGGCGATATGCCGCATCAGTCCGTCATCGCCCAGCGCCCTTGCGCCGATCCGGGCAAGCAGGCGGACCGTGAACAGGTCCGGCCGGAGCGACGCCAGGGACGGGCGGTGGACATGCCCGGCGAACACCACCTCCGTCGCCGCTTCCTCACGGATCGCCGCAATGACCCGCCCGATGGCGCCGATCCGGGCCCAGCGCTGCGGATGCCCCGCCAGTTCGGGCGGCTCGGCAAATCCTTCCAGTCCGAGCAGGAAATAGGGCCGTTCGCAGTTCCGGCAGGCTTCGGCCAATGCAAGCGGCAACGATCCGCCGCCGGCGACGATCGCGAGCTTAGGCTGCATCCCCGGAGCTTTCCGGCAGGCAGAGGCCGCGGTCCGATTCCGCTCCCATGAACTCGACGATGCGACGAACTGCGGGATCGGCGCCATATTCGGCCGAGACAGTGTCGAGCCGTTCGCCTATCGGACCTTCGCCATCGAACAGCCGCCGAAACGCCTTGCGCAGCCGCGCCAGGGTCTCGCGATCGGTCCCGGCGCGCTTCAGGCCGATCCAGTTGAGGCCCCGGAGCGAGGCGCGGTCGCCGAATACCATGCCGTAGGGAATGACATCCTGCACCACCGCCGACAGCCCGCCGATCATCGCATAGGCGCCGACGCGCACGAACTGGTGAACGGCGGCCAGCCCGCCGATGATCGCGCCGTCCTCGAGAACGACATGCCCGCCAAGGGTAGCGTTGTTCGCCATCACGCACCCGTCGCCCACCCGGCAATCATGCGCCACATGCGCGCCCATCATGAACAGGTTCCGGTCTCCGACGACGGTGCGCATGCCGCCACCTTTCGTGCCCGGATTCAGGGTGACATGTTCGCGGATGATATTGTCCGCGCCGATTTCCAGGGTCGAGGGCTCGCCGGCATATTTCAGGTCCTGCGGCGGATGCCCCACCGAAGCGAAGGGAAAAATCCGGGTGCGCGGGCCGATTTCCGTGCGCCCCGCCACCGCGACATGCGAGTGCAGGATACAGCCGTCGGCGAGGCTGACCTCGCCGCCCACATGGCAGAACGGCCCGACCTGCACGCCTTTGCCGAGTGTCGCCCCCTCCTCGACAACAGCGCTCGGGTGGATGGCGGCCTCCATTACAGCCCCTGGATCATCGCGCTGTATTCGGCTTCCGCCGCCAGCGCGCCCTCGACCCTGGCTTCGCCCCGAAACCGCCATACCGCCCCCCGGTGGCGGCGAACCGCCACTTCGATGCGCACCTGGTCGCCCGGCACCACGGGCCGGCGGAAACGCGCATTGTCGATCGTCATGAAATAGACCAGCTTGCCCCGCACATGATCGCCCATCGTCTTCACCACCAGCACGGCCGCCGTCTGCGCCATCGCCTCGACCAGCAGCACGCCCGGCATGACCGGTTTGGACGGGAAATGCCCCTGGAAGTGTATCTCGTTGATCGACACATTCTTGATTCCGACCGCGCTCTCTCCCAGCCGGATTTCGGTCACGCGGTCGATCATGAGAAAGGGATAGCGATGCGGAATTGTCGCCATCACCTCGCCGATCTCTGCAATATCGGCGTCTTCAGTCGTCATATGCCCTCGCCGCCCGCTTCCGGAAGTGTCGCCGTTTATTCCGAAACTTCGATGGTTACACTTGGCAATACCTCGTTCAAGCGCCTCAGAACGTCTTCAGTGAACTCCAGGGCCTCTTCATCCGCCCATACCAGAGCGGCCTTCTGAATCACCATATTGGCGCCGAGCTTGCCGGCCAACTCGCGCGCCACGCGCTGCAATCGCAATTGGACCTTGCGCACCGCCTCGGCGCGCGCGCGGTCCAGCAATGTCCGCTGGCGCTGGGCCTTGCTGCGAAGCTCCATGAGCTGGTCGCGCAACTCCTTTACTCTCGCCTTGTAGGCTTCCTTGGACAGCAGGCCGCGTTGTTTCGTCAGTGCCTGGTCTTCCTGTCTGAGCCGCGCTTCCGCAGCATTGAAATCGTTTCCGTAGCGAGCGCCCAGGACTTCCACCTGCCTGGCGATCTCCACCGCCGCTTTCGCTTCGCGCATGATCCTGTTGGTGTCGACAACGATGACGACGGGCTGCGGCGCATCGGCGAAGGCCGGCGCTGCGCAGAGGCACAGCAGCCATACGGCTATGAGCCGAAGCATCAGAATTGATGCCCGATGCTGAACAGGATTGTCTCGTCCTTGTCGAACTTCTCCTTCATCACCGGCCAGGCGAAATCGAGGCGAAGCGGGCCCAGAGGCGTGGTCCACGAAATCCCGAAGCCGAGCGAGCCGCGTATCGAAGAGTCGTCGAAGAAATCCTCGGACTTGTAATCGTCAACTTCGGTAAGCGTGCCGAAATCGGCGAAGACCCTGGCCTTGATTCCCAGGTCTTCTGCCGAAAGGGCGAGCGGAAAAATCGCCTCGGCGGTTGTCGTTGCAAGATAGTTGCCGCCGAGCGCAACGCCAGCGCTTCCTCCCCTGCCCGGCTTGATTCTCGGGCCGACGCCGCCATATTCGAAACCCCGCAGGCTCCTGCCGCCGAGGAAATAGCGGTCCGCGAGGCCGACATCCTTGCCGAGCCCGTGAATCGCTCCGATCCGCCCGGAAAGCGCCAATGTCACTGACGGCTTCTTCGACACAGGCAGATATTGTGTCCCTCTGACATCCGTGCGGAGATAACGCGCCTGTCCCCCGAGGCCCGCCACATCGTTGCTGACGCTCAATATGTTGCCGGATGTCGGGTCGAACCGGTTGTCCCGCGTGTCATACGCCACTTCATGTCCGACCACCGACGAAGTGGTGCTTTCCCTTCTGTAAATCGAGTTAGCATGGGGCATTACCTCCCGGCGCGCTATGGTATAGCGCCAACGCTGATACCATTTCTCGGAAAGCCTGTAGCCGACCCTGAGACGGCTGCCCGTTCTCTCCAGATCATACGATGCTGTGTCGTCGTTTTCGCGCACCACCCGGAACACGTCTCCGCCTACGGAGATGGGCCGGTCCTGGAAATAGGGTTCGGTGAAGGACAACTCGATCTCGTTCTGCTCCTGGGCAAGCGTCGTGGACAGGGATAATTCCTGGCCTTTCCCGAGCAGATTGCGTTCCGCCAGCCCGAGTGTAAGCAGGCCGCCGCTCTCGCTGGAATAACCCGCGCCGATGGAGAATTCCCCGGTGGACGTTTCTTCGACCTCGACCTTCAACCTTGTGCGATCCGGCTGGCTGCCGCGTTCGTTCGAAACATCGACCTTCCTGAAATAACCCAGATTACGCACGTTCCGGGTCGCCCTGGAAATTTTCGAAGTGTTGTAGGCATCCCCTTCCACAACGCCGAATTCCCGCCTGATTACACGGTCCAGCGTGCGCAAATTCCCTTCGATGTCGATGCGTTCCACATAAACTCTCGGTCCTTCATCGACATGAAACACAAGATCGACTTCGCGTTCCTCCCTGCGGATTGTCGAGCGCGGCTGGACATCGACAAAAGCGAATCCGGATTCGCCGACCGCATCGACCAGGTCGTCCACCGTTTCGCGCACCTGTTCCCTGTCGTAAATTTCCCCCGAACGCGGCTTGAGCAGGGGAGACAGGCGGAAATCGGGAATGTCCGACAGGCGGTTTTCGAGCGATATCGCCCCGAAAGTGTATTGCGGGCCTTCTTCCACGGTGAAGGTCAGGATGAAACCGTCCCGGTCCGGCGTCAGCTCCGCCACCGCCGAAACCACCCGGAAATCGACATAACCCTCGGAAAGATAGAAGCCGCGAAGCTGCTCGCGGTCGAACGCCACGCGGTCGAGGTCGTAAACATCGTCATTGGAAAGAAAGCGGTACCACGCCGCCTCCTTGCTGCTGATCTCCCCGATCAGGTTGTCATCGCTGAACTGCTTGTTCCCGATGAAAACGATTCTTTCGATGAGGGTCTGGTCTCCCTCCTCGATCTCGAACGCGACATCCACCCGGTTTTGCGGAAGCTCGATGATCTTCGCCTCGACGCTGGCCGCGAACCGGCCCGAGCGCCGGTAAATTTCAAGAATGCGCTTGACATCCTTCTCGGCCGCCGAGCGGGTGAAGATCTGGCGCGGCTTCAGTTGCACTTCGGGACCGAGCGTCTCGTCATCGATCCGCCGGTTTCCTTCGAAAGCGATGCGGTTGACGATCGGGTTCTCCACGACCGTCACAACCATGACATCGCCGCGCATATCGATACCGACATCGGCGAAATAGCCGGTCTCGAACAGGTTTTTCAGGGCTTCGCTGATGCTGCGCGGGCCGAGCGGGTCGCCCGGCTGCATCCGCATATAGGAACGGACTGTATCGGGGTCCACGCGCTGGGCGCCGACGACCTCTATATCGCGGACAGTGCCGCTGGTCTGGGCCGCTGCGTCTGCCGGCGCCAGCGCGACGGCCAGTATCCATGCCGCAAGCGCGATACGCCAATTGCTCATGAAAACCCCCAGCGACGGCCTCATCCGACAACGCGCTCCAGAAACGCCACGACCTGAAAGTACACCAAGTCGTTCCAGGTTACGAACAGCATCAATGCAACAACCAGCCCCAGGCCGATCCTGAACCCGATTTCCTGCGCCCTCTGTCCAAGCGGGCGGCCCCGGATGGCCTCGATGGCGTAGAACACGAGATGCCCGCCATCCAGAAGCGGAACGGGAAACAGGTTGATGAGTCCCAGATTAATCGACAACAGCACCATGAAGTGCAGATAGGCCGAGAAGTCGATCTTCGCCACCTCCCCTGCGAGATGCCCGATGCGCAGAACGCCGCCCAGTTCGTCGGTGGAGCGGCGGCCCTCGATCATCTCGCCAACGAAGGCGAGGATGGTAGCAGTCATGGTCCAGGTGTAATCGACGGCGGCGACGAGCGCCTCTCCCGGGCCGTGCCGCACGGTCTCCATCGCCTGGCCGCGCACGCCGAGCAGGCCGAATTCATGCACATTGCCGAGGCTATCCGTCTGTTGCGCGGCGGCGGGAACAACCGTCAGCTCGATTTCCGCGCCGTCGCGTATCACGACCGCGTCCAACGGCCGGCCGGGGCTCAGGCGCACGATGCGCTGCAGGTCCTCGAAGCGCGCAATCGTCTCGCCATCGAGCCTCGCGAACCGGTCGCCGGCCAGAAGGCCCGCAGACGCAGCGGCGCTCTCCTCGACCACCTCGGTGACGACCGGGCTGGTATGACGCTGGCCGTAGGTCATGAACATGATCGCGGCGACGAGAATCGCGAACAGGAAATTCGCCGCCGGCCCCGCCACAACGATGAAGGCGCGTTGTCCGACGGATTTGTCGCCGAACGCAACGGCGCGCTCTTCCGGCGTCAGCGCACGGCCGCCATCCACCTCGCCGAACATGCGCACATAGCCGCCCAGCGGAACCAGGGCGACCTTCCAGCGCGTTCCGGCCCGGTCTGTCCAGCCCCAGAGCTCCCGGCCGAACCCTACGGAGAACACCTCCACCCTGACGCCGCATCGCCGCGCCGCCCAGTAATGGCCGAACTCATGTACGAAGACGAGCACGCTCAGAAGAACCAGGAACGGCGCCAGATATTCCCAAAGAAAACTCAACCGGCGCCTCCCCGGCGCGTCCTAGCGCCCTCGGCCCGATCGACCAGGCTTTGCGCCACGTCCCGCGCCTCCCTGTCGGCAGACCGGACATCGTCGAGGGTCTCAAGCTTGCCGGACCCTATTGCAGCAACGGTATCGCCCGCAATGTCGGCGATTTGCAGAAAGCCGATCCGTTCCGACAGGAATGCGGCGACCGCGACTTCGTTCGCCGCGCTCAGCACGGCCGGCTCCCTGCCGCCGTTCTTCAGGGCCGCGCGAGCGAGCGTCAGGGCCGGAAACCGCTGCGGGTCGGGCGGCTCGAAGTCGAGACAGCCCACCGCTGCAAGATCGAGGCGCTCGCCCGTAATCGCCAGCCGCTCCGGCCAGGCAAGCGCAACGGCGATGGGCGTGCGCATATCCGGCGTTCCCAGCTGCGCCAGCACCGATCCGTCGGAATATTCCACCATGGAATGCACAATCGATTGCGGATGGACGAGAATATCTATCGCGTCGCTTGGCATTGCGAACAGATGGTGGGCCTCGATGAGCTCCAGGCCCTTGTTCATCATGGTCGCCGAATCGATGGTGATCTTGGCGCCCATGTCCCAATTGGGGTGCTTGAGCGCCTCTATCGGCCGCGCGGCGGCCATTTCCTCCCGGCAAGCCTGCCGGAAAGGGCCGCCCGAAGCCGTCAGGACAAGGCGGCGGACCGCGTCCCGGCTGCGGGTGTCGAAAACCTGGAATATTGCATTGTGTTCGGAGTCGACAGGCAGGATCGTGCTTCCGGAAGCGCGCGCCGCAGCCATCATCAACTCGCCCGCGCACACAAGGCTTTCCTTGTTGGCAAGGGCGACGACCACGCCCTGCTCCACGGCGGCGAGCGTGGATTCGAGTCCCGCGGCGCCGGCAATTGCCGCCATCGCCAATTCGACATCGCGGCGGGCGGCTTCCACGACGGCTTCCGGTCCGGCCGCCGCCTCGATTCCGGTCCCGGCCAGCCCGTCCCTGACTGCGGCATAGCCTGCGGGATCGGCGATGACGGCAAATTCGGGCCGGAAGATGCGCGCCTGCCGCACCAGGGCCTCGGCATTCTTCCCCGCAACAAGCCCCACGACGCGGAAGCGCTCCGGATGCTCGGAGATGACCGAGAGCGTATTCGCGCCGACCGAGCCGGTCGAGCCGAGGACCGTTACCCGCTTCGCCGTCATGTCCAGCGCCATCCGCAGGCCGTGAACAGCATGACGGCCGCCGCTCCGGCCAAAAGCGCGTCCACGCGGTCCAGCAGCCCGCCATGCCCGGGAATAAGGCGGCCGCTGTCCTTGACGCCGAACCGGCGCTTGCAGGCGCTCTCGAACAGGTCGCCCGCCGCTCCTGCCGCTCCGACCAGCACGCCGGCGGCAAAGCCATCGCTTCCGGGCCCGTCGAACGACGCGCTTGCCGCAGCGCCTGCAAGGCCGGCCGCAACGAGGCCGCCGGCAAGCCCGCTCCAGGTCTTGCCGGGACTCCAGGCGGGAGCCAGCTTCGGTCCGCCGCACCGGCGTCCGGTCCACCAGGCCGCTATATCCCCCGCCCAGATAACGGCGAACAGCCAGATCATCAGCTCCAGCCCGCCGAATTCCGGACGCCTGAGAGCGATGAGGCACATGACCGGCAACGCGATATAGAGGACCCCGGCGGCCAGCGCCTTCCGCTTCAAGAACAGGCCGGCGGCGAACGCCGCTCCCAATGCGACCGCGCCCTGCACGATTGCCGAAGCGGAAAACAGGGCCGAGGCCGAGGCCGCCGCTGGAATTGCGGTGAACGCCCGCGCCGCATCCGGCGCCGCCATTGCAGCCCATTCGCGCCCGGCCACCAGCGCGCCGGCGAGCACAAACCCCTCCCAGAACGGTGTTCCGGCCCATACCGCCAGGACCGCCGCCGGCATCAGGACAAGGGCCGCAGCCGAACGGCGGAGAGTGTCGTCAGGCAGCGCGAACGCCATAGCGCCGTTCGCGCCGGCCGAACTCGACGAGCGCCGCTTCCAGATCGGACTTGGTGAAATCCGGCCACAGCCGGTCAACAAAGAAAAATTCGGCGTAGGCGGCCTGCCACAAAAGGAAATTGCTGATGCGCATCTCGCCGCCGGTGCGAATCATCAGATCGGGGTCGGGTATGCCCGCCGTGTCGAGCCTCTCTGCAAAGGCGGCTTCGTCAATTTCCCCGGCGGAGAGCCTGCCCGCGGCTCCCTCTGCGACCAGTCGCCGGGCCGCGCGCACGATTTCGTCGCGACCGCCATAGCTGAACGCGATCTGCACCAGAATTGCGTCATTGTCAGCGGTCAGGGCTTCGGCATGGGATATCCGCTCGCGGATATCCCCCGGCAGGCGGTCCCGCTCACCGATCATCCGCAGCCGGATGCCGTTGCGGTGCATATCGTCCAGTTCCCTGCCAAGATAATAGCGCAGCAGGCCGAGCAGGTCGTTCACCTCCTCGACCGGACGGCGCCAATTCTCCGAGGAGAAACCGTAGAGCGTGAGTATCTCGATGCCGAGTTCGGTCGCCGCCCGAACCGCGCTGCGCGCAACTTCCGCGCCGCGCGCATGGCCCGCCGCGCGCGGGAGGCCCCGGTCGAAAGCCCAACGACCATTGCCGTCCATTATGATCGCGACATGGCGAGGTGGGCGGAACAGCCCGGGAAACGCCCGTGTTTCGACCGCCATGGCGGTCACACCTGCATGATTTCTGATTCTTTGGCGGCGACGGCGTTATCGATTTCCTTGACGAACCGGTCCGTCATCTCCTGCACCTCTTCGGACCAGAGATGCTGCTCGTCCTGGGACAGGTCCCCGGCCCTTTCCATCCGCTTGAGCTTGTCCATGCCGTCGCGGCGCACATTCCGCACGGCGACCCGCGCCTGTTCTGCATAGCGGTGTGCGACCCGGGCGAGCTCCGTCCGGCGCTCTTCGCTCAGTTCAGGAATGGGCACCCGGATCAATTGGCCGTCCGAGGCGGGGTTAAGTCCGAGCGCGGACTCGCGAATGGCCCGCTCGACGGCCTTCACATTGCTCCTGTCCCAGACCTGTACCGTCAGCATGCGCGACTCCGGCGCGCTGAGCGTGGCAATCTGGTTGATGGGCATTTCCGAGCCATAGGCTTCCACCGTCAATGGTTCGAGAAGCGATGTGCTTGCCCTGCCGGTTCTCAGCCCTGCGAATTCGCGTTTCAACGCCTCTATGGCGCCGCTCATACGCCGTTCCAGATCGTCGATATCGGGATCTTCGGACACGAGAGCCTCGCTTTCCTACCGGATGACCGTCGATGCCTCGCGGCCCGTCAATGCGCGGGCGAACGAACCTGCATTATGCAGCGAAAAGACGAGAATCGGAATGCGGTTATCCCGCGCCTGCGCGACGGCGGTGGCGTCCATCACCTTGAGGTCGCGCTCCAGGACCTCCTTGTAAGTCAGCCTGTCGTAGCGTTCCGCATCGGGATCCTGCTCCGGGTCCGCGGAATAGACGCCGTCCACCCTGGTGGCCTTGAAGACGATGTCGCAGCCGAGTTCGCTCGCCCGCAATACGGCGGCGGAGTCGGTGGTGTAATACGGGTTGCCGGTGCCGCCCGCCAGCACCAGCACCCGGCCGCGACGCAGATGGCGTTCGGCGCGCTCGCGAATGAACTGTTCGCAGACCGTGTGCATCGGGATCGCGCTTTGTACGCGCGCCTCGACGCCGGCATCCTCCAGCGCGCTGCGCAACGCGAGCGCATTGATGACGGTGGCGAGCATGCCCATATTGTCGCCGGCGACGCGCCCGACGCCGATCTTCGAGGAATTCACCCCCCGGAAGATATTGCCGCCGCCGATGACGATGGCGACCTCGACACCGAGCGTCCGTCCTTCCGCGATATCGCCTGCGATGCGGCGCATCGTGGCGGGCGCGATGCCGAATTCCTCAGTTCCCATCAGGGCCTCGCCCGAGACCTTGAGCAGGACGCGGCGGAAGCGGGGTTCCTGCGCCATGAACTCTCCCGTCGGGAACCGGCTGTCAGTCGCCGAGCGTCTGGGCCACTTCTGCGGCGAAATCCTTCTCTTCGCGCTCGACGCCCTCGCCGAGCGCGAAACGCACGAAGCCGGCGCAGGAAACCGGCGCGCCGATATCGCCCGCAGCTTCCTCCAGAACCTTGCCGACCGACTTGTCGGTATCCATGATGAAGGCCTGCTCCTGAAGCACGACCTCCTCGTAATATTTGCGCATCCGCCCTTCCACCATCTTTTCGATCACATGGTCGGGACGGCCCGATGCCTTTGCCTGGTCCACCAGGATGGCGCGCTCGCGCTCGACCGTCGCTTCATCGACATCGCCGCGCGCCACCCAGCGCGGATTGGCCGAGGTGACATGCATGGCGATCTGCTTGCCGAGCGCGGCCAGCTTGTCCTTGTCGCCGGAGGATTCGAGCCCGACCAGAACGCCGATCTTGCCGAGGCCCGGCGCCGCTGCGCTGTGCATATAGCCCGCCACGACGCCGTCTCCGACCTTGAGTCTGGCGTAACGGCGGAGGTTCATGTTTTCGCCGATGGTGGCGATAAGGCCGGTGACATACTCGTCGGCGGTCTGCCCCTCTATGTCGCTCCCTTTCAGCGCATCGAGGCCGCCTTCCACCGCAAGGCCGAGCTCGGCCAGCTTGGCCACCGCCGCCTGGAACCCCTCATTGCGCGCAACGAAGTCGGTTTCGGAGTTGAGTTCCACCAGCGCGCCGCCGCCGTCCTCCAGAGCCATGCCGACCAGCCCTTCGGCCGCTGTCCGGCCCGCCTTCTTCTGTGCTGCGGCCAGCCCCTTCTTGCGCAGCCAGTCCACCGCCGCCTCGATGTCGGCGCCGTTTTCCGTCAGCGCCTTCTTGCAGTCCATCATGCCCGCGCCGGTCCGCTCGCGCAGATCCTTGACCAGCGCCGCCGTCACCTGAGCCATCGATATTCGCCCTTCTTGCGGTCAGTTCGTTTCTTCTGCATCCGTCGCGCCGGCGCCTTCGGCAGTCTCTTCGGCCGCCGGGCCCTCGTCCGCCGCCGGCGCTTCCGGGGCTTCTGCAACGGTCTCCACAGTTTCCGCAGCTTCCGTCGCGGCTGCGGCCTCCGCCGCCTCGACGGCTGCCGCAGGCGCCTCTTCCGGCTCGTCGGCAGGTCCGGCGACCTGTTCCTGCGGCGCCGTTTCCAGCTCGCCGATATCCTGGCCGGACGTCGTCATCTCGTGCTCGATGCCGTCCAGCACCGCCCCCGTGACGAGCTCGCAATAGAGCGAGATCGCCCGGATCGCATCGTCATTGCCGGGCACCGGGAACTCCACGCCCTCGGGGTCCGAATTGCTGTCCAGCACGGCAACGACCGGGATATTCAGCTTGCGGGCCTCGGCGACGGCGATGTGTTCCTTGTTGGTGTCGATCACGAACAGGATGTCGGGCAGGCCGGCCATCTCCTTGATGCCGCCCAGCGTCTGTTCCAGCTTGTCGCGCTCGCGCTGGAGTTGCAGGAATTCCTTCTTGGTCAGGCCTATATTGTCCTGCGCCAGCTGCTCTTCGAGGTCGCGCAGCCGGTTGATGGAATTGGAAATCGTCTTCCAGTTGGTCAGCATGCCGCCGAGCCAGCGATGGTTGACGAAATACTGCCCGCATTGTCGCGCGGCCTCGGCCACCGTCTCCTGCGCCTGGCGCTTTGTGCCGACAAACAGCACGCGTCCGCCTTCGCCGACAACACTGGAAACCGCCTCCAGCGCCCGATAGAGCATCGGCACTGTCTGCTGGAGGTCCATGATGTGGATGCCGTTGCGGATCCCGAAGATGTACGGCGCCATCCGGGGGTTCCAGCGTCGGGTGTGATGTCCGAAATGGACGCCTGCTTCCAGAAGCTGGCGCATGGTGAATGTCGGCACTGCCATCGGCTAGCCTTCCTTCTTCCGGTTTGTCCTGACGCGCGCCGTCGCCTTCCCTCGGGAAGGAACCGGATCGGCCTGGTCGGCCGCGGCCCGCGTGCGAAATCGCGCGCTGTTTACGCGCGCCCGCTCCGGATTGCAAGCGGCTCCGGGACGCGCGGTTCGCGGCCGAATGTCCGGCTACACGACCGGGCTGCGATTTCCGTCCACATTGATCGCCGTGCCTGTGATGTAGGATCCGGCGTCGGAAGCGAGGAAGCAGGCGATATTGGCGAACTCCTCGGCCTCGCCGAAGCGCCCGAGCGGCACGCCCAGCCTGCCCGCCATTTCGCCGAGCCAGGTATCGAAGTCCGTGTCCGGGGCCGTGTCCGCATGTCGGCGGACCCACTGGCCGGAGCGGATATAGCCCGTCAGCAGCGCGTTCACGAGCACGCCATGGGGCGCGCCCTCGCCCGCCAGCACCTTGGTGAGCGCCATGCCGGCCGCACGCGAGACGGCTGTCGGCGCGCCGCCGGCCTGCGGCGCCTTCGCGCCCACATTCAGCACATTGACGATCCGGCCCCAGCCGCGCGCCTTCATGTCCGGCAGCGCCAGGCGCGAAAGCCGGATTGCGGCGAACAGCTTCAGATCGAGATCGGCCTGCCAGGTCTCGTCGTCGATCTCCTCGAACTTGCCGGTCTGCGATGTGCCGGCATTGTTGACCAGAATGTCCACCGCGCCGAACCGCGCGACCGTATCGCGATAGATCCGTTCGCAGTCTTCCGCCTTGCCGACATCGGCGGAGAAGGCGGCGGCGCGGCCGGGCGCAACCGCTTCGAGCGCCGCCAGCGCTTCGTCCAACGGCTCCTGGCGGCGGGCGGCGATGGCGACCGATGCGCCGGCGCCGGCGAATTTCAGCGCCATCGCCCGGCCCATGCCGTCGCTGCCGCCGGTGATGAGCGCCGTGCGCCCGGTCATGGATATCTGCATCGTTCTCGTTCCCCGCTTCGGAAATGTCTGTCGAAGGCCGGTCTAGGAGATTCCGACCGTGCTGTGCAATGCGGCTATTGGAAACCGAATTCAGCGAATGACGGGATGGTGCCGGGCGGCGTCCGGCGCAACACGTCCGTCCAGCCTCGGATCGGGCTCGATCTCGATACGCCGGCGCACGGCGCGGAAACCGCAGGAGAGGTAGAAACGAAGCGCCGCCGGATGGTCGAGCGTGCAGGTATGCAGCCAGACCCGGCCTATGCCCTCCCGCCACGCCAGTCCAAGCGCCGCCGCCATCAGCCGGCGTCCTTCGCCGCGGCCGGTCATGGGCGGCGTCAGGCCGAAAAATGCAATCTCGCAAGACCCCTCCTCGCGAAAGTCGAGCTCGACAATGCTCTCCCCGTCCGGGCCCGCATAAAGCTCCACCTGCGGGTCGCACAGGATGATCGCCAGCGCCTCGTCCGGGAGCGAGAGGCGGGAGAACCAGAGCCACTCCTCGCCGATCTCGCGAAACAGCGCGCGATAGGCGTCAAGGTCCGGACTACGCCACCTGACCAGCGGCGCAGCCGGGCCGGGGTCGGCGGGCGGCGCCGTCATCTCCAGGTCGGTGACGACGGCGGCGATATGCCCCGCCGGCACGTCCTGCATCACGGCCCGGCTTCCTGCGAGGAGACGGCAAGCGGATGGTCGGCGAGAAGACGGTCGACGGTGAGCAGCCTGAGGCCTTCCTCCTGCGCCTGAACGAGCAGCAATTCGTCGAACGGGTCCCTGTGGCCAAGCGGCGTTTCGAGCCGGCCGGCGGCGTGGCGTATGGTCATCGGCAGGAATGTCACGCCCTGGTTTTCCAGGACGGGAATGACATCGTTCGGGTCGAACCGGCTCTTGCGCTCCCCCGAAGCATAACGGGCACCGTGCTTCAGCCGCATCTCCCAGATGGATACCGCGCTCGCATGGAGTTGCACCTCCCGCACCGCAAGAAAACGGCGATCATTTTCCGTCAGCGCGGTCGTCGCTTCCATGAACCTGTAGAGATATATCGTGTCGAGCAGGACGCGCACGAAATTACCCGCGTTCGCCGTCGTCGAGTCCGAGCACCTTCAGGCTCAACGCGGGATCGTTGAGCGCAGCCTCCATGGCCTCGACTTCTTCGGGCGATGCATCCACAAGCCCGAGCCGCCTGCGGTCTTCCTCCAGCTTGCCGAAATCGATCCCGCCGCGCCGCTCGCAGCGCACGAGTTCGACTGCCGGCCGGCCGTATTTGGTGATGACGACGCGCTCGCCCCGGCTGGCGGCGGTCACCAATTCGGAGAGGCGGGCCTTGGCCTCCCTGAGAGCCATTTCCATGCCGACCGCTCCTGTCGTTCCAGCGGCGGCATCGTGCTTCGCCGCATCCGCCCGGTCAAGACCATAGTGTGACTACATTACGCCGCCGTCGCTGCGCCGGACGCCAGCAGGTCTTCAATCCCGGCGGTGTCGAAGCCGATTTCCGTCAGCACCTCGCGCGTGTGCTCGCCCTGGCGGGGCGGCGGGCGGCGGATCGAGGCCGGGGACCCGTTGAGCGTCAGCGGCGACGCCATCAGCCGCACGCGGCCCTCGCTCGGATGGTCGATCTCGTGCCAGAAACCGACCTCCGCCAGATGGGGGTCCGCCACCACCTGCTCCAGGCTCTGCACCGGCATGCAGGGCACGCCCGCCTCCGACAGCGATCCTGCCCATTCCTCCGTGGTCTTCTCCGCCATCCACTTTTCGAGTTCGGCGTTGATTTCGTCCCGGTGCTCGAAGCGGGCCGGGCGAGTCGCGTAGCGCGGATCGTCCATCAGTTCCGGTCGTCCGGCGACCTCGAGCACAGCGCGCCAATGCTTGTCGGAGGTCGCCAGCACGCAGATGAAGCCGTCCTTCGTCGCGATGGGCCAGCGTTTCGGGGTGGCGTGGCGCTCGGAGCCCACCCGGTCGAGCGCCGGCACGAAGCTTTCGCCCCAGAGATGCTCCACAAGGGCGAACCCGGCCATGCTTTCGAACATCGGCACCTCGACCTCCTGCCCCTCGCCGGTCGCCAGGCGGTGGTAAAGCGCGCCGGAGACCGCCAGCGCGGCGAACAGCGCCGTCGTCTTGTCGGCGATGAGCATGGGTACATATTTCGCCTTGCCGGTCGCGAAGCCTTCCAGAGCCGCCAGACCGGCGCCCGCCTGGATCACGTCGTCGAAGGCCGCGCGCCCGGCATAGGGGCCGCTGCGGCCGAACCCCCAGATGTTGCAGAACACGATATCCGGCCTGATCCCGGACACCCGCGCATAGTCGAGGCCGAGGCGCGCCAGGGGCTCCGGGCGCATATTGTGGACGAAGACGTCGGCCGTGCCGATCAGCCGGTCCATTGCCTGCTTGCCGCCTTCGGTCTTGAGATCGAGAACCACGCTGCGCTTGTTGCGGTTCACATGCATCCACTGCGAGGTCATGCCCGGACTGCGATGTGGTCCGACCAGCCGCGAGAGGTCGCCCTCCGGCGCCTCGACCTTGATGACATCGGCGCCCAGGTCGCCTAGGAACTGGCTCGTATAGGGGCCTACGACCACCGTCGTCAGGTCGATGACTTTCAGGCCGTGGAACGGACCCGGCATGGCTGTGCTCTCCTGTTTCTGCGATACGGCCGCCGGTTTGCGACCGGGCCGCGATTCCTGCATTCTTTGCCGGAAATTACCGCCGTTGGAACCCTCCCGGCGGGTTGCTCCCTTGCTTCCGGAGACCCGCGATGCCGCGCGACCGCAGCGAAACGCCAGCCCTGACCGCCGAACTCGCCAGCTGGATTGCCGGCCTGCAACCCGACGCTCTGCCGGAAAGCGTCCGCCATGCTGCGCGTCTCGCCCTGCTGGACACGATGGGCGCCGCGCTTCACGGGCGGCGGGAGTTCTGGGCCGAAACGGCGCTCGCCTGGGCGCGGCAGGGCTGCGGTCCTCCGGAGGAAGGCAAGGGGCTCGCGACGGTCTGGGGCGAGGCGCAGCCCTCGCTCAGGCCCGCTGACGCCGCCTTCGTGAACGGCGTCGCGGCCCATGCCTTCGAGCTCGACGATTTCATCGCAAAATTGCATCCGGGCGCGGCGGTCATCCCGGCCGCGCTGGCGCTTGCGGAGCGTCTCGGCTCCGGAGGCGAGGCCATCGAAACCGCGGTCGTTGCCGGCTATGAGGTCATGGTTCGCGCTTCGCGAGCGTTGGACCCCAATGCTGCGCGGTTGCGCGGCTGGCATCTGACGGGCGTCTGCGGCCCGCTCGGCGCGGCGGCGGCGGGCGCGGTGCTTTTCGGGCTCGACGAGGAGAGAACGGCCTGGGCGCTCGGCCTAGGCGCGACGCAAGGATCCGGCCTGTTCGCCTTCAATGCGGACGGCGCGATGAGCAAGCGCCTGCATCCCGGGCGCGCCGCCCATGCCGGCGTTATGGCGGCGGAGCTCGCGGCCATGGGCTTCACCGGCCCGGCGAGCGTGCTGGAGACCGATGACGGCAGTTTCCTCGACGCCTTCTCCGACGCGGCAAGGCCGGAGCGCCTGCTGGACGAGCTCGGCGGCGAATGGGCCGTCGAGCAAGTCTATTTCAAGCCCTATTCCTGCTGCGGCTCGCTGCATGCCTATGTCGATGCCGCCCGTGAACTCCGGGACCGTCTCGGTCGCATGCCGCGCTCCGACGAAACGGTCCGCGCCGGCCTGCCGCGCGTGGTCGATGTGCAATGCGGCTTCGATTATGAGCCCGGCACCGCGCTCAACGGCCAGATGAGCGCAAGGTTCACCATCGCCGCCGCGCTCGCCGACGGCAATGCGCTGCCGGCGCAATATGCCGACGAGCGGCTGAAAGACCCGGAGCTCGTCGAGCTTGCGCGGCGCATCGAACTCGTGCCGGACGCGGAACTCGACCTCCTCTATCCCGCGGACTATCCGGGCTGGGTCGAGATCGCCGGTCCCGACGGGCAGGTGGAGCGGTCGGAAACGCTTAACCCCTCCGGCGCTCCGGGCCATCCCGGCCGGGAAGCGGCGCTGCTATCCAAATATAATGCGCTTGCGGCCGATGCCGTCGGCGCAGCGGCGGCGGCGCGGCTGAAGGCTGTGGCGATGGACCTGCCGCATCACGACGCAGCCGCGCTTGCCGCCGCTGCGGCTTGAAGACGTTATGCCCGCCACGCCCGAGGACCTCTTCGCCCGCCTCGACGAACTGGGCATCGCCCACAGCACCGTCTGCCACGAGCCCGTATTCACGGTGGACGAGAACCGGGAACTTCGCGGCGGCATCGCGGGCGGTCATTGCAAGAACCTGTTCCTGAAGAACCGGAAAAACGCCTGCTGGCTGGTCGTCTGCCTGGAAGATGCGAAGATCGACCTGAAGGAGCTCGGCGGGCGGATCGGCGCGGGCCGGCCATCCTTCGGCTCGGCCGAACGCCTGATGGAGATGCTGGGCGTCCTTCCCGGCGCCGTCACCCCTTTCGCCCTCATCAACGACCGCGCGCAGCGCGTCCAGCCGGTGCTTCAGGCCCGGATGCTGGAAATCTCGCCGCTCAACTACCACCCGCTGCGCAACGACCGCACCACCGCCATCGCCCCGAAAGACCTCGTGCGGTTCATCGAAAGCTGCGGACATAATCCTGTTACGGTTGATTTTTGATCCGGTTTCTGTTGCTGCGGACGGCAGGCTGGCGAGACGAGGCGACTTATCGACGCTGCGCTCTCGCCAAAGGGGGGCGGATGGCTCTAGAATGGCTGCATCCGAAAGGCTCGCCAGCTCCGATGGCGCTTAAGTGAGCCTGTTTGCGCGACTATGCGAGATTGAGGAGGAAGGATGTACGCACCGAGTTTCGCTGCGCCCACGACGGTGGCCGAAGCGGTGCAGTTGCTGGCGAACGCAAGCGGCGTCGCCAGGGTACTGGCGGGAGGCACGGACCTTCTCGTCCAATTGCGCTCCGGCATGCTGAAGCCGGACCTGATCGTCGATACCAAGCGGATTCCCGAACTCCGGACGATTACGACCGAAGGCGGTGGCTTCCGGATCGGCGCATCGGTTTCCGGCGCCGAGGCCGGAGAGCATGAAACGCTGTCCAAGGACTGGCCGGGCGTCGTCGAGGCGGTCGAACTGATCGGTTCGACGCAGATCCAGGGCCGCGCGTCCTTCGTCGGCAATCTCTGCAATGCCTCCCCGGCGGCGGACTCCGTGCCGGCGCTGATCGCGGCGGGCGCGACGGTCGTCATCGCCGGGCCGGGCGGGGAGCGCGAGGTTCCGGTCGAGGACGTGCCGACCGCGCCGGGCAGAACCTCGCTCGCCAAGGGCGAGATGGTGGTGGCTGTCAAGCTGCCGCCGAAGCCGGCGCGCACGGGCGACGCCTATCTGCGCTTCATCCCGCGCACGGAAATGGACATCGCCGTGGTCGGCGCCGGCGTCTGCGTGACGCTGGACGAGGGCGGCGCCTGCACAGCGGCGAAAGTGTCGCTCGGGGCCGTCGCGCCGACCGTGCTGGTCGTTCCGGATGCAGCAGCGGCGCTGGTCGGCAGCAGGCTCGACGATGCGGCGCTCGCCGCGCTCGACGCCGCCGCCCAGGCCGCCTGCAGTCCGATTTCCGACAAGCGCGGCACCGTCGAATACCGCACCAAGGTCGCAGGCGTGCTGGCGCGCCGCGCGGCCGCCATTGCCTTCAAGCGCGCGGGAGCCTGAGCCGAAACCATGGCGAAACATCACATTTCCACCACGATCAACGGCGAGCCTGTCGAGTTCCTCTGCAGCACGGAGCAGACCATGCTCGACGTGCTGCGGGACGAGTTGCACCTCACCGGCACCAAGGAAGGCTGCGCCACGGGTGATTGCGGCGCCTGCTCGATCACGGTCGACGACCGCCTCGTCTGCTCCTGCCTGATGCTGGGCGTCGAGGCCGACGGCCACGCCATCGAGACTATCGAGGGCATGGCCGACGGGGACAAGCTGCATCCGCTGCAGCAGAAGTTCCTGGAATATGCAGCGCTGCAATGCGGCATCTGCACGCCGGGCTTCCTCGTCGCCTCCAAGGCCCTGCTGGAGCACAATCCTGACCCGACCGAGGAAGAGGCGCGTTACTGGCTCGCCGGCAATCTCTGCCGCTGCACCGGCTACGACAAAATCATCCGCGCCGTGCTCGATACGGCCGCCGATATGAGAGGAGCATCCTGATATGGCGCCCGACGGAACCACCGGCCTCAAGGTCGTCGGCACCCGCCCGATTCGCCCGGACGGCGTGGACAAGGTCACCGGACGCGCCCAGTTCGGCGCCGATTTCCAGCTTCCGGGCCAGCTCGTCGGCAAGGTGCTGCGCAGCCCGCACGCCCACGCCCGCATCCGTTCCATCGACACTTCGAAGGCGGAGGCGATTCCGGGCGTCAAGGCGGTGATGACCGCGGCTGACATGCCCGAGATCACCAGCGAGGAAGCCTTTGTCGGCGAGGGCCCGGCGGACTTCAAGGACATGTCCGGCAACACGATGGCGCGCGACAAGGCGCTCTATGACGGCCACGCCGTCGCCGCCGTTGCGGCCACCAGCGCCGCCGCCGCCGATGCCGCGCTCGCGGCCATCGAGGTGGATTACGAGGTGCTGCCGCATGTCATCGACGTCGAGGACGCGATGGTCGAGGGCGCACCCGTCCTCCACGACGACATGTTCACCTCGGGCGTCGATCCGAAGCCGACGACGCCGTCGAATGTCGCCAAGCGCATGGTCTTCGAGCTGGGCGACGTGGACGCGGCGTTCGGGAAGGCCGACATCGTCATCGAGCGCAAATACAAGACCGCGCCGGTCCACCAAGGCTATATCGAGCCGCATGCCTGCGTGGCGCAGTATGCCGCGGATGGGCAGGTCCAGATCTACTGCTCCAGCCAGGGGCAGTTCATGGTCCGCGCCTATGTGGCCAAGCTGCTCGGCATCGACATTTCCGAAATCCGCGTGACGCCGCTCGAGATCGGCGGCGGCTTCGGCGGCAAGACGCTGGTCTATCTGGAGCCGCTGGCGGTCGTGCTGTCGCGGAAATCCGGACGGCCGGTCAAGATGGCGATGACCCGCGAAGAGGTGTTCCGCGGCTCCGGCCCGACCTCGGGCGGCACCGTCTGGGTCAAGATCGGCGCCAAGCGCGACGGCACCATCGTCGCCGGCGACGCGGTGCTGAAATTCCAGGCCGGCGCCTATGCGGGATCGCCCGTCGGCCCCGGCTGCATGACCGCGTTCGCGGTGTACGACCTCCAGGACGTGCGCATCACCGGCTATGACGTCGTGACCAACCGTCCCAAGGTCGCCGCCTACCGGGCGCCCGGCGCGCCGAT
>JAJECF010000144.1 GCA_022822125.1 Alphaproteobacteria bacterium
AGCGCCCACAGGCAGAAGCGGCGGATGCCCGTCTCGTGCGCCGGGATGAGCAGGATGTAGCGGAGCGCATTGGAAAGATGCTGGCCGGCAATGGCGATGAGCCTGTTGAGCCCTTCGACGAACCCCGGATTGGCCTGGCCCGGCGAGAGCGAGCGAAGATCGAAGCCGGCCGAAAGAAAGACGCTGCGCGGCAGCCAGCACGCCCCGCGGCTCCGGTCCTCCCATATGTCCTTCAGGATGTTCGTCATCTGGAGGCCCTGTCCGTAAGAGGCCGACAGGGCGAAAAGCTCCTCGCGCCGCGCGTCGATCTCCTCGGAATAGTCGCAGAACAGCTCCGTCAGCATTTCCCCGACGACGCCCGCCACGTAGTAGCAATAGCGGTCGAGATGCTTGAGGTCGCTGAGGCCCTCGAGGCTCGCGCCCTCCTGGAACTCCGCCATGCCGCGCGTCATGATCTTCACGCAGCGCAGCATCGCGCGGCGCTGGCGGGGGGAGAAGCTCTCCGTGATCCGGACGACCCGCGCAACATTGGCAATCAGGTTGCGTTCGCTTTCCGTCGCCGAGCGGGTAAGCAGCGCGCCCAGGTCTTCGGCGAAGGCCGCGGGCGCCTCGCTGCCCTCGACGACGCCGACCCAGCGTTCGGAGAACGCGCGTTTCTGCGCGGCGGAGAGCGCGGCTTCGTCTTCGATAATGTCCGCAATCCGGCAGAGCAGGTAGGCATTGCCCACCGCGTCCCTGAGCGGAGCCGGCAATTGCGGAATGGTGAGCGCGAAGGTGCGGGACACGCCCTGCAGGATTTCCGCCTGGTAGGCCAGGTCGCCTTGAAGGGCGGTTTCGCCAATTGGCGTTTTCAGCTTCGACATCCCGCTGTAGCGTCGGCTGCTATCCGGCCGGGTCCTCCGGGACCCGCTTGTCCGATGGTTTCCGACCGGCCGGGCCAAGTCAAGCGGCGGCAGCGCCTCCGGATCACGGCTTCTTCCGGTCGATCGCCATCAGCAGGGGCGGAAGAAGCAGGAAGTCGGCAAGCAGCGCGAAGACGAGTGTGATCGCCACCATCAGGCCGAGCGCCCAGCTTACCTCGAAGCCGGACGACGCAAACACCAGGAAACCGAGCGACAGGACTATCGTGGTGGTCCACAGCGCCCGGCCGACTGTACGAAACGCGCTGCGAACGGCTCCGGCCGGATCGAGGCCTTCGCGGCGGGCCCTCAGATAGGCGGTCAGGAAATGAATTGTATCGTCCACCACGATCCCGAAGGCGATCGCCGTCATCACCGACCCGGCGAGACCGACCCGCCCCACGAGATAGCCCCAGAGGCCAATGGTCATCGCGGCCGGGATGAAGTTGGGCACCAGGCTGACAAGGCCCAGGCGGACACTCCTGAAGATTCCGATCAATATCAGGGATATCAGCGCCATAGCGACGATTGTCCCGGTCAGCATGCTCCTGATGTTCCGCTGCGAAAGATGCGCGGAAACGATGGTGAACCCCGATGCTTCCGTCAGCAGGTCGGGCGCGTTTGCCCGGAGCCATTCCTGGGCCCGCGCATCGAGTTCGCGCTGCTGCCGCGAGGTCAGGCTTCGCGTGACGACGCTCAGCCGCGTCGCGGCCTTGGCGACGTCGATGCGGTCGTTGAGGTCGCTGCCGAAGGGAAGCGAAAGCTCGTAAAGCAGGAGGTACTGGGCCGCCAGGGCCCCGTCCTCGGGCAGGCGGTGGTAGGCCGGGTCGTCGCCGTGCATGTTCCTGTTGAGGCGCTTCATGATGTCCGGGAACGCCTGGACATGGATCACTTCCGGCTGCGCCCGGCCCCACTCCGCAAAGCCGTCCACGGCCTGCAGGTATCCGGGGTCGGTGATGCCGTTGTCGCGCCCCGAGTCGAGCGAATATTCGAGCGTTTCCATGCCCGTCAGATTGTCGATGACGAAATCCGTGTCGCGCCGGAACTCGTAACGCTCGTCGAAATATCGCGGCCAGTTGTCCGTGAGGTCGATGTGCGGGATGCCGGATACCAGCACTGCCGCGAGGAGAGGCATGGAGATGAGCAGCGCCCTCCGGCGCTCCACGACGAAATCGCCGAACCGCTCGAAAAAACCGGGCCGCCCGCCCGGCGCGGGAGGCGCGCGCAGCGGCAGGATGGAGAGCAGGGCCGGCAGGACGGTAACCGAGTAGAGGAAGGCGCACAGCACTCCGAAAGCGACCATGTTGCCCAGCACGTGGAAAGGCGGCGAATCGGACGCATTCAGGCTGAGGAATCCGATTGCCGTGGTCGCGGTGGTAAGGAAAACGGGCCAGATATTGTCGCGGAGCGCCCCGGCAACGGCGTCATTCCTGCCGAGGCCGCGTCCCAATCGCTCCAGGACGCTTGCAACGATATGGATCGAATGCGCCACGGCGACGGTCATCACGATGATCGGGATGCCGGAGTTGGCGGGGTTGAGCACCGTTCCGACCCAGCCGGCGAAGCCCATCGTCGTGTTGACGGTGAATATCAGCGCGGCGATCAGGGCAAGCGCGCCCCACAGGGAACGGAGCAGGAGCCCGATCGCAACCGCAATTATCGTGAACACCAGAGGCGTGAGGGTACGCACGTCGTCCTGGGTCGTGTCGGCGAAGACCTGATGCATGACGACGTCGCCGGTCAGGTGGTAGTCGAGGTCCGGATGGCCGGCGCGGGCCTGCTCCAGGAGGGCGCGGAGGAAATTGTTGATCTTGGCGACCGAAGCATCCCGGTCGTCGGGCAGGGCGAAGTTTATCGTCAGCCCCGCCACACGCCCGTCATGGGAGACCAGGCGGCCGGCAAGGTCGATTGCGTTCAGCGCGGTCTCTTCGACCCGTGCAAGCCCTTCGTCGGTGAGCGCGCCCGCATTCCTGACAAGCGGGCCGACGACCAGGTCGTCCTCGGACGCCTCGCTGTGGGTGTAGTTGGTCAGGGAATCGACCCGGGTGGAGAACGGCGCCTGCCAGGCCGCTTCGGTCAGTTCCTCGATCGCGGCGAGGGTCTCGCGGGTGAACACCGAACCCTGCTGCGGGGCGATGGCGACGAGCGCAATGTCGGATGCGGAATAGGTCTCCTCCAGCGCGTCCAGCGCGGCGAGTTGCGGATTGTCCTCGTCGAAAAGGCTGCGGTAATCGTTGGTCACGCCGATGAAGGGAGCGCCCGCCGTCGCCGCCAGCATGACCAGGCCGGCGAACAGCAGGACCGGCCACCGGCGTTGAAGAACGAAGCCGATATAGCGGTCGAGGGCCGAGGGCGCCGTCATCCGGTCCATCGCCCGAAAAGGACAGCCGTCATTGCCTTTCCGGTTCCGGCCGCTGCGGACGGAGCGGTCCGAAGCAAGCCTGCGCCGCCTACCATGGTTGCGACTTCTCGTGTTTGACGTGGTCCGGCAAATTGTAGGTCAGGCCGCTCTCTTCATATACGGAAATCTGGAGAAGCTGGCTGAAATTATCGGCCCGGACCACCAGCCCGCTCTTCAGCATGCGCTGGAGGCGCTGCTTCAGCCGGAACCCGAACAGGGTTCCGAAGGTCCGGGTCGGCGGATACCGGAAACTCCCGGCCAGTTCGTTCCCTATGAGCGCGCGGGACAGTTTGTAGGCAAGGGCGATGACCTGTCTTCGTTCCTGGTCGTCCCGGATGTCCACGATGCCGGGAATGGCGCCGATCAACGCGTTCGCCATCGTTGCCGAATCCGGATCGGGCGGCGGCTCGCACAGGTTCACGATCCGGTGAATCCTGTCCGCCTCCGCGCCGTCCTCGTAAAGGATCGATTCGGGAATGCCCATCAGGTAGCCGGAATAGCGCCAGACGTCGAGAATGCTCGCCTTTTCCTCTTCCGTGAAGGACGCGCCCAACTGTTGCGCGTAATCGAGCAGCCGCTTGGAAAAGACCGAAATGGCGAAACCGAAATGGGCTGCGCTCAGCGGCGTGCCCCAGGCTTCGCCGTTCCATTCCTCGTGCCTCGCCAGCAGGCTCCTGATCCGGGCATGCACGAAACGCACCCGGGTCGAGAGCTTCCACCCGTCCCCGTCGCGCTGCAGGCCGCCGGGAAAGAAGATCTCGAGCAATTGGCGGTTGTTCTGCTGGAGGCGCCTTTTGGTGGCCGCGACGCGGCCGGTGATGCTGAACGATTTGGCTATGAGCGTCGAAAACCCTTCCACGAGCACGCCGGCGACGAACGCGACCAGCATGAGGTCCGCATTGGCGTGAAAGGCGCGCACGCCCGGCTGGAAGGCGCTGTGGTCCAGCCATTCCGGCTCCCGGAAGTCCTCGAAGAAACGGCGCAGCGGCTCCGGCGCGGCCCGCAATTCCGCGTCCCGCTGCTCTATCCCCGCCCCGATGAACCTGTGAAGTTCCGCGGGATGCAGCGAATAGACCTCCTCCATCACCGGATCGAGCTCCGGGTCGCCGATTACAGTGTGCCGGATATACCTGTCGGCCAGCGCGCTGTCGTAACGCCGGGCTCTCTCGTAGCCTTCGATATAGGCGGACGGCGCGTTCAACATCTCCGCTACCCTCGTGTCCGGCTAAAACGCCTCCTGAAATCCGGGCGATTTCCGCGGGGAACACAATTCGTTATTCCAATAATCGACTTCGCTATATCCAGCAATGGACTTGGCCCTATCCAACATTCCAGTTTCGGTGGAACCGGACGCCGAATCAATCTTCGATGGCAGAGAGGCGTGTGCGCTGTGTCGATTTTTGATCGCGCGGGGCTGATTTTTGACGCCCGGATATCGATCGCCCGCCGCCACGGGGTGGCAGATTGCCGTGATCCGGCGGGAGGCAGTCACATTACGGGAACATGGTCGTATGGA
>JAJECF010000133.1 GCA_022822125.1 Alphaproteobacteria bacterium
GGACGCGCCGCCGCCTGCTGGCCCTTTTCGGAGGCGGAAGAGGCGGACTATCTGAAGGAAGGATACGGCCCGGAATTACTGGAGGCGGCCGCCGGGAAGGGCCTGAGCATTTACGAGCGCGACGGGCAGTTCATATCCCCGCCGTCCGTCCTGCGGGTCCTGCCGGACAGCCGCTCCGTCCAGTTGGACCGGAAACGCATCCCTACCATCCGTCCGACCTGGCTTGCGAATTTGCTGCTGCGCAACCGGGGCAAATCCAGCGGCTTCACCCCGCAACGGTTTCTGGAGGCGCTCTACTCCGTGTACGCGGACATAACCGGCCCGTCGGCACTGCTGTCGAAACAGGGCGGCGGCGTCGTGCCCCTCGCCCGCATATACCGGCTCATGACCGCCTTGCCAGGCGTCGGCCGCGATTACGACCGGATGGATTTCGGCAGGGACCTCTACATGCTGGATTCAAGAGGGCCGCGCAGAACAAGGAAGGGCGCGGAAGTGTCCTTTTCATCATCCGGAGGCAAGTACCGCCCGCGCGACCTGTTCTATTTCGTCGACCCGGCCGGCGTCAGCATCGACTATTACGGGATCCGCTTCAGGGACGTCGGCGAATGAACAACAGGATTCCGCTTGAAGACTGGCTTGCTGTCATCGACCGGGAATATCTGTCCACCTTCATCGGCAACGGTGGCGCGGCCGTCAAGTTCGCTGTTGCGGACGATGACCGCAGGGCGGTGCTGCGCGAAGCGTTGAAGTCGCATGGCGAATCGCACGGATACCTGTTCGTGGGCCTGGATGCGGCGACATGTCGGGCCTATATGCCGCAAGACCTGTTTTTCGGCGTTGCACGCCAGGTCGATTGGCGGTTTCTGGCCCGCCGCGTGATCCTGGGCTTCTTGGCCGAAGAAGGCTTCGCCATCGAGGGCATCGAAGCGAAGGACCCGGACGCGGTCGAGACGGCTATCGCCGGAAACGCCTCCGGGCGGGATTATGCGCGCGGTGTGCTGAGGCCGTACCTTGAAAACCGGATTTTCAGGAATGCCGACCTCGCCAAGGCTTTTCGCATCGCCATGCTGCATCTCTGCCGTTTCGAGCTCCAGCAAGCAGCCGGGACCGACGGGTACGCCGGCCAGGCGCTGCTGGATTGGCTGACCGGAGAGGACAGCAGGATCGGACAATTGCGCGACTTCCAGATCCGGACCCGGATCGACCGCACGACGGCGCGGTATTTTCTGGAGTCCGCCTGTCACTGGATGAGGCAGGCCGGTCATGCCGGCACGATCGTCTATCTGGACAATGACCGCGTGACCGTGGGACGGAATCCACGGGACGGACTGAGATACTATACCAGGGCGATGACGCTGGACCATTACGAGGTTCTGCGGGAGTTCATAGACGGCACGGACCGGTTGGCCGGCGTGTTGCTGGCAGTAGCAACCGGTTACGAGTTCCTGAACGACGATCCCGTCAAAGGCCGGGGCTGGGGCATCTACTCCGCCCTGCGCACGAGGATCATGGACGATGTCCGTGACAGGAATGTGGTCAATCCCGTTTCGTCGCTGGTCAGAATATCCTGAACGAGGAGCCAGCCTCAGCCATGACCGTGCCATCGGACAAGGCGGCAAACGTCGCTGCCAGACGCGCGATAGAGGCGCTCCGGAGCGGCGTGCCCAACCGGGATGCGGTGCGGGAGCTCGGGAGCAGCCAGCCGGACGCCGAACAGCAGTTTTCCCGAATGCTGGAGGGAGCCGCCGACTTCGCGCGGCCCTTGCCCGTTGCCCGCGGAATGCTGATTTCAGGAGACTTCGGCGCCGGAAAGTCCCATCTCCTGGCTCACCTGGAGCAGATGGCGCTTTCGAGGAACTTCGTTACGAGCCGGGTGGTGATAAGCAAGGAAACGCCGCTCTACGATTTGGGGAAGGTGTACTCTTCCGCTGTCGACAGCGCCAGAATTCCGGATCGGAACGGACGCTTCATCGAAGAACTGTCGCTCGCCCTGAAGCCCGGGACCGAAAACTACGACCTGTTTTCGGGAGCCATCGCCAGCGCCGCGCTGGACGGCCAGTTGAGCATGATGTTCCCTGCAACCCGCATCGTTCACGAGCGGTCGCACGACCAAGAGATCCTGAACGAAATCGAGTCGTTCTGGGCCGGAGACAGAATCGCGGTTGCAACCGTAAGGAGAGGCTTGCGATCGATCGGCGAGGCGCCGAACTACCGCTTTTCGGCGCCGCGAGCCGCGGAACTCCCGCTGCAGCGGCTGCGATTCGCCGCCGAACTCATCCGGGGGACAGGATACAAGGGATGGGTCGTGTTCATGGATGAGATCGAACTGATCGGCAATTACTCGATATTGCAGCGGGCCAGGTCCTATGCCGAACTTGCGCGCTGGACGGGATGCGCCAAGGGGGAAGCCTATCCCGGGCTGATTGCGGTCGGTGCGGTCACGGACGATTATTCCTCGACGGTCATCGGAGCGGACGGCAAGCAGGACAGGGACAGGATCGGTCCCCGGCTACAGCAAAGCGCGCGATACGAGGGCCTGGTCGAAGCGGCCGAGGCCGGCATGGCCGCACTGGAGCGGGATGTATTCGAACTGAAGCCGGTGGGCGACGCTGACGTGGCTGCGGTACTGGAGAAATTGCGCGGCGTTTACGAAAGGGCCTACGACTGCCGGCCGCCCCCGGCCACAAGGACTTTGGAGAGCGCGGGACACCGGAACCAGATGCGATACAAGGTCCGGGCGGCGATCAACGAATGGGATTTGCTGAGGCTGCGTCCCGGCTATCGACCGGACATCGAGTCCGAGGAGTTCCGACGCAGCTACGAAGAGGATTCGCAACTGGAAAAGCCGGCTGCGGACGATGCGGAATAGCGGCCGACTCTAAGCGCTCGGGCATTCGATATGGTCGGCGAATGCGACGCGGCCTGCGACCGGGCGGAGGTCGTGGCATGGCTCCGAATCGTTGAGGGAAATAGCGCAAACGGGGATCGTGTGGCGCTGCTGGAGACCTCGCCGGCAGGAGAACTTCTTGGTTTTGGATTTGCGTGCGTCCGCCGGATGGCGGTCGCAAGAACTGCCGAGGCGTTGCTGGGGGCTGCCGCGCATACGCCAGCCCTGATCGTGGCATCGGCGAACGAGCTGGCCCCTCACGCATTGCGGGATGCGCCGCAAATGTCCGCGCCGTTGTGCCTCGTCGGCCCCGAGGATGGAGAGTCCAACTGCCACTTACGCTGGGCCGGGGATTTGCCAGAACCCGACTCTCCTGCCGCCCGGGCTCTTTCCGCGATGAAGGCCAGGCGCAACCCACTTGAGCCTATGGAGCGGGCGGCGGCGGGATTGGATGTGGCCTTCGCCGATGCGCAAGTGCGGCAGGCAGCCGGCATTGCCGGCCTCGACATGTTGTTTGCCTTGCCCGTGAAGGCTTGCGGCTCGGCAGACGGCGTCGGAACGGTTCCGGGGGAGCGATTGCGGGCTGTGCTCGCCGCACCGCCAGAGCCGCCCGTCGTCGGGTCGGATCTGCAATTGGAGTGGGCGGGCGAATTGATGCCCTTCCAGCAGGACGGCGTGCAGGCGCTGCTGGAGATGGACCGGCTCCTGCTGGCGGACGACATGGGGCTTGGCAAGACCGTTCAGGCCGTCGCCGCGCTGCGGATCCTGGCGGCGCGGGGCGAACCCGGTCCCAGCCTGGTGGTTGCGCCGGCCAGCCTGCTCGACCAATGGCGGCGGGAACTCGCCAAATGGGCGCCGGAGCTTTCCGCAATCGTGGTGCGCGGCGCGGCGGACGACCGGACATGGCAATGGCGGGCGGACAAGGATGTCGTTCTGTCGAGCTATGAGACACTGCGCGCCGATGCCGGCCGTCTGGCGGCATTACGGCCTCCGGGAGAGAGGTGGAATTCGGTCGTGGCCGACGAGGCGCAGCGGATCAAGAACCGAAACGATACCAGCCAGGCCGTAAAGCGTCTGCCGAGAATGCGGTCCTGGGCGCTTACCGGAACACCCGTCGAGAACCGCGAGGACGAACTGGCGTCCATCATGGAGTTCGTGGATCACGATAGCGGCAAGCGATCCGTCCAATACCGTCCCGGTCCCGCATTGCTCAGGCGTCACAGGGAATTGCAACTCCGCCGTCGCAAGGGCGACGTGCTGACCGATCTGCCGCCGAAACTCGAGTCCCGCCTGACGCTGGCGCTGCGCCCCGAACAGCGGAGAAGCTACGACCGGGCGGAACAGGAGGGCGTCGTTTATCTCAGGTCGCTGGGCGCCAGCGTTACCGTCCGCCATATCCTGGAGTTGATCACTCGCCTGAAGCAGATATGCAATTTCGACCCGCGGACCCGCGTGTCCGCCAAAATGGACGACATTGAGGAGAAACTGCGGGAAATCTCGTCTCGTGGGCATAAGGCGCTGATTTTTTCGCAATACGCCAATGACACATCGGGCGTGAAGGCGGCAGCGCGCCGGTTGCAGGAATTCAGCCCGCTCGTGTTGACAGGCGAAGTGCCGGTCGAGGCGCGGCCCCGTCTTGTGGAGCGGTTCAGGGCCTCGGACCGGCACAGGGTCATGATCGTATCGCTCCGCGCAGGAGGCGTCGGCCTCAATCTTCAGGAAGCCTCCTATGTGTTCCATCTGGACCGCTGGTGGAACCCGGCGGTGGAGCGACAGGCGGAAGACCGCGCGCACCGTATCGGCCAGACGGTCAAGCTCAATGTCGTCAAATATATTTGCGTCGGTACTATTGAGGAACGCATAGACGGGATTCTCCTCGACAAGCAGGAATTGTTCGACCGCATCGTGGACGATGTCTCGCTGGACCTGTCGACACGGCTGACCCGCCGCGAGCTTCTCGCCCTGTTCGGATTGTAGGGCGGAACCGGGTCCTGATCGAGGCAGTTGCTTGCACTCAACGGGTCCGAGCGCGACGGGCTGCTTGATTTGTACTGGCGCGACGTCGCTGACATCGCCAAGCCGAACCTTGCAAGGTTCGTGATGGAACGCTACCGGGGGCAAATCGCGGATTTCGGGACTCTGTCCGCTACAGATCCATCATGGTCGCGAGGGTCTGCCCCACCCGTTCGGCCGCCGCCTCGATCTCGCGATCCCCGACATGGGCGTAGCGCATGGTCATGGCGACATTGCTGTGCCCGAGCAGGCGGGCGACGACCGGCAGCGGCACGCCGTTCATCGTCGCCTGGCTGGCTACCGTGTGACGGAGGTCGTGCAGGCGCACGTCCTCGATGCCGGCCTCGCGCCTGACACGATACCAGAGCGGGAGTTCGTAGGATTGATGCCAGGCCGGGTCCCTGACGGAGGGGAACACCCAGGGGCTGTTGTTGTCTGCCATGCGGCGCTCGACGATCTCCCGGGCCGGGGCATTCAGCAGGACGGTTCTCGGGCCGGTCTTGCTGTCGGCGAGTTCGAGCCGGTCGTCCCTGACCTCCTCCCGGCGCAGATACACGATCTCGCCCTTGCGGCAGCCGGTGAGCAGCAGCAGGCGGATGATGTCGGCCTGCTGCGCCTCGGACGCGGAGCCTTCGGCATACCGGTCGAGGACTCGGTGGAGGCAGGCGATCTCCTTGCGGGACAGGAAGCGCGTCATCTTGCGGCCGGGATTGCGCCTTATGCCGCGCACCGGGTTGGCCGCGATATGGCCGCAGGCGACGGCATGGTTGAGGATCTGGCGCAGCAGCGCGAGGGCGTGATTGGCCGACCCCGGCGCGGTCCGGCTGCAAGCCTCGAACCAGCCGAGCGCCATGCGGCGGGTGATGCGGTCGAGACGCCGGGAGCCGAAGGCCGGAAGCAGTTGCCGGTCCAGCATGCTGCGGAACCCCTTCTGCGTGGAGGGCTTGCAGCGCTTGAACCGCTCCGCCTTCCATTGACCGGCGACGAAGTCACGAAAGAGCGGCGCTTTCCCGCGACAGGCTGCATCTGCGCCGCCGGCCCCGGTCGCCGCCTCCAGGCAGGCGCGGCGCACCTCTGCGACCCCGGAGAGCGCCGCCGGGCCGAAGGACATTTTCTTCACGCCGCCATCGGTCTTGCGGTGGTAGATGAAGGTCCGGCTGCCGGAGGGGCGCACACGCACCCCGAGACCGGCGACCTGCGTGTCCCGGACCGTATATTCCCGCGCCCCGGGCCTGAGCCGCGCAATGCCGGCGTCGGTCAGCTTCCTGCGTTCCGGCATCGCTCAGCTCCCGAGAATGCCGACAAGAGCGTCGGCGGCCTCCCGGACGGAACGGTCCAGGAGATGAGTGTATTTCAGCGTCGTCTGCGCATCGTTGTGACCGAGCAGCCGCGCCGTGGTGGTGACGGTCTCGCCCGCCATGATTGCGATGCTGGCATAGGTATGACGGCAGTCGTGAAGCCGGACATCGGCGATCCCCGCCTCCTCCCGGACCCGGCGCCAGAACGTCTCGAATATCGTCAGGGAAAGCGGCCCCGGCTTGCACGGCGAGGGGAAGACCCACCTGCCCTTGCGCGGCAGACCGTCCAGCACGGCGCGCGCAGGCGAGGACAGCCACACCGTCCGGGGACCGGTCTTGCTGTCGCGCAGGAACAGGCACCCCTCCCGGTAGTCCGGCCATTGCAGCGTCACGATCTCGCCCTTGCGGCAGCCGGTCAGCAGCAGCAGGCGGATGAACGCCGCCTCGCGCGGATGGCCCGCGTCCTGGCTGTCGAGAACCCGTGCGAGCCGGTGAAGCTCCACTTCCGACAGGAACCGCTCGCGTCCCTTGCGCCGGTAGCGCCGGATGCCGGCGCAGGGATTGCTGCCCTCAGGGCGGTAGCCGTAAATCTCGGCCTGGCGCATGATGACCGAGAGGATCGGCGCGGACCGGTCCGCCGCCACCGGCGTCGCGTGAAGCGAGGCGAGCCAGCGCTGCACATCCTGCTTCCCGATGGCGGCGATGTTCATGCCGGCGAAACGGGGAAGGATGGTGTTGCGCAGATAGTTCCGGTTGACTTTCATGGTTCCGGGCTTCCAGTGCCGCCCGTAGCGGGAGAAGACCTCCTCGGCCACGACCTCGAAAAGCCTCTCTTCGGGCAGGACGGGCGCCCCGTCGCGCCGGATGGCGGCAAGCAGTTCTGTTGCGCGCCGACGGGCGTCGTCGAGGCCGAGGCTGCCGGCATCGCCCACGGTCTTCCAGACGCGCCATCCCTCATGCTGGCTGTGAATGAAGAAGGTCTTCCTGCCCGAGGGCAGGACGCGGACGCCGAAGCCCTTCAGCTCCCTGTCGCGGACATCGTAGGGCGTCTTGCGGGCCTCAAGGGCCTCGATCCGGCTCTCGTTGAGGCGGGTGGTTGACATGCATGGTCCTCCTGCATCCTGTTGCAGGCGGGGGAAAATGCGGTTGCAGTTGCACCCCCGACCCGTTGTTGCACGAGGAAAAACAAGCGCTTAATCAACTAGTTAGCACCGTCAGGTGCGTCATGCGGTGTCATGTTTTGTCATGAGGCCACCGCGATACGTCATGAAATGTCATGATCTGCATGTGCATGGCGCATGAGCCCGGTCCGTTTCGGCATGAAGCGCGCCGCCTCCGGCTCCCCCGAATTCGTCGCGCGGTCTTGCATCCGCCTCTCCTTCCCGTTCCTCTATCGCGTTCGATGTCCCCGGGGTCTTTTTCGTGCCGGCGCGAACCGGAAAAGGAAGCGGCCCCGCATACGCCGCGTCCTTCTTCCTTGCTCGATATTGGGTCAGAAATGCCAGAAGCAATCTCATTTAGGAATTATTACTGATACTTTGGGACAAAATGTAGTCCGGAACTCCGCTGCCCGATCCACCAGGGCCGGCAACGCCGTTGTCGCAGGGGCCGGCAGGCAGTGCGGGATGCGGTAGAATGGCGGCGCCCCGGAGAGCAGGAAAGGTCCGCGCCCATGACCGCCATCGACCTCTACACTTGGCCGACGCCCAACGGCCACAAGGTCCATATCATGCTGGAGGAGACGAGCCTCGGGTACAATGTCATCCCGGTCAATATCGGCAAGGGCGAGCAGTTCGCCCCCGACTTCCTGAAGATCAGCCCGAACAACAAGATGCCGGCGATGGTCGATCCGGAGGGGCCGGGCGGCAAGCCCTTCGCGCTTGCGGAATCGGGCGCGATGCTGATCTACCTCGCCGAGAAGACGGGCCGCTTCCTGTCGACCGACCCGGCGGCGCGCTATCGCACCCTGCAATGGCTGATGACCCAGATGGGCCATGTGGGGCCGATGCTGGGGCAGATAAACCACTTCCGGAATTATGCGGTCGAGAAAATCCCCTACGCCATAGACCGCTATGTCAATGAGGGCACGCGGCTCTACAACCTGCTCGACCGCCGGCTCGGCGAGAGCGAATGGCTCGGCGGCGCCGATTATTCGATCGCCGACATGGCGACATATCCGTGGCTCCGCAGCTGGGAGAACCAGGGCCAGAACCTCGAGGCGCATCCCAACCTCGCGCGCTGGTACAAGGAGATCGAGGCGCGCCCGGCCGTGGAGCGCGGTTGCGCCGTGCTGGCGGACCGCCGCCGGCAGGGCGGCATGACGGACGAGGAACGCGAGAACATGTTCGGCGCGACGCAATACCGGAAGCGCTGAGGCGGCGCGCTCCGCCATTCGGAAATGCACGACAGGGAGGGAACGCGGCGATGGCCGGTCTTTGGTATGAGGAATTCGAGATCGGGAGGGAGTGGAAACACCCGATCACCCGCACGGTGACGGAGATGGACAACATCCTGTTCACAGCGCTGACGCACAATCCGCAGCCGCTGCATCTGGACGAGGAATTCGCGAAGGAGAATTCCCAATTCGGCCAGCGGCTTGTGAATTCGATCTTCACGCTCGGCCTGATGATCGGCGTGTCGGTGGAGGAAACCACGCTCGGCACCACGGTCGGCAATCTCGGCATGACCGACTGCGTGTTCCGCAACCCTGTCTTCCATGGCGACACCATCACCTCCTTCACGAAGATTCTCGACAAGCGCGAGAGCCGGTCGCGGCCGGAGGTCGGCATTGTCACCTTCGAGCATTGGGCGGTGAACCAGCGCGGCGAGGAGGTCGCCCGCTGCAAGCGCCAGGGCATGATGAAGAAGCGCCCGTCATGACCGACGCGCTCAGATGCTTCCTGTTCGTGCCGGGCGACAGCGCGCGCAAGTTCGAGAAGGCGCGCGGCGTGCCGGCCGACGCGCTGATCCTCGACCTGGAGGACTCGGTGGCGCAGGCGAACCTGCCGGTTGCGCGACAAATGGTGCGGGAACGCCTCGAAGCCAGCCGGGACGACCGCGCCCAGCAGCTCTGGGTCCGCATCAACCCGCTCGACACGGACCTCGCGCTGCCGGACCTCGCGGCGGTGATGGCTGGCGCCCCGGACGGCATCGTGCTGCCGAAGACCTTTTCCGCCGCCGAGGCAGTCAGGCTCGATCACTATCTCTCGGCGCTGGAGGTGCGGGAGTGGATCGCGCCCGGCTCGACGCAAATCCTGGTCGTCGCCACCGAGACGGCGCGCTCGCTTTTCACGATGGACAGCTTCACCGGCGCGAGCGCGCGCATCTACGGCATGACCTGGGGCGCGGAAGACCTCTCGGCCGCGCTCGGCGCCTCCACCAACCGCGCGCCGGACGGGCAGTATGAGGACGTGTACCGGCTGGCGCGCGCGCTCTGCCTGGCGGCCTGCAAGGCGGCCGGCACGGAGCCGGTGGACTCGGTCTATCCCGATTTCCGCGATCTCGACGGCCTGCACGCCGAGGCGCTGCAGGGCCGCAGGACGGGCTTCACCGGCAAGGTGGCCATCCACCCCGCGCAGGTCGATCCCATCAACAGCGCCTACGCGCCGACCGAAGACGAGATCGCCCACGCCCGCCGCGTCGTCGAGGCGATGGAGAATGCCGGCGGCGCCGGCACCGTCGGGCTGGACGGCAAGATGCTCGACATGCCCCACCTCAAGGCCGCCCGCCACGTCCTCGCGCTGGCCGAGCGGGCCGGCGCGGGGTAGGGCGGGGAGGCGGCGTGGTCCTGTTTCCCCGTGCCAATCATTGACCTTTTGGTTTTACGAATATATTTTTTGAAACTAGAAGGACCCATCAAGCCGGGTGGTTCCGTGTTTTGGAGAAGGACGCGCCATGAACCGGGCGCAGGCGGAAGACCGGGCGGAGGCAAGGCCCGTCGCGCAGTTCATCCGGAGGTTACAGGACGCTGGCGGTCTGAAAGGGACCGACATCGCCAATTTCGCCGGCGTGTCGAAGGCCACCGTCTCGCGCTGGTCGAGCGGCCGGAAGGCCCCCCATCCGAAAACGCAACTCATCATGTCGGACCTGTCCTATGTGGCGATGCGGCTTGGCGAGTATTACTCCCGGGAGGAAGTGCGGGCTTGGCTCCACGCTCCGCATCCCCAACTCGACGGCGAGCGGGCGGTCGACCTGATCCATAACGGCCGCACAGAGGAAGTGATCGCTATTCTGGACCGCCTTGATGCGGATGCCTATCTCTGACCGTGGCTCTGACCGTGGCTACAGGGAACGGCCCGGGGCCTCGCCGGCCGATCCGCGATCCGTGCCTTCTGGATGCGCTGGATGCGCTGGAGCGGGAGCCTTACAGCGGAACCGTCTGGCGTTCGGTGCGCGAGGGCCGGGACCCGTTGGCCTGCTGGCGTTCCGGCGGCCGCTGGGACGATGGCACATTCGATGTCCTCTACACCTCGGAAACGCGGCAGGCCGCCATCGACGAGCGATGGTTCCACCTCTATCGGGGCCAGCCGATCGTCCCGTCCAGGGTGCGGTACGAGCTTTTCGAGTTGCGGGTGTCGCTGGAAGCGGTAATGCGCTTCCGCACGCTCGACAACTTGGCGGCGCTGGGCCTCGACATCCGTTCCTACGGGAAACTCTCCTGGGTCGAGCGGGCGCAGGAATATCCCCGCTCGCAGGAGATTGCGGAAGCCTGCGCCTTCCTGGGCGCCGACGGCATCCTCGCGCCGGGCGCGCGCACGCCGGGCGCGAACAACCTCGTGGTCTTCTGCGAACAGGACACCCGGATCGAAAAGGAGGTCGTCCGCAACCACGGCGTCGTCGATTTCCGCTAGGCCCTCTCGCAAACGATCCCTCCGGTGACAAGCGGAAGCCCGCGCCCGGCCGCCCGACAGGGCCTCGCCCGCCCCCTAAAGCGGCTCCAGGCGCCAGATTTGAGCGTCGTTCTCGTCCATAAGCAGGTAGATCAGGCCGTCCGGGCCGGTGCGCGCGTCGCGTATCCGGTTGCCGAAATCCGTCAGCAGGCGCTCTTCGTGGACCACCCTGTCTCCGTCCAATTCCAGCCGGACGAGGAGCTGGGCGCGGAGCGCGCCGACGAAGAGGTTGCCGTCCCAGCGGGGAAACCTGCCGCCGCGATAGACCGTCAGCCCCGAGGGCGCGATGGACGGCGTCCAGTATGTCGCGGGCTGCTCCATGCCCGGCCGCGCGGTCTCGTCGGTGATCTTCGTGCCGCTGTAGTTGCGCCCGTAGGTGATGACCGGCCAGCCATAGTTCCGCCCGCGCCGCATGAGATTGACCTCGTCGCCGCCGCGCGGCCCGTGCTCCTGCGACCATAGCCGGCCCGTCTCGGGATCGAAGGCAAGGCCCTGCGGGTTGCGGTGCCCGTAAGACCATATCTCCGGCAGCGCTCCCGGCCGCCCGGTGAAAGGATTGTCGGGCGGGGCCGCGCCGTCGGGATTTAGCCTCAGGACCGCGCCGGCATGGTTGCCGAGGTCCTGCGCGCTCCGCCGGTCGCCGCGGTCGCCGATGGTGACGAACAGCATCCCGTCCGGCGCGAACCGAAGCCGCGAGCCGAAATGCCGGCCCGTGCCGCTTGCCGCGCGGGCGGTGAAGACGGTCTCGAACCCGTGGAGCCGGCCGCCCTCCAGCCGCACCGTGCTCACAGCAGTCGTCCTGCCTTCCGCCGTGTCCATAATGTGGCTCAGATAGAGCCGACGATTGGCCGCGAAGCCGGGGTCGAGCGCGACATCCATCAGCCCGCCCTGGCCGTATTCCCGGAGTCGCGGCAGGCCCGGCAGCGGGTCCGACGGCTTCCCGCCGGGCTGCAGGATGCGGAGAGCGCCGTCCAGTTCCGTCACCAGCATGCGCCCGTCGGGCAGGAACGCCATGCCCCATGCCCGGTCGAACGGGCCGCCGACCGGGACGAGGCGGAAGGCGTGCTTCTCGGAGCGGTATTCTCGCGGTTCGACAGCGTCGGCGAGGCCGCCCGCAATTGCGCCCAGGCAGAGCAGGGCGGCGAGTGCGCCCGCCCGGATGCGGCGGTCCGATACTGACGGTCTCCGATCGAGGTTCATGTCGTCATGCCCTCTTCCGCAGGAACCGCAACTCCCTCATCCTGAGTAGCGACCGCGTCAGCGGGCGCGTATCGAAGGGCCCTGCCCTGCCGCCGGCCGCCGTCCTTCGATACGCAGCTGGCGCCGCTACTCGGGATGAGGGACGACGGGAAGGGACGATTGCTCCTGCATCCCGGACGGTTGCAAAACCGCCCTACAGCGCCGCCGGCTCCTTCTTTTTCGCCTTCGCCTTTGTCTTCGCTTTCGGCGGGGCGGGGGGCGGGGAGTCGGGGTAGGCGAAGGTCAGGCCGTCTTCGCCGGCATCCACTTCCACCGAGCCGCCCTTGGCCAGACGGCCGAACAGCAGCTCCTCCGCGAGCGGTTTCTTGATGTGCTCCTGGATCACGCGGGCGAGCGGGCGGGCGCCGTATTCGACGCTGTAACCCTTATCGGCGAGCCACGCGCGGGCGGCGTCGGTCAGCAGGATTTCGACCTGGCGGTCATCGAGCTGGCCTTCGAGTTCGGCGACGAATTTGTCCACCACCCGATGCACGACCTCCATCGGCAGGTTGCCGAAGGAAATGATCGCATCCAGCCGGTTGCGGAACTCCGGCGTGAACAGCCTGTCGATAGCCTCCTTGTCGTCGCCCTCGCGGACATCGCGTCCGAAGCCGATCGCCGCCTTTGCCAGGTCGGACGCGCCGGCATTGGTCGTCATGATGAGGATGACATTGCGGAAATCGACCTGCTTGCCGCTGTGGTCGGTCAGCTTGCCGTGGTCCATGATCTGGAGCAGTACGTTGAACACGTCGGGATGCGCCTTCTCGATCTCGTCGAGCAGCAGCACCACATGCGGGTTCTTGTCCACCGCATCGGTCAGCAGGCCGCCCTGGTCGAAGCCGACATAGCCGGGCGGGGCGCCGATGAGCCGCGAAACGCTGTGCCGCTCCATGTACTCCGACATGTCGAACCGCACCAGTTCGACGCCGAGGCAGCGCGCGAGCTGGCGGGCGGCCTCCGTCTTGCCGACGCCGGTCGGGCCCGAGAACAGGTAGCTGCCGATGGGTTTTTCGGGCTCCCGCAAGCCGGCCCGCGCCAGCTTGACAGCGCTCGCCAGCGCTTCGATGGCGGGGTCCTGGCCGAATACCACCGTCTTCAGGTCGCGCTCCAGCGTCTGCAGTGACTCGCGGTCGTCCCGGCTGACGCTCTTGGGCGGGATGCGGGCGATCTTGGCGACAATGCCCTCGACATCGCGCACGCCCACGGTCTTCTTGCGCCGGCTCGGCGGCAGCAGCAATTGGGCGGCGCCGACCTCGTCGATCACGTCGATGGCCTTGTCCGGCAGCTTGCGGTCGTTGATGTAGCGCGCGGAGAGGTTGACCGCCGAGCGAATGGCCTCGGTGGTGTAGCGGACGCCGTGATGCTCTTCGTAATAGGGCTTCAGCCCCATCATGATCTTGATGGCGTCCGGAACCGACGGCTCATGCACATCGATCTTCTGGAACCGGCGCACGAGCGCGCGGTCCTTCTCGAAATAATTGCGGTATTCCTTGTATGTGGTGGAGCCTATGCAGCGCAGCGTGCCGCTGGCGAGCGCCGGCTTCAGGATGTTGGAGGCGTCCATCGAGCCGCCGCTAGTGGCGCCGGCGCCGATAACGGTGTGGATCTCGTCGATGAACAGCACCGCCCCTTCCAGGGCCTCCAGTTCCGCCAGCACCTGCTTCAGCCGTTCCTCGAAATCGCCCCTGTAGCGCGTGCCCGCCAGCAGCGAGCCCATGTCGAGCGCGTAGATCGTGGCCTCCGCCAGCACCTCCGGCACCGCGCTCTCGACGATCTTCCGCGCGAGGCCCTCGGCGATGGCGGTCTTGCCGACGCCCGGGTCGCCCACATAGAGCGGGTTGTTCTTGGTTCTCCGGCAGAGGATCTGGATCGTGCGCTCGACTTCCAGCTCGCGCCCGATCAGCGGGTCGATCTTGCCGGCGTCCGCCTTCTCGTTGAGGTTGACGCAATAGGCCTGCAGCGCCTCGGCCGGCTTGCCCTTGCCGGACTCGCCGCCCTCGCTTTCCTGGCGTTCCTCCGCGCCGCGCACCCGCCTCGGCTCCGAGCGCCCGGCGCTCTTGGCGATGCCGTGGCTGATATAGTTGACGGCGTCGAGGCGCGTCATTTCCTGGCCCTGCAGGAAGAAAACGGCGTGGCTCTCGCGCTCCGAGAAGATCGCCACGAGCACATTGGCCCCCGTCACTTCCTCGCGTCCCGACGACTGCACATGGATCGCCGCGCGCTGCAGGACGCGCTGGAAGCCGGCCGTCGGCTTGGGGTCGCCGTCGCGCTCCACCGCGAGATTGTCGAGCTCTTCGTCCAGATAGCCGGTGACCTCGGACCTCAGATTGTCCACATCGACCGAGCACGCCCGCAGCACCGCGATGCAGTCCCGGTCCTCGGTGAGCGCCAGCAGCAGATGCTCCAGCGTGGCGTATTCGTGCCTGCGTTCCTTGGCGTAGGAGAGCGCCCGGTGCAGCGTCTGTTCGAGGGTGCGAGACAGCATCGACCGGCTATTCCTTCTCAAGCGTCAGCTGCAGAGGGTGTTCGTGTCGCCGCGCGAAGTCCACAACCTGCGTCACCTTGGTCTCGGCGACCTCGTAGGTATAGACACCGCAGACCCCGATCCCCCGCTGGTGGACCATCAGCATGATATTCGTCGCCTCCTCCCGGCCCTTGTGGAAGAAGGCTTGCAGGACGTGGACGACGAATTCCATCGGCGTGTAGTCGTCATTCAGCATGATGACCTTGTACAACGACGGCTTCTTCGTTTCCGGCTTGGTCCTGACGAGCACCCCTGTATTCGGGTCGCCGTCCCCGCCCCGCCGTTCGTCGCTCATCCATAATCTCCCGCCCGCAGGCCGCATGCTGGACACTAGCATAGCCGGTATCCAAGTAGGAATAAGCCGCCGCCGTTCAAGGGCCCCTGCAAGCGCCGCGGCGAAGGAAAAACGCCGGCCGGCATTGCGGCGAAACCGGATTGACTCTATGTCGGCCGAGGAGGGGCCATGAAGGCGATTCGCGCTGTCCTGTTTCTGTTCGCCGTCATATGCGCCGCCGAACCGGCGGCGGCGGCGGCGCGCTATGCTGCGGTCGTCATCGACGCTGACACCGGCGCTGTGCTGCACGGCGAACGGTCCACGGCGCGCCGCTACCCGGCGTCGCTCACCAAGATGATGACCCTCTACCTCATCTTCGAGCGGCTTCGCAGCGGCAAGTACAAGCTCACAACGCGCATGAAGGTCCCGCATCGCGCGACCCTGCAGCCGCCCTCCCGGCTCGGCCTCAAGCAGGGCTCAACGATCACCGTGCGCGACGCCATAAGGGCGCTTGTCGTCAAGTCCGCCAACGATGTGGCGACGACCGTCGCCTATTTCGTGGCCGGCAGCGAACGGAAATTCGCGAAAGTCATGAATCGCAAGGCGCGGCAACTCGGCATGCGCCATACCAATTTCCGCAACGCCTCGGGGCTCTGGCATTCCAAGCAATGGACCACAGCCCGCGACATGGCCCGGCTGGCGCAGGCCCTCATCAAGTATTTCCCGCAATATTACGACTATTTCTCCCTGACATCGTTCAAGTTCCGGGGGCGCACTTACCGCTCGCACAACCGCCTGCTGCGCCGCTATTCCGGCGCCGACGGGTTGAAGACGGGCTATATCTCCAAATCGGGCTTCAACCTCGCCTTTTCCGCTGTCCGCAAGGGCCGCCGCCTGATTACGGTGGTCATGGGCGGTCGCACCGCGCGGTCGCGCGACCGCCATGTCGCGAAACTGACGGACCGCATTTTCACCCGGCTGAAACCGCGCCCGGCCGTGAGCGAAGGCGGACCCGTCTGGGCGGTGCAGGTGGGCGCGGTGCGAAACGAGGCCGCCGCCCGGACTCTGGCGCGCGCCGCGGCGCAACAGGTCGGTGTTCCGCAGGGAGGCACCTGGGGCGCCTGGCCGAAGGCGCGCCGCAGGGGCGGCACGATCTATCAGGCCCGCCTGGTGGGCTACGGCAAGCGGGACGCCCAGAGGACCTGCCGGAATCTGAAAAAGCGGCGCACGGACTGCTTCGTCATTCGCCACGGCGCCGCACCCGCTGCAGCGCCGCCGCCGCGGCCCGCGCCCGGCGCTGCAGCAGGTCCGGCGCGCGCGCCGGCAGCCAAAGCGTCCGAAGCTGCGCCGCCGCTCCCGCCGAAGACGGCGGCCGTACCCGACGATCTGTCGGCGAAGGCGGCCGTGCCCAGATTGCCGCCGGCGCGCGAGGAAACCGAAATCGGCGACTACGCTGTGCAGGTGGGCGTTTATGCGAGCCGGAACAGGGCGCGAAAACAGGCAGCCGCCGCCGCCGAATTGCTGCGCGGGCTGCCCGGCGGGGTTCATGCCGGCGCCTGGCCGATGCGGGCGTCCAGCGGGCGCAAGCTCTACCGCGCGCGCCTCACCGGGTTCGATGAAGACGACGCCAGGCGCGCCTGCGCCGATCTCCGGCGCAAGAAGCGCGAGTGCCTGGTCCTGCTTCACCGCGCGGGGCCCGGGGCGCGGGCGTGACCCTTCGCGCCGAGGCGCTGCGGCGCGCTGCGCCTGCGCCGCTGAATCCGCCTGCGGCGGTGGCGGCCGCTATCCGCGCTGTCGAAGCGGAAGCGACGATCAGGACATCGCCCTGCGGCGACGGCGAGATGGTTTGGCGGGTGTTCGGCGCGCCGGGCGCGCCGCCGCTGATGCTGATGCATGGCGGTTACGGCTCGTGGTGGCACTGGTTCCGCAATGTCCGCTCTCTCGCGCGGAGCCGCCGGGTCTATGCCTGCGACACGCCGGGCCTCGGCGAGTCAGCCCCGCCGCCCGACCGCAGGGATATCGATTCGATAGGGCGCATCGTCGCCGACGGCCTGCGCCATGTCCTGGACGAGCAGGACCGGCGGGTCGATCTCGTCGGGTTCTCCTTCGGCGGCATCGTCGGCGGCCATGCCGCGCCCTATCTGCCGGACCTGTTGAACAGCTTCACCATGGTCGGCGTCGGTGCGATGGGGCTGCGCCGGGCGCGGGGGCCGGCGCTGGAGCGGTTCCGGCGGGACATGACGCCGGCCCAGTTGAAGAGCCTCGCGCGGCGCAATCTGGAAATCCTGATGCTGGCCGATCCGCGCGCCGTGGACGACTTTGCGGTCCATATGCAGGTCACCAACACCATGCGCGCCGTCACCAAGAGCCGCTGGGTGAGCGCGACGCCGGCGCTCCGCGACCGGTTGCCGCTTATCGAGGCGCCGCTGGCCGCGATCTGGGGCGAATGGGACTGGACCGCATGGCCCTTCTTCCGCGAGCGCGTGGCCGCCATTCGCGCGATCCGGCCGGAAGCGCGCATCGCCATGGTGCCGCGCGCCGGGCACTGGGCCATGTATGAACAGCCCCAAGCCTTCGAGCGGGCCCTTCGCGAGGTCCTGCCCCGGCGACATTGAGGCAATTTCGGGGAAGGTCTGGAGCGGGAGACGAGATTTGAACTCGCGACCCTCACGTTGGCAACGTGATGCTCTACCTCTGAGCTACTCCCGCATCAGGCTGCGCAACATAGGCGAAATCGCGCCGGGCGCAAGCGCAAAGTCCATGGCGCGCTGCGGATGCTGACTCTCCGGCGGCAGGCTGATATAGAGTGCCGGATACGGGCAAGGCCGGGAGGGATGCCATGAAGCTCAGGACAATTGCGCGCAGCCTGGCGGCGGGCGCGGCGGCTCTGGCGCTTGCGACGACGGCGCAGGCGGCGGACAAGACGATCAAGATCGGCGTGATCTACGACTATACGGGGCCGCTCGCCGGCGGCGGGTCGGAGCTCCAGGCCCGCGGCGCCAAGATCATGATCGACTACATCAACGCCCAGGGCGGCGTGGAAGGCTACAAGATCGAGCCGATCTACGCCGATGCGCAGTCCAAGCCCGATGTGGCGATCAACGAGGCCGTCCGGCTGATCGAGCAGGAAAATGTCGACATGCTGCTCGGCTTCTACAGCTCGGCCCAGTGCGTACCGGTCGCCGCCCGCGTGGAACAGCTTGGGAAATTCATGTGGATCACCACCTGCATTTCGGAAGCTGTGCTAAGGGACAGGAACCTGAAATATGTGTTCCGGCCGCAGGTTCACAGCGGCATGTTCGGCACGGCCTCGACCGATTTCCTAGCTGGGTATTCCAAGGAGAAGCTCGGCATCGAGCCGTCGGACCTCAAGGTCGCGATCATCCATGAGGACGGCCCATACGGCTCCGGCGTGGCTGCGGGCAATGAGGCCGGCTCGGAAGAGCAGGGCTTCGAGATCGTGCTGAAGGAAGGCTACGCCACCACGGCGCCCGACCTGTCCTCGCTGGTCACCAAGCTGAAGCGCGCCCGCCCCGACGTGATCCTGCACACCGGCTACAATCCGGACATCACGCTGTTCCTGCGCCAGGCGCAGGAACAGGGCCTGCGGTTCCGCGCGCTGATCGGCCACGGCGCCGGCTACGGCGTGCCCGCCAAGCTTTACGAGGCCTTCGGGGATGCGGCCAACCACATCTTCAATGTCGATCCGGTGTCCATCTGGCTTCTGGACCCGGCGTCGCTCGCCGAGGGACTGGGCGCAGTCACGGAGATGGTCGGCATGGAATACGCCAAGGCGGTCGAGACGCCTGAGATGGACCTGAAGAAGATTTCCGCCCATGTCGGCATGGCGGCGTCCAATGCGCATGTCTTCTTCACCGACGTGCTGCCGCGCGCAATCCGCGACCATGGCGGCATCTCGGCGGATGCGCTTCGGGCTGCAGCGCTGGAGACCGACATTCCGGTCGGCGGCACGCTGCTCGGTTTCGGCGTCAAATTCCCGGAGCCCGGCAGCGCGATGGATGGCCAGAACACCGAGGCCTTCCCGGTCGTCGTCCAGTATGTGAACGAAGAGATCAAGGTGGCCTGGCCGAAGGAACTCCAGACCATCGATCCCGTGCTGCCGCTGCCGGACTCCTCGCCTTACGCGAAGTGACGGTTCGCGCAGCGACGCGCATCGGGGGAGGGGACACGCGCCGTGCTGGCCGTCGAGCATCTCGTCAAGCGTTTCGGCGGCTTCACGGCCGTGAACGATGTCTCCTTCGATGTCGAGCAGGGGGAAATCCTCGGGCTGATCGGGCCTAACGGCTCCGGCAAGAGCACCATCTTCAACATGCTCGCCGGCGCCTTCCCGCCGACGGCGGGCTCGATCCTCTTCGAAGGCCGGGAACTGGCGGGGCTGATGCCGCACCGGATCGTCCATCTGGGCATCGGGCGCACCTTCCAGATCCCGCGTCCCTTCCGGCGGCTGTCGATTCTGGAGAACGCGGCGCTGGCCGGATATTACGGCCAGGACGGCGTGAGCCGGGCGGAAGCCTGGGAGGCGGCGGGAGAGGCGCTGGAGATGGTCGGGTTGCCGACCGACCCCAAGGCCGAGACGGGCAGCCTCGGCGCGGCCGGGCTCAAGAAGCTCGAACTCGCCAAGGCGCTGGCGACCAGGCCGCGGCTGCTGCTTGCCGACGAAAGCCTGGGTGGCCTCGACGACAGCGAGATGGACCAGGCGGCGGACATGCTCGGCAAGATCCGGGCCGAAATGGGGATCACGGTGATCTGGGTCGAGCACATCATGGGGGTGCTGATGCGCGTTGTGGACCGTGTCATGGTTCTCGACCACGGCGAGAAAATCTCCGAAGGCTCGCCGTCCGAGGTGGCGAACGACCCGCGTGTGATCGAGGTGTATCTCGGCACGGACTCGGGCGCGGCCGGCGCGGCCGCGGGCTCATAGAGCGGACGGGGCGGGACGCCGAAATCCCATGCTCACGCTGTCCAATGTCGATGCCGGATACGGCACGTTCCAGGCGCTGTTCGGCTGCACGCTGGAGGTCAATGCCGGCGAGGCGGTCGCCGTGATCGGCCCGAACGGCGCCGGCAAGACCACGCTGATGCGGGTCATTTCGGGCCTTATCCCGGCGCGCGGCGGGCGCATGGACATGGAAGGGCGGGACCTGGTCGCCACGGCCCCGCACCGTATTGTGGAGCTCGGGATCGCGCATGTTCCGGAGCACCGGCGCCTCTTCCCGCGCATGTCGGTGGAGGACAATCTCCGCATGGGCGCGTTCGTGCCATCCGCCCGCGCGGCTTTCTCGCGGCGGCTCGAATTCGTCTATGACCTCTTCCCGCGCATGAAAGAGCGGCGCCACCAGTTCGCCGGCACGCTCTCGGGCGGCGAGCAGCAGATGTGCGCCATCGGCCGCGCGCTGATGAGCGAGCCCAAGCTGCTGTTGCTGGACGAGCCCTCGGCCGGTCTGGCGCCGGTGATCGTGCAGCGCATTTTCGAACTGGTCCGGGTCATCCGCGAGCAGGGCCTGACGGTGCTGATCGTCGAGCAGAACGTGCAGCAGGTGCTGCGCGTCGTGGACCGGGCCTATGTGCTGGAAGCGGGCTCGATCCGGATGAGCGGCGCAGCGGAAGAGCTTGCTGCAAGCGACGAGATACGACGTCTCTATATGGGTCTTTGAGGCCCGGCGCTTCGAGGACAGGGAACGGGAATGGGCAAGATCGATACCCGCGTCTGGCTGGTGCTTATCGCTGCGACGCTATTCGTGTGTCTGGCCTATGTGCCCGCCATCGTGCGGGAAGGGAATATCGGCTTCGCGGTTTCGGATGTCTTCCTTTACGAGTCAATGATTAACGGACTGCTGCTCGGCGGCGTTCTGGCGTTGCTGTCTCTCGGCCTGAACCTGATTTTCGGCGTCGTCGATGTCGTCTGGATCTGCTACGCCGAGATCGTGATGCTGGGCATGTACGGCATCTATTACCTGCACAGCGTCTATGGCGTGCCGCTGTTTATCGCCATGCCGGCGGGCATATTGCTGACCGCCCTGATCGGTTATGCAGTCCATCACCTCGTTATCCGCCACCTGCTGGACTCCGCGCCGATCAACCAATTGCTGGCGACGGGCGGCCTGCTGTTCTTCTTCCAGAGCGTCGCTACGCTCGCTTTCGGCATCGACTTCCGCAATCTCGGCGTGTCGCTCGGCTCGTTTCCGCTCACCGAGGACATCTACATTTCGTGGTCCCGGCTTGCGGCCTTTATCGTCGCCGCGGCCTGTGTCGTGTTCCTTTACCTCTTCCTCACCCGCACTTTCATGGGCACGGCGATCCGCGCCATCAGCCAGGACCGCGAGATCATGACGCTCATGGGCGCAGCCCAGGGCCGGCTCTACCTGATTTCGAGCGCCATAGGCGGCGGCCTCGCCGGCCTCGCCGCCTGCCTTCTGGTGCTGCAATACGATGTGCATCCCTTTGTCGGCCTCAGCTTCGGGCCGATCACCTTCATGATCTGCGTGCTCGGCGGTCTCGGGAACATGGTCGGCGGCTTCATCGCGGCCTTCATCTTCTCGGAACTGATTGCGCTCGGCGGCTATCACTTCGACCTGGAGTGGGGCTATGTCTTCGCCTTCGTCTTCTTCATCGCAATGATGTTCGTGCGGCCCGAAGGCATTATGGGGCGGCGGTCATGAACAGCCTCACCCTGCCGATAGCCTTGGCGGCGCTGCTCGCCATTGCGGCCCTGGTCGGCATCCCTTCCTATCCGCTGCATATCATGATCGTGATCCTGATCTGGTCGTTCACCTATACCGGCTGGTCGCTCATGGGCCGTTTCGGGCTGGTATCCCTCGGCCACGGAGCGTTCATGGGGCTCGGCGCCTACGCGACGGCGCTGCTCTGGAACTATGCCGGCATGACGCCCTGGCTCGGCATCCCGATCGCGCTTGCGCTTGCGGCCCTTCTCGCCGTGATCGTCGGCTATCCCTGCTTCAAGTTCCGCATCACGGGCCACTATTTCGCGCTCGTTACCCTGGCGCTGACGGAGGTGGTCCGGCAGACGGTGATCGCGACGCGCGACCACACCGGCGGCTCGCTCGGCTTCACGCCCACCCCGAAGGGCAATGACGAGACGCCCGGCTATATCGCGCTCCAGTTCGACGACAAGGAAACCTGGTTCCTGATTGCCGTCGTCGTATGGCTTGTCGGGCTGCTGATCTGGCGGGCGGTGGACCGCTCGATGGTCCGCAATGCGCTGGATGCGATCAGCGAGGACGAGGACAGCGCCGCCGCCGCCGGCATCAATGTCACCTGGGAGAAGCTTAAGATCACCGTGCTCTCGGCCGTTATGACGGCGTTCGGCGGGGCGATGTATGTCCAGTACCAGATGTTCGTGTCGCCCGATACGGTGAGCGGCATCGGCATCTCGCTGCAAATCGTGTTCGCCGTCGTCGCGGGTGGCGTGTTCACGCAGTTCGGCCCGACCTTCGGCGCCGTCATTACCCTGCTTTTGGCCGAAATGCTGCGCATCTATATCGGCACCGATGCGGTCGGGCTCGACAACGCGATCTATGGCGTGGCGCTGGTGCTGTTCATCGTCTTCCTGCCCAAGGGCATTCTCGGCAGCGTTGAGGACGCCGTCCGGCGCCGCCTGGAACGAGCGGAGCGACCGGTGTGACGGCATAGGCGCAGGAATGCCCCGGGGGATTTTTAGATTGATTATATAATAAATATATTATACGCCTCCTGTGCTTGGCCGGGAGGTGCGGAACGATGGCTATGAGGGTTGCGGATGCGGTCTGGGTCGCGGCGGCGATGCTCCATCGGACCTACCCGGACCGGCCGGATTTTTCAGTCGCGGAGATCGTCGAGAAAGCTACAGCGGAAAATATGGGAGGGGTCAGGATGCACGGCCCCAGCGTTCAGGCGTATGCGTCTGTTCATTGCGTGGCAGGCAAAAAACCTCAGCCCAACCGGGCGAAGATGCTGACCGAGACAGCGAGAGGGCGGCGGCGGTTGTACCGGCCGGAAGATCCCTGCCATCCGGACCGGCGTTCCGGGGCGTCGCTTCCCGACCGGAACGCATTGCCGCCGGCCTATCGGATCCTGCTCGACTGGCATCGCCGCGAATATCTGGGGTCGGGGATGTCCGCCGGCCCGGAACCGGGACATGCGCGGCTCGACACCGACGGCCCCCATCCGTCCATGAACGAAGCGGCTGTTGCGTGGCTTGCTGCGAACCCGGTTCCGGCTGCCGATACAGACCCGCTTCTGGCCTTGTACGGCAGCGGCAGGGGTGTCTGGGCGGATGAAGACGCCGATTCTTATGTCAGGCGCCTTCGGGACGGTTGGGATTGAGCCGGATATTCTGGGATACGAACCTGTTTATATACCTTTTCGAGGGGCGGGATTCGGCGGCGAAGCGCGTCCGGGACCTGCGCCGAAGGATGACGGAGCGCGGTGACGAACTGCTTACCTCGGCGCTGACACTGGGCGAGATACTGGTCAAGCCGGCCGATGTCGGGGACGAAACCCTGGCGCGCAGATACGAGCGCGTGATTCAAGAAACGGCGACGGTGGTGCCCTTCGACCTGCGTGCAGCTCCCAGATTCGCGGAGATTCGTCGGGACCGTTCGATCCGCGCTCCCGACGCCATTCAGCTCGCCTGCGCCGCCGCGGCGGGCACGGACCTGTTCATTACCAACGACAGGCGTTTGCGACGAAAGGACATCCGCGGCATCCAGTTCATCCAGTCGCTCGACGAAGCGGTGCTGTAGAGGAATCCTGGGCCGTTGCCGCACCGGGGCCTTGCCAAAGCCGCAGGCCTCCTCCACCCTGCGCCTATCCACTCGGGGGAGCTGCCTTCGCGCGGCTGAGAGGTCCTGCATACGGGACGACCCCAGGAACCTGATCCGGTTAGTACCGGCGGAGGGAGTGTGTGGGCGGGGCCGCATCAGACGTAGAGTTCGCTGTCGATATTCGCGGGGCCGCGCTGTCCTATGGCGGGGTGCCGCTCTTCGACGGACTCGACATTCGCCTGGAAGCCGGGCTTTGGACCTGCCTGCTGGGGCCGAGCGGCGTCGGCAAGACCAGCCTGCTGCGGCTGATCGCCGGCCTCGACGGCGCGGCGGCGGGACGGGTGCGGGCCGGCCCCGTCGCCTATATGGGCCAGAACGACCTGCTGCTTCCCTGGGCAAGCGCGCTCGACAATGCGGTGCTGGGCGCCAGGTTGCGCGGCGAGAGGTCGGATATCGAGCGGGCGCGCCGTCTGCTTGCCGAGGTCGGCCTTGAGGCCTCGTCGGAGACGCGGCCTGCAACGCTGTCCGGCGGCGAGCGCCAGCGGGTCGCGCTGGTCCGCACGCTGATGGAGGACCGCGCGGTCGTGCTGATGGATGAGCCCTTCGGCAGCCTCGACGCCATCACCCGCCACGCGATGCAGGACCTCGCGGCGCGGCTGTTGGCGGGGCGGACCGTGCTGCTGGTGACGCATGACCCGCTGGAGGCGCTGCGCCTTGGAGACCGCGTCCACATCATGACCGGCCGGCCGGCCGTGCTGGAATCCCTGCCCTTGCCCGACCTCGCCCCGCCGCGCGATGTGCGCGACCCGGCCGTCCTCGCCGCGCAGGGCGACCTGCTTGCAAGGCTTGCCGCATGAAGGCGGCTCTGCGCATGGCGATTGTCGCAGCAGGGCTGCTGATCGTCTGGCAGGCGGTCGTTTCCGCCACCGGCGCGCAGCCCTTCATCCTGCCGGGCCCGGCGGCCGTTGCAGCGGCGCTGGTCCGCCACTTCGAGCTTCTGCTGTCCCATGCCGGCACGACGCTGGCTGAAATCCTGCTCGGACTCTGCCTGGGCGCAACGCTCGGCGCATTTTCCGCTCTGGTCATCGCTCATGTCCGCCCGGCGCGGCTTTGGCTGCTTCCGGTTTTGGTGGCGAGTCAGGCCGTGCCGGTGTTCGCCATCGCGCCGGTGCTGGTGCTCTGGCTCGGATACGGCATGGCCTCCAAGGTGGCGATGGCGGTGCTCATCATCTTCTTCCCGGTGACAGCCGCCTTCTATGACGGTCTTTCCCGCACGGACCCCGGCTGGCTCGATCTCGCGCGCAGCATGGGCGCCTCGCGCTGGCGCCAGCTTCTCCACCTTCGCATACCGGCGGCCCTGCCGGCCTGCTCTTCGGGCCTGCGCGTCGCCACAGCGGTCGCGCCCATCGGCGCCGTGGTCGGCGAATGGGTCGGAGCGTCCGCCGGACTCGGCTATCTCATGCTGCACGCCAATGCGCGCATGCAGGTGGACCTGATGTTCGCCGCGCTGCTCGTACTCGCGGCGATGGCGCTCATCCTCTACTTCACCGTCGACCGCCTGCTCCGCTTCGCGGTGCCCTGGCAGGCCGACACCCTCTGGCAAGAACAGGAAAAGGAGCCTGCCCAATCATGAAAATGCGTCTGACGGCGTTTGCCGCCGCATTTCTGCTTGCCGCTCATCCGGCGGCGGCGGAGGAGAAGCTCACCGTGCTGCTCGACTGGTTCATAAATCCGGACCACGGGCCGCTCTATGTCGCCCAGGAGCGCGGCTATTTCGCCGAGGCCGGATTGACGGTCGAGTTCGTGCCGCCCGCCGACCCGAACGATCCGCCGAAGATTGTGGCGGCCGGCAAGGCGGACCTCGCCGTCTCCTACCAGCCGCAATTGCACATGCAGGCAGCCGCCGGCCTGCCGCTGGCGCGCATCGCCACACTGGTCGCGACGCCGCTGAACACGATCGTGGTGCTGGACGAGAGCCCTATACGCACGATTGCCGACCTCAAGGGCAAGCGGGTCGGTTTTTCCGTGGCGGGGCTTGAGGACGCCCTGCTCGAAGGCGTGCTGCAGCCGCACGGGCTGACGATGGACGACATCGAAAAGGTGAATGTCAACTGGTCGCTGTCGCCCTCGCTGATCGCCGGGCAGGTCGATGCCGTGATCGGCGCCTTCCGCAATTTCGAGCTGAACCAGATGGATATCGTGGGCCATCCGGGCCGCGCCTTCTATCTGGAGGAGGAGGGCGTGCCGCCCTATGACGAGCTGATCGTCGTGGCGCACAAGGATACGCTTGACCGGCCTGCCTACCGCGCTTTCGTCGATGCCGTGGAGCGGGGCGTGCAATATATGGTGAACCACCCCGAGGAAGCCTGGGCGCTGTTCATCGCTGGCGACCGCAAAAACCTTGACGACGAGCTCAACCGCCGCGCCTGGCGGGATACCCTGCCGCGCTTCGCGCTCAGGCCGGCAGCGCTGGATCGGCGGCGCTATGAGCGCTTTGCGAAATTCGTGATGGAGCGCGGCCTCGTCGAGTCATTGCCGCCCGTGGAGACCTACGCGGTGGAGCTGCAATAGCCGGCATAGTCGCTCAGACCGTCGTCTTGCCCTTGAAGCGGCAGAGATCGGCGACTGAGCAGGCCGGGCAATCGGGCTTCCGCGCCTTGCAGACATAGCGCCCGTGCAGGATGAGCCAGTGGTGGGCATGCAGCTTGCGGTGCGCCGGCACGCGCCGTTCCAGCTTTCTTTCCACCTCGAGCGGCGTTTTGCCGGGCGCGAGGCCGGTGCGGTTGCCGACGCGGAAGATATGCGTGTCCACTGCGATGGTCGGCTGGCCGAAGGCGGTGTTGAGGACGACATTGGCCGTTTTGCGGCCGACGCCGGGCAGGCGTTCCAGCGCTTCCCGGCTTTCGGGCACGGCGCTGCCATGCTCCTCGACCAGGATGCGGGAGAGCCCGATGACGTTGCGCGCCTTGGCGTTGAAGAGGCCGATCGTGCGGATATGGCCGCGCACGCCGTCTTCGCCGAGCGCGAGCATCGCCTCCGGCGTGTCGGCGGCGGCGAACAGGGGCTTGGTCGCCTTGTTGACGCCGGCATCGGTCGCCTGGGCCGACAGCACGACGGCGACCAGCAGCGTGTAGGGATTGACGTAGTGCAACTCCCCCTCCGGCTCCGGCAGCGCTGCCGCCAGGCGGTCGAAGAAGGTCTCGATCTCCGCCTTCTTCATGCGCCGCGCCGGGGCGTGAGGAAACCGACGATATCCCTGATCTCGTTTATCGTCGTTGAAGCGATGGCGCCGGCCCGCGACGCGCCATCCGCCAGCACGCCGTCGATATAGCCGGGATCGGCTGTCAGGCGGCGCATCTCGGCAGTCACCGGGGACAGCACCTCCACAGCCAGCTCGGACAGCGCGGCCTTGAAGTCGGAGAAACCCCGTCCGCCGAACTCGCGGCAGACCGCCGCTTCGTCCATTCCGGCGAGTGCGGCGTGGATGCCGACGAGGTTCGCGGCCTCCGGCCGGCTCTCCAGGCCCGCCGGCTCGCTCGGCAGCGCTTCGGGGTCGGTCCTGGCCCGGCGGATCTTCTGGGCGATCGCGTCGGCGTCGTCCGAAAGATTGATGCGCGAGAAGGCCGAAGGGTCGGATTTGCTCATCTTCGCGGTGCCGTCGCGAAGGCTCATCACCCGGGTTGCGGCTCCGAAAATGCGCGGCTCCGGCAGCACGAACGCCTCGCAATCGTAATGGCGGTTAAACGCGCCGGCGATATCGCGGGAAAGCTCCAGATGCTGCTTCTGGTCCTCGCCCACCGGCACGTCGCTCGCGCGGTAGAGGAGGATGTCGGCAGCCATCAGCACGGGATAGGAGAACAGCCCCACGGCTGCGGCGTCGCGCCGTTTGCCCGCTTTCTCCTTGAACTGGGTCATGCGGTTGAGCCAGCCCATCGGCGCATGGCAGTTGAGAATCCAGGCAAGCTCGGCGTGGCCCGACACCATGCTCTGATTGAAAATGATGCAACGCTCCGGGTCGATGCCGGACGCGATATAGGCCGCTGTCACCTCGCGGGTATTGGCGGCCAGTTCGGCCGGGTCCTGCGGGACCGTGATGGCGTGCAGATCGACGATGCAGAAGATGCAGTTGAAGTCGAAATCCCGTTGCATGCCCACCCAATTGCGGATGGCGCCCAGATAATTCCCGAGATGCAGGTTTCCGGTCGGCTGGATGCCGGAGAAAATGCGCTTCATGGTCCACCGTTCCATAATCGGCGCGCGGTTTATCGACACGGGAAGGCGAAGGGTCAAGGGCGCCGCCGTCTCGACGGGGCAGGCCGGCAGGGCTATATGGTGAAGCCATGGCCGAGGTCGAGATCTATTCCAGCTTCTGGTGCCCCTTCTGCCACCGGGCCAAGCGGCTGCTGAAGAGCAAGGGCGTCGCGTTCGCCGAATATGATGTGGACGGCGAGCCGCAACTGCGCAGCGAAATGGTGAACCGGTCGGGCGGCCGGCGGACCGTGCCGCAGATCTTCATCGGCGGCGCGCATGTGGGCGGCTCGGACGAGCTGGCGGCCCTGGAGCGGGCAGGGCGGCTCGACGCGATGCTTGAAGGACACACGCCATGAGCGTCTTCACGGTCGCCTGCCTGCAGAACACGGCGGAACGGGACACGGAGCCGACCCTCGCCGCGCTCGGCGACATGGTCCGCCGCGCGCGCGACAGGGGCGCGGACTTCATCGCCGCGCCGGAGGTCTGCTCCTATCTGGAGCCGCGCCGGCGCCTGGTGCTGGAGAAGGCCGAGCTGCAGGACAGTCACCGGGGCCTTGCCGCTTTCAGGGAGTGGGCGCGGGAGACCGGAGCCTGGCTGCTGGCGGGCTCGATGGTGACGCGCACCGGGGAGGAGCGGCTCGCCAACCGGTCATACCTTCTGGACCCGTCCGGCGAGGTTGCCGCGACCTATGACAAGATTCACATGTTCGACGTCGATATCGGCGAAGGCGACCGCTACCGGGAGAGCCGGACCTACCGGCCGGGCGAGAATGCAGTCACCGTCACCACGCCGCTCGCGGTGCTGGGCCTCACCATCTGCTACGACATGCGTTTTCCGGCGCTCTACCGTGCGCTGGCCCAGGCCGGGGCCGAGGTGATTACCGTGCCGTCGGCCTTTACGGTGCCCACGGGCCGCGCGCACTGGCATGTGCTGCTGCGCTCCCGCGCCATCGAGACCGGCTGCTTCATCGTGGCGCCGGCGCAGGTGGGCGAGCATGCGGAGGGGCGCAAGACTTACGGCCATTCGCTGATCGTCGCGCCCTGGGGCGAGGTGCTGGCGGACGGCGGCGGGGAGCCGGGCATCGTGACCGCCGAAATCGACACGGCCCGCGTGGCGGAGGCCCGGGCCCGCGTGCCCTCTCTCTCCGGCGACCGCCCGTTCAACCTGCCGGCGGGTTACAGGGCCGCCGCGGAATAGCTGCAGTGTTTCCGCTGCCGACGACGAAGAAAACTCCATTTCCGAATCCTGGAGGCGCGTCCCCATGAAGCTGGGTCTTTCAATCGGTTACTCGGGCGCACGGCTCGATCTCCCGACCGAACTGGTGAAGCTCGCCGACAGGCTCGGTTACGACACGGTGTGGACAGCCGAGGCGTACGGCACCGACGCCATGACGCCGCTCGCCTACCTCGCGGCCGTCACCGAGCGGATCAAGCTTGGCACCGGCATCATCCAGCTTGCCGCGCGCACGGCGGCCAACGCGGCGATGCAGGCCCAGACCATCGACGCGCTTGCCGGCGGCGGACGGATGATCGTGGGCATCGGCGTTTCGGGCCCTCAGATCGTCGAAGGCTGGTACGGCGAGCCCTGGGGGCGGCCCTACTGGCGGATCAAGGACTATGTCGCGATCATGCGGAAGATCTTCGCGCGCGAGGAGCCGGTGACCCATGAGGGCCGTGAAATCTCCTTGCCTTATTCGGGCGAAGGCTCCGCGGACATGGGCAAGGCGCTCAGGATGATCCTGCATCCCAATCCGGACATCCCGATCTATCTCGGCACCGGGGCCGAGTCGACGGTGCGCCTGACGGGCGAGATCGCCGACGGCTGGCTGCCGCTCGGCTTCGTGCCCGGCTCGCTCGACGAGTACCGGCCCTGGCTGGAGCAGGGCTTCGCGCGCGCCGGCAACGGCAAGGGCTTCCACAATTTCGAGATCGTCGCCTCGCCGCATGTCATCCTGGGCAACGACGTGAAGGCCGGCCTGGCGGAACTCAAGCCGCGCGAGGCGCTCTATGTCGGCGGCATGGGGCACCGGGACAAGAACTTCCACAACCGGATGATGTGCCGCCGGGGTTTCGCCGACGCGGCCGAGCGCATCCAGGAACTCTACCTCGACGGCCGCAAGGAGGAGGCGGCCGCGGCCGTGCCGGACGAGTGGGTGGATATGAAGGCGCTCATCGGCCCGGCGGCGCGCATCAAGCAGCGCTTCCGCGCCTGGGCCGACAGCGGCGCCACCGCCATCACCGTGCGCACCCGCAACGAGGAGGCCATCCGCGTCATGGCCGACGCCGCCCGGCTGAACCGGTAGGGAGGTCCGGCTGTCCGCCGCGCTTCAGTCCCGCGCCTTCATCAGGCGCTGCTTGTCGCGCTTCCAGTCGCGTTCCTTGATGGCGTGGCGCTTGTCCACCTTGCGCTTGCCGCGGGCGAGGCCGAGTTCCAGCTTGGCGCGGCCGCTGTCGTTGAAATAGAGCTTGAGCGGCACGATGGTCGCGCCCTCGCGCCTGACGGCGCCGGCCAGCCGGTCGATCTCGCGGCGATGGAGCAGCAGCTTGCGCGGGCGCTTCGCCGTGTGCCCGAAATGCCGCGCCGGCTTGTATTCCGGGATGTGGGCATTGATGAGGAACATCTCGCCGGCGCGCTCGACAGCATAGGCCTCCACGATGGAGCCGCGCCCCTCGCGCAGGGATTTCACCTCGCTGCCGGAAAGCTGCATTCCGGCCTCGAGCACGTCCTCGATGAAATAGTCGTGCCGCGCCCGGCGGTTCTGGGCGACCAGCCGGACGGGCATCGGGTGAGGCTAGCCGATCAGTTCCAGGCCCGTCATGGCGCTGCGCACCCGGGCCTGCGTTGCCGGCGCGGCGGGCGTGAGCGGCAGGCGCGTGTCCGGCTCGCAATGCCCCAGCAGGTGCGCGCCGTATTTGGCGCCGGCCGGGCTCGGCTGGAAGAACATCGCCTTGTGCAGCGGCAGCAGCCGCTCGTTGATCTGCATCGCCGTTTCCAGCGCGCCCTGCTGCCAGGCGTCGTGCATCATCGCGCAGAGCTTCGGCGCGACATTGGCGCTGACCGAAATGCAGCCGACGCCGCCCTGGATCAGGAAGGGCAGGGCGGTGCCGTCCTCGCCGGAGAGCTGGCAGAAATCGGGACCGGCGGCGATGCGCGTCTCCAGCGGGCGCTGGAGGTCCGTGGTCGCGTCCTTGACGCCCACGACATTCGGCAGCTTCGCGAGTTCCGCCATGGTTTCGACGGTCATGTCCACCACGG
>JAJECF010000053.1 GCA_022822125.1 Alphaproteobacteria bacterium
CATCTCCTTTCCGGCCAGATGGTCCCGCGTCAGGTCGAGTTTCAGGCGGGCGTCGTCTGCATAGTCGCTGCCCGGGAAACGCCGCACCACCGCTTCCAGCGCGCCGCGGGCCCTGCGGGTCACGGCCTGGTCGCGCCCGACATCCGAAATCTGCTCGTAGTAGGAAATCGCCGTCAGGTAGTAGGCATAGCTGACGTCCGGGTTACCCGGATGAAGCTGGATATACCGATCGAGCGCCGCGATCGCCTCGTCATACTCATCCGCCTGGTAATGGGCGTAGGCGCCCATCAACTGCGCCTTGGTCGCCCAGACCGAGTAGGGGTGCTGGCGCTCGACTTCGTCGAACCGCTGGGCGGCGAGTTCGAAATTGCCCGCCAGCAGCGCGTCCATCGAACTGTTGTAGAGAGCCTCGACCGTCCGCTCCACATAGTCCTCGCCGCCGTCCGAACTGCACGCGGACAGCATCGCGGCTGCGAGCAGGGCAGCAGCAATGTTTCGCCAAAAAAGGCCGTATGCCCGACTCACGGCGCCCTCGCGGAAACGGGAAAAGGCAGGCTTCAGTTTATGCCAAGCTCGCGCCGAAGCATAGGTTCAGGCAACGACCTGCTGCGCCTCCGTCCCGGCGCCTTCCCATCTCCATGCCGATTCATCGGCAAAGAGCGCGCGCAGCACCATGTTGTTGAGCCGGTGGCCGGACCTGTAGCCCTGGAACGCGCCGAGAATCGGAGCGCCGGCCAGCGCAAGGTCGCCAATGACATCGAGCACCTTGTGGCGCGCCATTTCCTCGGGATAGCGCAGACCGCCGTCGTTCATCACGCCGTTCGGCGAAATGGCGACGGCGTTGTCCAGCGAGGCCCCTCTGGCATAGCCCTGCGCGCGCAGCCATTCCAGCTCGTCCAGGAACCCGAAGGTGCGCGCCCGGCCCACCGCCTCCGGAAACGTCTGCCGCGCCGAATCGAAATCGAACCGCTGGACGCCGACATGGGGGTGGTCGTAGTCGATGGTGCAGGAGACCCTGAAGCTGTCCGACGGCAGCAGCCGCGCCCAGCTTTCGCCGTCTTGCACCTGGACCGGCTTGACGACCTCGATCCGGCGGCGGGGCCGGGACGGCTGCGGCCGGACGCCGACGCAACCGATGAGGAAGGTGAAGTCGTCCGCGCTGCCGTCCATAATCGGCAATTCCGGGGCATCGACCTCGATTGTGGCATTGTCGATCCCGGCGCCGGCAAGCGCCGCCAGAATGTGTTCGGGCGTGTGAATGCCAATGCCGTCACGATTTGAAATTACCGTACACAAGGTCGTGTCGGAGACCAGGTCCCATCTTGCGGGCACAACGCCGGAATCGCCCGCGACATCGAGACGCCGGAAGACAAATCCATGCCCCGCAGGGGCCGGTCCCAGCGTCAGATGCACCTTTCGGCCGCTATGGATGCCGATGCCTTCGCATGCAATAGATGACCGCAAAGTGCGCTCACCGGCATCTACCCGTCTCGAAAGACGTTCGACCGATTTTCCCTCTCGTGCGCCCATTGCGATATATTATGGCTTTCCAAACTCGCGAATCCGTATGGAGATGATAACGAGGTGATTCGCCGCCCCACAAGTCACACTTTGTTAAGGAATGTTACGGCGGGTTCTGCTTGGGGCGTCCTGCCGCTCAAGAATCCGGAACATGCAAAAACCCGCCTGGCGGCGGCGTTGACGCCCGAAGAGCGGCAAAAATTGTTTCGCGCAATGGCGGAGGATGTGCTCGCGGCGCTGTCCGGCGCGGACGGCCTGGAAGGAACGGTCGTCGTCACCCGCGACGCCTGGGCGCAGGCGCTTGCGGAAGAATACGGCGCCGCGGTGCTGGAGGAACCGGCCAATCGCGGCCAGAGCCCTGCCGTCGGCGATGCCGCCGCGGCGCTCGCGGGCGCCGGCGCCGGCGCCGCGCTGGCCTTGCCGGGCGACGTGCCCCTCGTCTCCCCGGCGGAGATCGACCGGGTCCTGGCGGCGCACGGGCCTGCGCCCTCCGTGACGCTCGCGCCCGCCGGGGACGGCCGCGGGACCAATTGCGTGGCCAGCTCTCCGCCCGACGCCATCCCGTTCCATTTCGGCCATGACAGCTTCCGGCCGCACAGGGCCGAAGCGCGCGCGCTCGGCATCGAGGCGCGCATCGTCACGGGGCTTCCCGGCATCGCGCTCGATGTGGACAAGCCGGAGGATTTGCGCATGCTGCTCGCGCAGGGCGGCGCCTGCCGGGCGCTTGCATGGCTGAACGGCACGGACATACCGGCGCGCCTCGCCGCCGCGCGGAACGCGGCGAACGCTACGAATGGCGGCGTTGGCGCCGCCGCGCGAAACGCGGCGAACACTACGAATGGCGGCGTTGACGCCGCCGCGCGGAACGCGGCGAACTGAACTATACGCATGGCGGCGCTGGGCACCGCCGCGCGAAACGCGGCGAACACTACGAATGGCGGCGCTGGGCGCCGCCGGGGAGGAGAGGGACAGGACATGACGGCGCTTCAGTTCGGAATCATGAACCGGGGCCAGTTCCCCGTCGGCGACGACGCGAAGCTGCACTGGGACGAGATGGTCGAGCAGGCGCGCGCCGCCGAGCGGCTCAAGTTCGATTCCATCATGAAGGGCTCGCATTACAGCTCCTGGCCGTTGATGGACTTCCAGCAGGTGCCGTTCCTGGCGCGCATGAGCGCGGAATGCCCCTCGCTGCGGCTGCTTTGCGGCATTTGCCTGCTGCCGCTGCACAAGCCGCTCGATGTCGCGGAAATCTTCGCGAATATCGATGTGATGAGCGGCGGGAAGCTCATTTTCGGCATCGGTCTCGGCTACCGGGAAGTGGAATTCAGGGCGTTCGGCACGACGCAGAAGGACGCCGTGCCGCGCTTCGTCGAAAATCTCGAGGCGATCCGCCGGCTCTGGACCGAGGACCGGGTCACGATGAAGGGCTCGCATTTCGAGCTCATCGAGGCCGCCTGCACCGTCAAGCCGATCCAGAAGCCGACGCCGCCCGTCTGGGTCGGCGCCAATGCCGACCGGGCGATCGAGCGCGCCGCCCGGCTGACGGACGCCTGGTTCATCAATCCGCACAACACGGTGGCCACGACCGCCCGGCAGATGGAGGTTTACAAGCGCGCCCTCGACAAGGCGGGCAAGCCGATGCCGGCGGAGCTGCCCATGATGCGCGAGGTGGTGGTCGGCCGCTCGCGCGAAGAGGCGATCCGCACCGCCGAGCCCTATCTGATGGCCAAATACCGGGCCTACAAGGAATGGGGCCAGGACAAGGTGATGCCGGATGACGACGGCGATTTCGGCCAGGACTACAAGGACCTGCTGAAGGACCGGTTCCTGTTCGGCTCGCCGGACGAGGTGGCGGAGCAGATCATCGGTTATATCCGCCGCTTCGGCGTCAACCACTTCGTGTTCGGCATCCAGTATCCGGGCATGCCGCAAAGCATGGTGCTGGATGAAATGGCGATGCTCGCCGAAGAGGTGATCCCGAAAGTCCGCTCCGGCGTGTAAGCTGCGAACGCGCTCCGCCCGGATCAGAAGGCGAGTTTGGCTGCGCCCAGCATGCGCATGGTGCGGCTGTCCTGGACCAGCAGCGCAACGCCGCCGGCCTTGTCCTGCGCCGTATCGACCTCGATCTCGCCGTCCATCGCCGCGCCGTCCCATCGCGCGACCTCGACGATCTCGCGCACGACATTGCTGTAGCTGAGATGCCGGCCGGCATTCTCGCCCCGCTCGATATCCTGGTCGAGCTTGCGGGCGAAGCGCACCAGATGGACCCGCGCTTCGCCCTCGCCCGCCGGCAGGGAAAAGGCGAGGCGGCTGGGCCCGCGCCATTCGAGACCGACCGCAAGACGCGATGCCGACATGGCGTCCGCCTGGGCGATGGCCAGCTTTATCCGCTCCGCATCGAAGCCGACCACGTCATAGCGCCCGTCCACCACCATCTGCGGGGTATAGACATTGCGCCGGCCGAGCGCCGGGCTGTAGGCGTATTGCCGCTCGGTGCCGGCCTCGGTGGCGAACGGGTCCGGCCAGCCGAGACGGTCCCAGTAGTTCACATGGAAGCCGAGCGCGATCACATTGTCCTGGTCCGCCAGGCGGCCGAGGATCCGGTCAGCCGGCGGGCAGGACGAGCAGCCCTGCGAGGTGAAAAGCTCGACCACCACCGGCTTCGAGGCATCCGCCCACGCGACGGCGGCGGCGAGCAGGCCGGCCGCAACAAGCAGGGCGCGGGCGAGAATTTGCTTCATTCGAACACCGCCACCGCGCGGATCGGGCTGCCGGTACCGCCGCGAATCCTGAGCGGGAAGCCGATGAAGCGGAACCGCCCGCGCCCGACCACCGCCTCCAGATTGGCGAGGCACTCCATATGCGTAATGCCGCGCTCGGCGCAGGCGCGATGCGCGCGGAAATTGAGCTCGCCTTCCGGGGCCGGGCTCACCGCCTCGACACCGAACATGCCGATGCCCTTGTCGGCGAGCCAGTGGACCGACTCCGTCGCAAGGCCCGGGAACTCGTGGCCGTAGGCCGGCGTGCCGAACATGCGCCGGTTGACGCCCATGGCGAGCAGCACGGTATCCCCTTTCCGGATGTCCTCCCCGGACGCCGCGAGGGCGGCCTCCATCTCATCGACCGTCACCGCATGGCGCGGCGGCGGCTCGCCGAGATCGAGGCAGATGGCCGAGGTGTAGAAGCGCTCCAGCGCCATCCGGTCGATCGATTCGGCCTCTGGGTCCGGGTCGAAATGGCAGAACGCATCCACATGCGTGCCCGAATGGTCCGAGAGCGACAGCGTCAGCGATTTCGAGGTGAAGTCGAAACCGCCGGCCGACTTGACCTCGGAGTGGTCGTTCCAGACCGTCACCACCACCGGCGGGTGGGAGGGATGGTGGGCGGTGCGGTGATGCAGTTCGCGGGAGAGATCGACGAGTTCCATCAGACCGGCCTGTCGCCTTCCAGCGTCACCCGGTGCATGGTGCGCCGGTAGCCCTGATAGTCGTTGACCGCGTAGTGCTGCGTGCAGCGATTGTCCCAGAAGGCGATCGACCCCTGTTCCCACCGGAAGCGGCAGGTGAACTCCGGCCGCGCCGCCTGCCGGTAGAGGAAGTCGAGCAGCGGCCGGCTTTCCTCCGCGGTCCAGCCGTCGATCCGCCTTGTGAACGCCCCGTTGACGAACAGGCACTTGCGCCCGGTCTCCGGATGGGTGCGCACCACGGGGTGGCTGCTCTCGACGGTCTCGTCCACCTCGACGAGCTTGGTGGTGCGCGTCTCATTGGCCGCGTCGCGGCGGGCCTTGTCCGTGAATATGTCGGAGCTGTGGATGGCGCGCAGCCCCTCCAGCATCTCCTTCATGCCGTCGGACAGCGACTCCCAGGCGCGGTACTGGCTCGCGAACATGGTGTCGCCGCCCGTCGGCGGCACTTCCAGCGCATAGAGGATCGAGCCCAGCGCCGGCGCCGGCAGGTAGGTCACGTCGGAGTGCCAGACCCCGCCGATATTGCCGGTCGCCTCCGGCTCCTTCAGCACGGGCAGGATTTCCGGGTGCCCCGGCAGCGCCTCGTAATAGCCGTGGATGTTGAGGTCGCCGAAGCGCCGGCCCAGCTCCTTGTGGCTGTCCGGGTCGAGCTCCTGGTCCCGGAAAAAGATCACCTGATGGTCCAGGAACGCCCGGCGCAGGGTATCGACTTGCTCATCCGAGAGCTGTTCGCCGAGATCGACGCCATGGACTTCCGCGCCGAGCGCGCCCGCAACCGGCCGAACCTCAATGCTGTTGGACTTCATGGCGTTCCTCCCTTATCACTCCGGCCGAAACTTACTCTATCGCTCCGTTCGAAACCAAGCATGACGATGCCCGAACTTCAGGGCCGGCTCGACAGCGCCGCCCGACGCCACGAGACGCCCTGCGGCGAGGGGCGCCTGGTCTGGCGCGAATGGGGCGCCGGGCCCACCGTGCTGCTGCTGCACGGCTCCTTCGGCTCCTGGACCCACTGGCTGCGCAATATCGAGGCGCTGGCGGCGCATTTCCGGGTGCTCGCCTGCGACCTGCCGGGCATGGGCGAGAGCGACATGCCGCCCCTGCCGTTCGACGCCGGCAGCCTCGCGGACATTCTGGCGGCCGGGCTGGAGGAACTCGCGCCGGAGCCGTTCCATCTCGTCGGCTTCTCCTTCGGCGGCATTGTCGGCGGCCATGTCGCCGTCCGCAGGCCCACGCGCATTCTCAGCTACACCGCCATCGGCTCCAACGCCCTCGGCCTGCCCATGGCCGCCAGGGCGCCGCTGCGCAAGCCCAACCGGGCCATGAGCGAGGCGGAAATCCTCGATCTCCACCGCCATAATCTGGGCCTCCAGATGTTCGGCGATCCCGGGCGGATCGACGCCACCGCGCTTGCGCTGCAGAACGCCAATACGCGCAGGGCGCGCATCCGCTCCGGCAAGATCCCTTCCGGAGACAGCCTTGCGCTCAGGCTCGGCGAGATGGCCGCTGCCGGCGTGCCAATCCAGGGCATCTGGGGCGAGCGCGACGCCACCGCAGGCGACCTGCTTCATACAAGGCGCGAGCTGTTCCACAGGCTCCAGCCCGGCTGCCCCTTCCATGTCATTCCCGGCGCCGGCCACTGGGCCGCGTTCGAGGCGCCGGACGAAGTGAACCGAATCCTCATCGACAGCCTGCCCGCCATGGAGGTCCCCGCGTGCATGCACTCGAAGCCATAGCCACCCGCCGCTCCGTCCGCGCCTTCAAGCCGGACCCGGTGCCGCCCGATGTCGTCCGCAAGATCCTGGAGGTCTCGGCCCGCGCGCCCTCCGGCACCAACATGCAGCCCTGGAAGGCGCGGGTGGTGACCGGGGCCGCGCGCGAAAGGCTGGTCCGCGCCGCGCTGGCGGCCGGCGAGAACGGAACAGCGCTGAAGGCCGAATACAAATACTACCCCGACCGCTTCCCCGAGCCTTACCTGTCGCGCCGCCGCAAGGTCGGCTGGGACCTTTACGGCCTGCTCGGCATCCAGCGCGGCGAGACCGACAAGATGCGCGCCCAGCATGCCCGCAACCAGATGTTCTTCGATGCGCCGGTCGGCATCGTCTTCAGCGTGGACCGCGTGCTGGAGATTGGAAGCTGGCTCGATTACGGCATGTTCCTGGAGAATGTCATGGTCGCGGCGCGGTCCTTCGGCCTGCACAGCTGCCCGCAGGTCGCCTGGACGCCCTATCACGAGGTGGTGCGCGAGGTGCTCGGCATGCCGGAGGAGGAAGTCGTGGTCTGCGGCATGGCGCTTGGCTACGAGGACGAGGACGCCGTCGAGAACAGCCTGCGCACCGAACGCGTCCCGCTGTCCGACTGGGTCTCCTTCCACGAGGAGTGACGCGCGTCCGGACCTATGTCCGGGGTGCCGATGAAGAGGAACTGCCCGGTCCGGTCCGTGTTTGCAGGCGGGTTGCCGGCGAGGCTTTCCGCATCCGTGCCGACGCCATAGGGAACGGTCGCCTGGCTGCGGTCATACAGGTTGGCTTCGGACGTTGTGGACGGCGCTGGCGGCCCGGATGGTCCGTCTGTCATTTGAGAGCGGCCGGCGCTTCCGCCGCCTCCCCCGCAACCGGAAAGCACAAGGCAACAGGCAATGAGCGCCGCTTGCAGGACGATGGGCGTCTTCATGATGGGTTCGCATCCGGGTCTCGCATGGATCACGGCGCGCTGGCACCGGGCGGATGGTTGCGATGTTACAAAGTGAATGGAGGGACACCAACCCGCCCAGGACCGAGGCAATGGCGGAAACAAGAACCAGGAATGGCTCATGATACTCGGAATTAATTCTTTCAGCCCCTTGGCTCCGGAAAGTCCGTGGTAGAATGAGACGAGGAGGCGCGAAAGACAAGCGTCCACACAAGATTCGCGCGGAACAAGGCCTCGCTGCTTGGCTCGGGAACCGGCGGCGAGCACGAAACCAGACGGAACCCCCGGAGCCCTGCCCGGAACGGTGGCTCCATGCCTTAACGGGTTATCGGATATGCGCCATGTGCATGCAAATCATGACAAAACATGACACTTAATGACAACGGGCGGCCTCTGTGGCTGCGAACGGTGAATGCCGCGCATCGCCTATAGCGCCGTCACCTCGTATCCCAGACGGGGGAAGTGAACATGGATGCGGCCGGTTTTCGGGTCTTCCCGGCGGAGGGAGAGTTCGGTCGGGGTGGAACGGACGATTTCGCCCTCCACGGGATCGAGCGCGAAATCCTCCGTCGCCACGCGGACGCGCAGGCCGGGCGGAAATTCTTCAGGTCCATCGCTCGAAGCCGGGGCCGCTGGCTCCGCTTCCAAGGCGATGGCGAGCGCCTCCGCCGCCGTCAGTTCCGAGCGCTGCCCGTGGCCGGTGACTTCGATCCGCGTCATCCAGCCCCGGATGCGGGGATAACCGGCGAGCATATGCGCAGCCTTGCCATCAAGGGCCTTCAGCCACCACAACCGCTGGTAGAGTGCGAAATCCGCCAGCCGGGGCGTGCGGGTCGCGAGGCCCGACCGCCCGTCGGCCAGCAGGTCCTCCACCCAGCCCAGCATGAAACAAAGCTGGCTTTCCTGGTGGGGGAGGCCGGCCGCGATTTGCTCTATGTCCGGCGGAGCATGGCCGCGCATGGCGGAACGGTCGCGGAAGAAGCCCTCCGACAACGCTTCGCGATTCATGCCGGTGACATAGCGCGCCGTTGGCCACATCAGCACGCGCTCCGCCCAGGTCGCCAGTATGGCGTCGAAGCCGTGCCCGTCTTTCGGCAGCAGCGGCGGATCGGGGACGCGCCGGTCCAACTCCATCGCAATGCGGAGCGTGTCGCAATAGATGTCCGCGCCGATCTGCAGCACGGGCGTGCGGCGGAACCCGCCAGTCAGCGGCGTCAGGTCGGGCTTCGGCAGCACCGTCGGCTGGATGACGGAGCGCCATGCCAGCCCTTTCAGCCCGAAAGCGAGGCGGATTTTCTCCGCATAGGGGGAAATGTCGTAATGGTGCAGAATGAGGTCGGCCATATCCGCAAGCCCGGCGCTGTCGAGACATGCAAGGAATAGCGCCGGGATCGCAAAGCGCAACGTGACGAAAGAGGGGCCTTACGGCATGAGCGAAAGAGAACGAGACGAACCCTTCCCCGGCTATCGCTACGACCCGGCGGCGAGCGCCCGGTCGGACCGCGCCCAGGCGGCGACCCGCCGCGCGATTCTCGACCATGGCGACGGGTCGCTCTTCGACACCGAGCCGCAGCATATCGACACCGCCATCGCGCGCCTTGCTCCGGAGGCGGGCGCATGAGCCTGACCGACCTCACTCTCGCCCAGGCGGCGGCCGGAGTCGCGGCGGGCGAATTCACGGCGATGGAGCTGACGGAAGCGGCGCTTGCGCGGATTGAGGCCGTGAATCCCGCGTTGAATGCTTTCGTCCGTGTTGAGGAGGAAACAGCCCGCAAAGGCGCTGCGGAGGTGGATGCGCTGCGCGCCGCCGGGGGGCCGCTCGGACCGCTCGCCGGCGTGCCGCTCGCGCACAAGGACATGTATTACCGCGCAGGGGGCCTCACGACCTGCGGCAGCAAGATCCGCCGGGAGTTCCGCCCCGAAGCGACCTCGACGGCGCTCAAGCGGCTTGCCAATGCCGGCGCCACTTATCTGGGCGGCCTCAACATGGCCGAGTTCGCCATGGGGCCGACCGGCCATAACGAGCATTTCGGCCCCTGCCGCAACCCCTGGGATACGGACCGGATTACCGGCGGCTCGTCCTCCGGCTCCGGATCGGCGACAGCGGCGCGGCTCTGCTACGGCGCGCTCGGCTCCGACACGGGCGGGTCGATCCGCCTTCCCGCCGGCATCTGCAATCTCGCCGGCATGAAGCCGACCCAGACGAGGGTCAGCCGGTTCGGCGTCATGGGCCTGTCCTTCTCCCTCGACAATGTAGGCCCGCTCACGCGGACCGTGCTCGACAACGCGCTGATGCTGGCGGCGATCGCCGGCCACGACCCGCTGGACCCGACCTCCGCGCATATGCCCGTTTCGGACTACGTCGCGGCTGCAAGCGCGCCGAGGGCATCGGGCGTGCGCGTCGGCGTTGCGCGGGGCTTCTTTGAGGAGGATGCGGACGAACCGGCGCTTGCGGCCCGCGACGGCGCGCTCGCCGCGCTCGTTGCGGCGGGCGCGCAGCCGGTCGAGGTCGATGTCGGAGACATGGCGCGCATCAACGCGCTGTCGGCGCCGCTCACCGCCTGCGAAGCGGCGACGCTGCACGCCCATTGGCTGAGGGAACGGCGCGACGACTACGGCGCCCAGATGCGCGCGCGCTGCGAAATGGGCTTCCGTTTCAGCGCGGTCGATTACCTGTCGGCCCAGCAGCTCCGCCCCCGGATCGTCGCCGAGTTCGCGGAGCGCGTGTTTTCCCGGTGCGACGTGCTGCTGGCGCCCACCTTCAATGTCGCCACGCCGACCATCGAGGAGACCGATGTCGGGGCCTCCCAGGGGTTCGAAGCCGTAATCTCCCGCATTTCGCGCTGCACGCGCCCCTTCAACTACCTCACGCTTCCGGGCCTGGCGCTGCCGACGCCGGAGGCGGTGCTCGGCATGCCCGGCTCGATCCAGCTTGTCGGCCGTCCCTTCGGCGAAGCGGCGCTCTACAGCCTGGGCGCGGCCTATGAGGCGGAGACGGGCTTCTCCGACCGGGCGCCGAGCCTTTAGCCGGCCTGAGAAAAACGGAAGCTGCTTCAGTATGTTACCATTACCGGATGGATGATGTCCGCGTTTCGGGGAGACAGGCGATGCAGGAGGGAACGACGCGGCGGAACGGCGCGGCCGGCGACGACGGGACAACGGAGGAGGTTGCGGTCAGGGTCTTCCGGGAAGGTATTTATCCCTATGAAGATCGCCTGAGACGCGCGGAATACGAACAGCTCAAGGCTGCGCTCCAGGTCGAATTACTCAAGGCGCAGCACTGGGTCAGGGAGTCCGGCGAGAAAGTCGTGGTGCTGTTCGAGGGGCGCGACGCGGCCGGCAAGGGCGGCACGATCAAGCGCTTCATGGAGCATCTGAACCCGCGCGGCGCGCGGGTCGTGGCGCTGGAGAAGCCGAGCGAGCGCGAGCGCGGACAGTGGTTTTTCCAGCGTTATATCCAGCATCTGCCGGCTGCCGGCGACATCGTGCTGTTCGACCGGTCCTGGTACAACCGCGCCGGCGTCGAGCGGGTGATGGGGTTCTGCTCCGGCTTGGAATATCTGGAATTCATGCGCCAGTGCCCGGAGCTGGAGCGGATGCTGGTGCGGAGCGGCATAAGGCTGTTCAAATACTGGTTCTCAGTGTCTCAGGACGAACAGGCGACCCGCTTCGACAGCCGGCTGACCGACCCGCTGAAGCAGTGGAAGATTTCGCCGATCGACCTCGCCTCGCTGGACAAGTGGGAGGCCTATACCGAGGCCAAGGAAGCGATGTTCTTCTATACCGATACGGCCGATGCGCCCTGGACGGTCGTCAAGTCGGACGACAAGAAGCGCGCGCGCCTCGCCTGCATGCAGCATTTCCTCTCCCACCTTCCCTATCCGGACCGGGACCCGGACGTGGTCAGCGGCCCGGACCCGCTGATCCTCGGCCCGGCCGAGCGCGTGGTGGACCGCAGCGAGCCGATGGGACCGGGCGTCTGAGAAGGAAGGCACGGCCGTTGGCTGACCCGTGAGCCGCCGGAAGCCGGGGATCTGGGACCGGGCGCGGCTGAGGCGGGCGGCGCTTGCCTATCTCGCGCGCTATGCCGCGCCGGCGGCGCATGTCCGGCGCATATTGAGGCGCAGGCTGGAGCGGGGCGCGGCGCGCGGGGCGGAGATTCGCGCCGGCGAGGAGGATATCGACGCCGTGCTGGCCGATCTGGCGCGCATGGGGCTGATCGACGACCGCGCCTGGGCCGAAGCGCAGGCGCGCACGCTTCGCCGGCGCGGCGCCTCCGCGCGCGGTGTTGCGGCGCGGCTTTCTTCCAGGGGCGTGCCGCGAGCGGAGATCGAGCGGATTCTTGCCGGGGACGGTGAGACGGCCGATGAGACAGCCGCCTGGGCGCTGGCGCGGCGTCGGCGCCTCGGGCCGTGGCGCGATCCGGCCGGGCGCGCGGCGCGGCGGGAGAAGGACCTTGCCGCCATGGCGCGGGCCGGGTTCGGACTGGAGCTGGCCCGGCGGGTCGTCGATGCGGACGGCCCGTCGGAGACCGGCGCGGCGGATCAGTAGGGCACCGTGCCCTTCACGACCGTGCGGTGCAGCACGCGCCGCTCGCTCTCCATGTCGAAATTGGCGACGGCGCGGTGCAGCAGGCAGCGATTGTCCCAGAGCACGAGGTCGCCCTTCTGCCATTTGTGCGTGTAGATGAAGTCCGCTTTCGTCGCGCGGCGCAGCAGCCGGTTCAGGAAGGCATGGCCCTCTTCCTTCGGCTGCCCCTCGATGTGGCTCGTGTGGATGCCGAGATAGAGCGCCTTGCGCCCGGTAACCGGATGGGAGCGCACGACCGGGTGCCTGACGGGCGGGCGCTCGCGCTTCTGGATGTCGGTCGCCGGCGACTGTTTGGTGTTGCGCCGGTTGGCCTCCCAGCTGTGGATGGCGCAGAGGTCCGAGACTTCCTCCTGCGTTTTCCGGTCCAGCGAGTCCCAGGCCATGTGCATGTTGGCGAACTGGGTATCTCCGCCCTCCGAGGGCGTTTCGACGGCATGCAGCATGGTCAGCAGCGAGGGCACAGCGTGGTAGGACTTGTCCGTGTGCCAGAAATAGTTGCCGCCCGAGATGCGGACCGGGTTGCCGTCTTCGTCGAGATTGTGGATGACATGCAGCAGCGGGTATTTCTCGCCGTTCGGCAGCCGCCCGACATGCTCCTCGATCTCGCCGAAGCGCCGGGTGAAGGCGAGTTGCGCCTCCCCGGAGAGCTTCTGGTCGCGGAACACCAGGATGTGATGCTCCAGGAAGGCGTCCATGATCGCGTCGAACACCGCGTCGCCGAACGGCGCCGCCAGGTCGATACCGCGGATTTCGACGCCGCCCACCGGCGACAGCGGCTTCATGGCGAAGGGCGGCAGAGGGGCGATCTCGCGGGCGGGCGCGGCCATGGCGTCGGACTCCTGCTTCTTTCGACTCGCGGGCCAGCCTAGCGCGGATGTCTCGCCATTGCCACGACCGAGGCGCTATGCTGGGGCGCGCAAGCCCGCCCGGAAGGAACGACCCGCATGAAATTCGGACTGCTTTACGAACACCAGCTCCCGCGAAGCTGGAAAGAGAAGTCGGACTACGACCTGCTGCACGAGGCCCTGGAGCAGGTGGAGCTCGCCGACCGGCTGGGCTTCGACTATGTGTGGGAGAACGAGCACCACTTCCTGGAGGAGTATTCGCACTCCTCCGCGCCGGAAGTGTTCCTGGCGGCCTGCGCGCGCAACACCAAGCGGATCCGCCTCGGCCACGCGGTGGTGCTGTCTCCACCACCCTACAACCATCCCGCACGCGTCGCCGAGCGCATCGCCACGCTCGACCTCATCAGCGACGGCCGGGTGGACTGGGGCACGGGCGAAAGCGCCTCGCGCATGGAGATGGAAGGCTTCGGCGTGCCGATGGACGACAAGAAGGCGATGTGGTTCGAGGCGACCGAGCAGTCCGCCAATATGATGACCATGGAGCCCTATCCGGGCTTCGAGGGGCAGTTCTTCTCCATGCCCTGCCGCAATGTGCTGCCGAAGCCCTACCAGCAACCGCATCCGCCGCTCTGGGTGGCCTGCTCGCGCATGGAGACGATCCACGCCGCGGCGCGGGCCGGCATCGGCGCGCTCACCTTCGCCTTCGTCAATCCCGATGTGGCGCGCCAGTGGGTGGAGGAATATTACGCCATCATCAAGTCCGAGGAATGCGTCCCCATCGGCCATGCGGTCAATGCGAACATCGCCATGTGTACCGGCTTCTCGGTCCATCACGACGCGGAAGAGGCCAAGCGGCGGGGCGCGGACGGCTTCCGCTATTTCGGCTATTCGCTCGGCCATTACTATGTCTTCGGCGAGCACAAACCGGGCGTGACCGGGGTCTGGGAGCGTTTCGAGGAAGCGCGCGAGCATATGGACGATGTCGGCAAGGGCAGCGGCATCGGCACGCCGGAGGAGGTGCGCGAGCATCTGCAGGAGTTCGCGGACGCGGGCGTGGACCAGGTGATCTTCATCCAGCAGGGCGGCAAGAACGAGCACCGCCATATCTGCGAGGCGATGGAGTTGTTCTCGGCCGAGGTCATGCCGCATTTCAAGGCGGGCGAGGACGAGCGCGAGGCCCGGAAGGCCGAGGAGCTTGCGCCCTATATCGAGGCGGCGCTCGCGCGCAAGCCGCGCATGGAGCCGGTCGCCGGGGCCGACATCCCGTCGGTCGGCGCCTTCGGGCGCAATATCGTGCAGACCGACCAGGACCCGGACGCGCGCTCCACCCACCACGCCGCCGCGGACATCACCGTGCCCGCCAGCGACCCGATGGAAAGGGAGACGGCGGCGGCCGGAGACGACTGATGCCGGGAGGCGACCTGCTGCCCGCAGGCGGCGGCGCAAGGGAAGGCGGCAGCGCCAGGATCGTCTATTTCCTCTATCTCGGCGCCGTCGTTATCGGGCTGCTGGCGCTGATCGGCGTCATCATCGCCTATGTGAGCCGGAACGACGGCTGGACGAACGAGCACTACCGGTTCCAGATCAGGACTTTCTGGATCGGCTTGCTCTATGCGGCCGTCGGCGCCGTCTCGACGGTGTTCCTGGTCGGCTGGCTGATGCTGCTGGCCACGCTCGTCTGGTGGATCGCCCGCTGCGTCAAGGGCCTCCAGCGCCTGTCCCGGTCGGAGCCCTATCCGAATGCCACGACCTGGCTGTGGTGACACACGCGCCGACTTCGCTCAAGCTGCGCCAGCCTGCTGCGCGTCCATATAGCTGCGGAGCACCGCGTTCATTCTGGTCTGGTATCCACGCCCCTGCGATCTGAAGAAGGCCAGCACGTCGTTATCCACGCGAATTGACACGAGCGTCTTTCGCGGCGGAACGACCAGTTTGGCCTTCGACCAGTCGATGGCGGAGGGATCGCCTTCTTCAGGGTCGATGTCCGACTCCAGGCCTTCCGCCTGTTCGCGGCGAAGGCGTTCCCAGTCCGTCCTGCTGTCCTTCTGAAGGAGCCGCGCCTCCTCAAGCGAGACTCTGGTAATACGCTCTTTGTTCATTCTTCCGGGCCCTTCTTGCAGTGATGATCCGATAGGCATCGCCCCGGGCGGTGTAGATGACGGCGAACGCCACTCCGTTGACGATACCAACAGCGATCCAGCGCGCCTCACCCTCGCGGGACGATACGGCCCGCAGGAATGGCGCATCGAATATCTCGATGGCGTCGCGGAAATCGATGTGATGTTTCCTGATTGTCGCATCGCGCTTGTTTTCGTCCCATTCGAAGCGTGGCATGGACGCGAGTTCGACTCTCTCGAAGTCAGGCATGGTGCGCGCCGCGCTTGTCGAGCAGATAGAATGTAGTAATAATCATATATACAAGAGCCTTGACTTGTCAACGCATGATGCGCTGCGCGTCTTTCTCGTCCTGCCGGTCCGGCAGCGCCGCGCAGGCCATGACATCGGTGAGGCATCCGGGCTAAGCTCGGACAGGCAAAGGCATGGACGGCAGGAGGAGCGGACCCATGGGCTATGATCTCGTCATCAGGAACGGCACCGTCGTGGACGGCTCGGGGCTCGCGCGCTACCGCGCCGATGTGGGCGTAAAGGACGGGCGGATCGCGCGCATCGGGCGCATCTCCGCTCCGGCGGACGAGACCGTGGACGCCGAGGGCCATGTCGTGGCGCCCGGCTTCGTGGACGGCCACACCCACATGGACGCGCAGCTCTTCTGGGACGAGCTCGGCTCCTGCTCCTGCTATCATGGTGTCACCACGGCGGTGATGGGCAATTGCGGCTTCACGCTCGCCCCCTGCCGCGAGGCCGAGGCCGACCTCGTGTTCCGCAATCTGGAGCGCGCGGAGGACATCGACCGCAACGCCATGCTGACCGGCATCGACTGGAGCTGGGAGACCTTCCCGGAATTCATGGCCGCCGTGGACGCCGCCCCCAAGGGCATCAACTATGCGGGCTATATCGGCCATGCGGCGCTGCGCACCTATGTGATGGGCGAGCGCGCCTTCGAGGAAGAGGCGGGCGAAGACGACCTGAAGGCGATGGAGGCGCATGTCCGCGAGGCGGTGCGCGCGGGCGCGCTCGGCTTCTCGACCTCCCGCAGCCCGAGCCACATCACCTCCGACGACCGCCCGGTGGCAAGCCGCGTGGCGGCCTTCTCCGAGGTGCAGCATCTCGTGCGCGCCATGGGTGATGAGGGCGCCGGCATCTTCCAGCTTGCCATGGAGCGTGGCGGCGACAACGAGATGATGGCCTTCTACCAGAGCCTCATCGACCTCTCGGCCGAGACAGGCCGGCCCGTCACCTTCGGCTCCCTCAGCCGCAAGGAGAGGCCCGGCCAGTGGCGCGCCTTCTACGACCTGATCTCCGAGGGCAACCGCAACGGCGCCAACGTGTTCACCCAGGTCCATGCGCGCGAGATCAACACCGTGCTGTCCTTCGAGACCAGCACGCCGTTCGACAAGCGCGAGGTCTGGCGCGACGTCCGCGCGCTGCCGCTCGAAGAGCAGAGGAGGGCGTTCGCCGATCCCGAAACGCGCGCGCGCCTGATCGAGGTGGCGAGCCGGGAGCATGAGGGCAAGGCGGTGGTCGGCGCCGAGGCGCGCCCGCCGGAATGGGACATCTTCTTCTGGATGGACCGCATCCGGCTGCCGCACCGCTCGCTGGCCGAGATCGCGGCCGAGCGCGGCGTCCACCCGGCGGAAGCGATGGTCGATATCGCGGTCGAGCACGACCTCAAGGCGTTCTTCCGCCAGCCGATCGCCAACGAGAACCTGGACGATGCGCTGGAGCTGATGCGCCATCCCTATGCCTGCACCACCTTCTCGGACTCCGGCGCCCATGTCTCGCAGATTGTCGATTGCTCGCTCCAGACGCACCTGCTGAGCCACTGGGTGCGCGAGCGCGAGGCGTTCACGTTGGAAGAGGGCGTGCGCAAGATCACCTACGACACGGCCACCCGCTGGGGCTTCCACGACCGCGGCCTGCTGCGCGAGGGCCTGAAGGCCGACATCGTGGTGTTCGACCCCGACCGCGTTGCGCCGGCCATGCCGGAAGTGGTGCATGACCTGCCGGCTGGCGCCAAGCGGCTGAAGCAGTATGCCGTGGGCATGAAGGCCACGGTGGTCAACGGCGTGCCGACCCTGGTGGACAACGAGCCGACCGGGCGCCTCGGCGGACAATTGCTGCGCGGGCCGCTTGCCGCCCGATGAGGATCGAGCCGTTCCGGGCGGCAGTCGATGAGGCGGCGATCGATGACCTGAAGCGCCGCCTCGCCGCAACGCGCCAGCCCGTCTGGCCGGAAGGCGGCGGCCGGGAGTTCGGCATCGAGCGCGACGCGCTGGCCGACGCGCTCGCCTACTGGCAGGACGGTTTCGACTGGCGCGCGGTCGAGGCGCGGCTCAACGCCTGGCCGCAATTCCGCACCGAGATCGACGGCATCCCGGTGCATTTCATCCATGCGCGCCATCCCGACCCGGACGCGCCGGCGCTGGTTCTGACGCATGGTTGGCCGGGCTCGGTGCTGGAGTTCCTGGACGCGCTGCCGGCGCTCTCGGCGCGGGCGCATGTCGTGGCGCCGCATCTGCCGGGCTACGGTTTCTCTTCGCCGGTAAGCCGCCCGGTTTATGCGCGCGAGGTGGCGGGGCTGTGGCGTCGGCTGATGGCGGCGCTCGGCTACGGGCGTTTCGTGGCCCAGGGCGGCGACTGGGGCTCGCTGGTGACCTGCTGGCTCGGCTATGACCATGCCGACGCGGTGCGCGCCATTCACCTCAACATGCTCATCATGCGCCCGGACCTCGCGCATCTCGAAGAGCCGCTCGACGAAGCGGAGAAGGCCTGGATCGGGGCCATGCGGCGGACCGTCGATCTCGAAGGCGGCTATCTGCGCATACAGGCGACCAAGCCGCAGAGCCTTGCGGTCGGCCTTTCGGACTCGCCCGCCGGGCTCGCCGCCTGGATCCTGGAGAAATTCCACGCCTGGCCGGACGCCGCCTCGCGCCTCGACCGCGACCTCGTGCTCGGCAATATCGCCCTTTACTGGTTCACCAACACGCTTGCGAGCTCCGCCTGGATGTATGCGACGGTGCTGGACCGCAAGCACTACATGCTGCCGGCGGGCGAGCGGATTACCGTGCCGACGGGCATGGCGCATTTCCCGAACGACACCTACCCGATGGCGCCCCGGCGCTGGCTGGAGCGGATCGCGCCAGTCGCGCGCTGGACCGACATGCCGCGCGGCGGCCATTTCGCCGCCATGGAGGAGCCGGCGCTGTTCGCGGAGGAGGTGCTGGCCTTCCTGGACGGTCTGGACGGCTGACGCTCCGTGCCTGCGATGCGTCATGTCGCGGCAGGGACGCCGGTTACCCGGCCCTGTGTCCGGCGCGTGCGGTCGCGTCGCGGATTCCCCTTGGTCGGGGCCCTTCCCTCCACAGGCTCCGCAGAGGCGACCGCCCCCTTGTTCGGCCGCTTCTGCGGTATTATGGCCCCGTCCGACTTCTTCACTCCGTTCATCTCAGGCTTCGGATACCTTCCTTCCCCTCGCGGCCCCGTCACGACTGACAGGGCAAAGTGAAGACCTCCCAGGTCCCGGCGGGGGGCTTGCATACGTGCCCGGGCTCTCAGACGCCGCGGAGCTCACCCGCTCCTCGCCATGTGATGGCGCGGGTGATGTCGCCTTCGACGCATTCCACCGTCTCGGCGCTCCGGATGACAAGTTTTCGGCGCTCAATAACCCCGCCCGCATGCGCCGCTACCGACGCTTCGTCACCGGCCTCACGACCGATAACGCACGGCTCGCGGTGAAACGCGGTCGGCTACTCCTTCGTTCCGCAGGACTTTCACCCGCTACCCCCACACCAGTTAGCCTGGCGCTCGAAATGTCATGTTGTGTCATGCGATGTCATGATCTGCATGCCCGGAGCGCATATGCCACGTCCCGTTCCGGCATGGAGATGCCGCCGGACGGAAGCTCCGGGTATCGGTCCTGTCTTCGTCATACGTTCCCCATACAAGTCCATTCTGTTTCCGCCGCCGGCTGCCTGCCGCAGCCCCTTTGCCGCGCCATTCGCGGGCGGATGAGCGCTTCGGCGCGAAAGGAGGAGGCGGCCCCGCGGATGCCGCTTCCTTATCCTATCTTGTCACGGATTTCCCTGAACCAAGATCTTTTTCAGGAATTATATCATAATAACAGAGCAATGCCTCGCCGTCCCGGACTGCGGTTCGGGGCGGCGACGGGGGCGGCTTCGCCATCGGTTCCGGTCAACGACCGCTGGCATCAGCCGGCCGTAGCATTGCGGGCGCACTCGCGATCCACCGGGGATTCGAAGCAGCGGTTCATGCTATTGAACGTCTGCGGCAGGCGCTCCTGCCACAAGCTGACGGGACTTCAACCGGAATGCGAGGACCCCGCCGATGACTGAAGGACGTACCGATCTCCAGCAATGGCGAGAGCCCGGGGCGCTTATCGAGACGGCTGCGCTCGAGCAGAGCCTCGGCGCGCCGGGGCTGCGCATCGTGGACTGCACCACCTGGCTGAAGCCGGCGGAGCCCGGCGACGACGCGCCCTACCGGGTCGTGCCCGGCCGGGCCGAATATGACGAGGCGCATATTCCCGGCGCCGTCTTCCTGGACATCCAGGGCGACATTTCCGACCCGGAGACGCGGCTCAAATTCATGGCCCCGTCGGCCGGACGGTTCGCGGAGGCCATGGGCGCGCTCGGCATCGGCGACACGTCCCGCGTCGTGCTCTACTCGGCCGGCAGCATCATGTGGGCGACCCGCGTGTGGTGGATGCTGCGCGCTTTCGGGTTCGAGGGAGCTGCCGTGCTCGACGGGGGCTGGGAGAAATGGAAGGCGGAGGGCCGCCCCGTCTCCTCCGCGCCGGCGCAATACCCGCCGGCGCGCTTCACCGCGTCGCTCGCGCCCGGCCGCTTCGTGGACAGGGACCATGTGCTCTCCCGGCTCGAAGACGGCGGCGCCGCCATGGTGAATGCGCTGGCGCCCGCCTTCCATCTGGGCGAGGGGCCGAGCCGCTACGGCAGGCCCGGGCGTATTCCCGGCAGCGTCAATGTGCCGGCCGCCAGCCTGCTCGATCCGTCGAACGGGGCCTTCGTGGCGCTGGACGAGGCGCGGCGGCTGCACGAGGAGGCCGGGATCGGCCGGGACCGCCATGTCATCGCTTATTGCGGCGGCGGCATCTCGGCGACCGTCGGCCTGTTCCTCCTCCACCAGCTCGGCCATGACGACCTCACCCTCTATGACGGCTCGATGGGAGACTGGGCCCCGGACCCCGCGCTCCCGATAGAAACGGGCCCGCAACCGCCTTCGCACCGCGGGAGCCGGCCATGACGCTCCAATTCCGCAAGCTCCACCCCTGTTTCGCCGCCGAGGCGGGCCCGGTCGATCTCCGCCGCGCGCATGACGAGGAGACCCTCGAAGGCATCCGGGCGGCCATGGACGAACATGCCGTGCTCGTCTTCCGGGACCAGGCGTTCTCGGGCGAGGAGCAGCTCGGTTTCGCCGCCCGGCTCGACGGCGAACTCCACCGCAAGACCGGCTTCAGCGTGCTGCAGAAGAACCGCTTCGGCGACGAGGCGCTCTCCGATGTCTCGAATGTCGATGCGGCCGGCCGGGTCGCGGCAGCGGACAGCCGCCGGCGCCTTTACGCGCTCGGAAACCGCCTCTGGCACACCGACGCCTCCTTCCAGGACCCGCGCGGGCGCTACTCCATGCTCGCCGCCCTCGTGGTGCCGCCGGTGCCGGCCGACACCGAGTTCGCGGACATGCGCGCCGCCTACGACGCGCTGCCGGAGGAGACGAAGGCGAGGCTGGACGGCCTCCGCGTGCATCACTCCATCGCCCACTCGCGCATGACGCTCGGCTTCGAGTTCTCCGAGGAGGAGCGCGACCGGCTCAAGGGCGCGGTCCATCCGCTGGTGCTGACCAATCCGCGCACCGGGCGGCGCGCGCTCTATCTCGCCTCGCACGCCTCGCGGATAGTCGACCGGCCGGTGCCGGAAGGCCGGCTGATCCTGCGCGAGCTGACGGAGCATGCGACCCGGCCCGAATTCGTCTATCGCCATTCCTGGCGGGACGGCGATTTCGTCATCTGGGACAACCGCGCCACCATGCACCGCGCGCGACCGTTCGACGACACGGTCCATCGCCGGGAGATGCGCCGCGTCACCACGCTCGACACCGGCGATCCGGCGCGGGTCGCGCAACCTGCGTAACTGCCATCCGCCGGCGCGCCGGATACATCCGGGCGCCGACTTTCCGTTACCGGACTTTTCCGAATGAAGCCCCTCGAAGACATTCGCGTGCTCTCGGTCACCGTTTTCCTCGCCGGCCCCTTTCTCAGCATGACGCTCGCCCGCTTCGGTGCAGAGGTCATCAAGGTGGAGAGGCCGGGCGCGGGTGACCCCATCCGCAGCGCCGGCCCCTTTCACGGGCCGAAGGGACTCGGCGTCGAACGGCAGACGGAGGACGACCTCTCGGTCCGGTTCCTGAAACGGTCCGAAGGCGTCAAGAGCGTCACGCTCAACCTGAAGGACCCGGAGGGGCGCCGGATGTTCCTGGAGATGGCAAGGCAATCCGATGTGGTGATCGAGAACCTCTCGCCCGGCTCCATGAAGCGGATGGGCCTCGGTTACGAAGAGGTCGCCGCCGTCAATCCGGGCATCGTCTATTGCTCCATCGCCGGCTACGGCCAGACCGGCCCCTACAAGGACCTGCCCGCGCACGACCACCAGATCCAGGCCATGTCCGGCATCATGGACATGAACGGGGCGGCCGACGGCCCTCCGACGCGGATCGGCGTCTTCGTCGGCGACCTGGTGACGCCGCTATACGCCGCCTATTCGATCCTGGGCGCGCTCCGGCTGAAGGAGAAGACCGGCGAAGGCCAGTATCTCGACGCCTCCATGATCGACACGCTCGCCACGCTCATGTTCATGGAGCCCATGGAATATGTGCTGAAGGAGGGGCAGCCGGTCCGCGCCGGCAATGACAGCCGGAACGACCCGACCGGCCTCTACCGCCTCGCCGATGGCGATGTCATCGTCACGGTGGGTCTGTCGCTGCGGCTGGACGCCCTGCTCGGCGCGCTCGGCGCCTCCGGGCTGCTGGACGAGGCGCGGTTCGCCACCCCGGAGGCGCGGCAGGCGAATGTCGCCGCGCTCAGGGCGGAAATCCAGGCCCGCCTCGGCGCGTATAATTGCGAGGAGGGCATCGCGCTGCTCCAGGGGGCCGGCGTGCCGGCGGCGCGGGTCCGCAGGATTTCGGAAGCGATTGAGGACGGGCATTTCCGTGAGCGCGGCACGCTCAGGCCGATGTACCGGCAGGGCTCTGAAGAGCCGGTGGAAGGCGGGATCGTCTCAGGATTCCCGGTCAGGTTCTCGGGCGGCGAACTGCCGAAGCTGGAAGGCGGCGCAAAGCTCGGCCACCACAACCGGGAGGTTTTCGAACGGCTTCTCGGCCTGGACGCGGACGCCGTGGCCGCACTGGCCGAGCGCGGGGTCGTATAGGGCGCAAAGCGTAACCGTTTCGCTGCGGCGGCCGCAAAAGGGAAGCAGCCGGCGGGTGGGGGCCCGCCGGCTGCGCTGCCGGTTGCGGTGGAGGAAACCGTAAACCGGCAGGGACTGTCGAGGAATAGGCCTTTGTTCGGGCCGGGGCGCTATTTGCGCCCCTCTTCGACACTCCTTTTGCGTCCCGCATCGCTGCCTTCCGTCATTCGCCGCATGCCACCCCCGTCCTTTCGGGGTCTGCGCCCGGCGCGGATGGTCTCCGAAGCGGACAGCCGCAGTCTTGCAAGGTGATCGATCATAAGGCCAATACCGATTTCTTCGGCATCTGATAACATTTTCAAATAATCTGGCGTAGCCTGTCCGCAGGGCGGCACGGTGTAGAATGGCGCCGCGATGCAGACACACGGCGCCCCGATCGAGATTCGCGACCTTCCCGGCCCGAAGGGGCTGCCCCTGATCGGTGTGTTGCACCGGGTGCGCTTCGACCGGCTGCATCTCAGGCTTGAGGAATGGGCCGACCGCTACGGCCCGCTCTTCCGGATCCGCATGGGCCCGCACCCGATCGTCGTGGTCTCGGATGGCGCGGCTATCCAGCGCATACTCGTGCAGCGTCCGCAGGGCTTCCGGCGCACAAGGCGGCTCGAATCGGTGGCGGATGAAATGCGGCTCAAGGGCGTTTTCGCCGCCGAGGGCGAAGACTGGCGCCGCCAGCGCCGGATCGTCACTGCCGCGCTCAACCGTCAGAAACTCGCGGACTTCTTCCCGAAGCTGGCCGTAACGGTTGCGCGCCTGCAGCGGCGCTGGGAGGGGGCGGCGGATCGGGGCGAGCCGGTGGACCTGTGCCGCGACCTCATGCGCTTCACCGTCGATGTCACCATGCAGCTTGCTTTCGGCGTCGACGCCAACACGCTGGAGACGCCGGGCCCGGTGATCCAGCGCCATCTCGACAAGGTCTTCCCCGTGCTGCACCGGCGCACCAATGCGCCCTTCGCCTGGTGGCGCCTTTTCCGCCTGCCGTCCGACCGGGCGCTCGACCGGGCGCTCGAAGCCATCGAGCGGGAGGTGGGCGAAATGGTGCAGGCGGCCAGGCGGCGCATGGCTGCGGACCCGGGCCGGGAACCGGCCGACTTCCTGGAGGCCATACTGGCGGCGGTGGAGGACGAGGGCTCGGGCTTTTCGGATGCGGAGATCTTCGCCAATGCCGGCACCCTGCTGCTTGCCGGCGAGGACACGACCGCGAACAGCATCGCCTGGGCGATGCACTATTTCACGCTTTATCCGACGATGTTCGAGCGCGCCCGCGGCGAGGCGGATGCGCTGCTCGCTCCGGCCCCGGCGCTGGAGGATCCGGAACAGGCGAACCGGCTGCCCTTCCTCGACGCCTTCTGCAACGAGGTGATGCGGATCAGGCCCGTGGCCCCGATGCATGTGACAGAGCCGGTAGCGGACACCGAGATGCTGGGCTGCGCGATCCCGAGGGGCACGCCGATCTTCATGCTGCTCCGCCATGCGGCGACACGCGAGGAGCATTTCGCCGGCGGCGACCGCTTCGACCCGGAGCGCTGGCTTCCTGAGTCGCGCCCCAGCCCCCATGACCGGCGTGTCTTTCTGCCCTTCGGCGGCGGCCCGCGCCTCTGCCCCGGCCGTGCGCTGGCGCTGCTGGAAATCCGCGCGGCGCTCGCCATGCTCTGCCGCAATTTCGACCTGGAGCCGGCCATGCCCGCCGACAAGGTCCGCGAACATCTAGCCTTCACCATGCTGCCGGCCGGGCTGAAGGTGCGGCTGAAACGGCGGGCGGCGGGTTGATTGGTTCGATGCAGCTGGGGGTTGCCGGCAAGCGGCTCTGCCGCCATGTTGCGCCAGCCGTCCCGGAACCGGGGTAGAAAGATGGAGATTGCGGCAAGCGCGCCCGGCGTCGTGAAGGACGCCACCGACCAGACCTTCATGGCCGATGTCATCGAAGCCTCGATGACGGCGCCGGTGATCGTCGATTTCTGGGCGCCCTGGTGCGGCCCCTGCAAGCAATTGGGACCGGTGCTGGAAAAGGTCGTGTCCAATGCCGGCGGCAAGGTCAGCCTCGTCAAGGTGGATATCGACAAGAGCCCCGTGGTTGCGCAGCAGATGCGTATCCAGTCGATCCCGGCCGTCTATGCCTTCGACCAGGGGCGCCCGGTCGATGCCTTCATGGGCGCGTTGCCGGAGAGCCAGGTCAAGGCATTTGTCGAGCGGCTGGTGGGCGGGCCGGTCGAATCGGCCGTCGAGGCCGCGGTCGAGCAGGCGCGGACGGCGCTGGAGGGCGGCGACGCGCAGACCGCGGGCGCGATCCTCAACGAAGTGCTGAGGCAGGAGCCGGAAAACACCGCCGCCATTGCCGGCCTTGCCCAGGTGTTTCTCGCTGTGGACGAGGTCGCCGAGGCCCGCGCCATGCTGGACCGGCTGCCCGACGGCGCCGGTCAGGACCCGGCGGTGGCGGCGGCCGTGAGTGCGGTGGAGCTCGCCGAGCAGAGCGCGGATGCGGGCGATACGGCGGATCTGCGCGGTGCGGTGGACGCCGACCCGGACGACCACCAGGCGCGTTTCGACCTGGCGATGGCGCTGTTCGGCGGCGGACGTCACAAGGAAGCGGCGGAGGAGTTGCTGGAACTCTACCGCCGCGACCGGGAATGGAACGACGGCGCGGCCCGCAGCCAGCTCGTCAAATTCTTCGAGGCGTGGGGGCCGATGCACGAACTCACGGTCGATATCCGCCGCCGCCTCTCGACCCTGATGTTCAGCTAGGGAGCGGGCGGCCGTGGCCCTCAGGCGATCCCTGCCGGAGGTCATCCCGGTTTTCCCGCTGCCCGGCGTGCTGCTGCTGCCACGCGCCATGCTGCCGCTGCATATCTTCGAACCGCGCTACCGGGCGATGATTCGCGATGCGCTGGACGATGAGGGGATCGTCGGCATGGTGCAGCCCTGTGCGGAAGGAACAGATCCGGCGAATCCGCCGATCTACGAGATCGGTTGCGCCGGCAAGATCCAGAACTCGGAAAAGCTCGACGACGGGCGCTACATGATCGCGCTGCAGGGCATTGCCCGCTTTCGCATAGACCGGGAGCTGGCGCGCCATCCGGACGGCTACCGCACCGTCCATGCGGATTTCGACGGGTTCGGAAACGATCTCGACGCGCGCCGCAGCGGCCCGGTGGACCGCGACGGCCTGCTGGAGGCGCTCCGCGGTTTCCTCGCGCGGCGGGGGCTCAGCGCCGACTGGGACGCCGTAGGCAAGGCCGACGACGAAATGCTGGTCAACGCGCTCTCCATGGGCTGCCCCTTCGCGCCCAACGAGAAGCAGGCGCTGCTCGAATGCGGCGACACCGGCGAGCGCGCCCGGATGCTGGAGACGCTGTTTGCGATGTCGGGCTTCCAGGCGGCAAACGACGACGACCCCGCGCGGATGAATTGAGGCGGGCGATGACGGGTTCGGGAGAGGTCGATCCGCTGCTGCTGCAATTGCTGGTCTGTCCGGTGACCAAGGGGCCGCTGGACTACGACCGCGAGGCCGGCGAACTGGTCAGCCGCTCCGCGGGGCTGGCCTATCCGATTCGGGACGGTATCCCGATCATGCTGATCGAGGAGGCGCGCGAACTCGACGAGGACAAGCGGTGAGCCGCCCGACGGAGCTGCGCTATTCCCGGGCCGGGCGCGTGCTGCATGTCGCCTTCGACGACGGCGCGGCGTTCGACCTGCCGGCGGAGTTCCTGCGCGTCGAGAGCCCGTCGGCCGAAGTGCAGGGCCATGGGCCGGGCCGCAAGACGCTGGTTTCCGGGCGCGCGCATGTCGGCATCATCGAAATCCTGCCCGAGGGCAATTATGCCGTCCGGCTGGTTTTCGATGATCTGCACGACACCGGCATCTACAGCTGGACCTATCTGCGCGAACTCGGTGAACGCCGGGTCGAACTCTGGGACGCTTATCTGAAAGCGCTCGAGGCCGGCGGCCTCTCGCGGGAGCCGCAGCGCGCGCCGTGACAGCCCTGTTGCCGCCGGCTATTTTCACGCCGTTCCCCAAGCGTCGGGCGCGGTGCTCCATCCGCGGAACCCGGCCGCCTGCAAGGAGGATACAAGGCTCATGCGCGTCGTGATAACCGGCGGCGCCGGCTTTATCGGCCGGCGGCTCGCGCTCCGGCTGTTTGAGGTGAATACGCTGCCGGACTCCGCCGGCCGGGAGCAGCCGGTCGAGCGGATCGTGTTGTTCGACCGCGCCGCGCCCGACCCGCGCCTGCTGCACGACCCGCGCGTCGAGGCCGTCATCGGCGATATCGGCGACCCGGCGCAGGTCTCGGCTGTCATCGCCCCGGACACGGGCGCGGTGTTCCATATGGCGGCGGTGGTGAGCGCCGGGGCGGAGGAGGATTTCGACCTCGGCATGACGGTCAACCTCCAGGGCACGATGAATGTGCTGGCCGCCGCCCGGGACCTGCCCGAACCGGCGCGGCTCGTGTTCGCAAGCTCGGTCGCGGTCTATGGCGGCGCGATGCCGGAGACGATCCCCGACGAACTGATTCTGAACCCGCAGACCTCTTACGGCACGCAGAAAGCCATCGGCGAACTGCTGGTGCAGGACTATACGCGCAAGGGCTATGTGGACGGACGGGCATTGCGCTTCCCGACGGTCGTGGTGCGGCCCGGCAAGCCCAACAAGGCGGCCTCCACCTGGGCGAGCTCCATCATCCGCGAGCCGCTCCAGGGCGAGGAGGCCGTTTGCCCGGTGGAGCCGGACCAGGCGATGTATGTGCTCTCGCCCCGCAAGGTGGTGGACTCGGTGCTGAAAGCGGCCGCCATGCCGCCGGAAGCCTGGGGGCCGGCCAGGATGCTGGCGCTTCCGGGCCTCACCGTCACCGTGCGCGAGATGCTGGCGGCGCTGGCTGCTGTCGCCGGCGAGCGGGTGGCGGCGCGCGTGCGTTTCGAGCCCGACCCCTTCATCCAGGAGATCGTGAACGGCTGGGCCACGCAGTTCGACCCGGCCCGAGGGCAGGCGCTCGGCTTCGAGACTGATGCGGACTTCGAGGAGATCGTGCGCATCTTCATCGAGGACGAGCTCGGCGGGAGCTTTGCGGCATGAGCAGGGCGTTGCGTTGCGAAGACCACGACGCCATCGTTATCGGCGCGGGGATTTCCGGCCTCTACCAGCTTTACCGGCTGCGCGAACTCGGCTTGCGGGTGCAGGTGTATGAGGCCGGCGGCGATGTCGGCGGCACCTGGTACTGGAACCGCTATCCGGGCGCGCGCTTCGACTCGGAGAGCTACAGCTATGGTTTCTCCTTCTCCGACGAGTTGCTCGAGGAATGGGAGTGGAGCGAACATTTCGCGCCCCAGCCCGAAACGCTGCGCTACGTGAATTTCGTCGCCGACAAGTTCGACCTGCGCCGCGATATCCGCTTCCACACCCGTATCGTTCGGGCGGCCTGGGACGAAGACGGGCTCTGCTGGAAGGTCGAGGCGGAGGACGGGCACCGCGCGCGCGCCCGCTGGCTCATCACCGCGATAGGCCCGCTCTCCGTGCCGCAACTGCCCAAGATCGAGGGCATGGCGGAATTTCGCGGCCGCTCCTTCCATACTTCTGACTGGCCGCGCGAGCCGCTGGACCTTGCGGGCAAGCGGGTCGGCGTTATCGGCACGGGCGCGACCGCCGTGCAGCTGATCCCGGTGGTCGCCAGGATGGCGGGGCATCTGACCGTCTTCCAGCGCAGCCCGAACTGGTGCGCGCCGCTGCACAACGCTCCCATCGACGCCGCCGAGCAGGCGCGGATCAAGGCCGGCTACGGGGATATCTTCGCCCGCTGCCGGGCCTCGCACGGCGCCTTCATCCACGATGCCGACCGGCGCAAGGCGATGGAGGTGTCGCCGGAGGAACGCGAGGCCTTTTACGAGAAACTCTACGGGGAGCCCGGATTCGGCATCTGGATGGGCAATTTCCGTGACACCTTCGTGGACGAGGCCGCCAACCGCACGGTGTCGGAGTTCGTCGCCCGCAAGATCCGCGAGCGTGTCCACGACCCGGACACGGCCGAGAAGCTGGTGCCCAGGGACCACGGTTTCGGCACCCGCCGCGTGCCGCTGGAGACCGGCTATTACGAGGCCTACAACCGGGACAATGTCACCCTCGTCGATCTGAACGAGGCGCCCATCGAGCGCATCACGCCAGACGGCATCGTGACCGGCGGCGAGGAGCACAAGCTCGACATCCTGGTGTATGCGACGGGGTTCGACGCTGTGACCGGGGGCTTCGACCTCATCGACATCCGGGGCTGCAACGGGCAGAGCCTGAAGGAAAAATGGACGGACGGACCGAAGACCTTCCTCGGCATCCAGATATCCGGCTTTCCCAACATGTTCACCCTGGTCGGCCCGCACAATGCCTCCTCCTTCTGCAACATCCCGCGCTGCAGCGAGCAGAATGTCGAGTGGGTGGCGGACTGCATCCGCCATATGCGCGAGCGCGGCGTGAGGCGGATGGAGGCGAACGAGGCGGCGGAGACGGAGTGGACCGAACATGTCCACGAAAGCGCCTCGCGCATGCTCTATTCCAGGGTCGATAGCTGGTTCATGGGCGTCAATCCCAACCGGCCGGACAAGAACCGGCGCATCTTCCTGCTCTACGGCGCCGGCGCGCCGCTCTACCGGGAAAGGTGCGAGGCCTCGGCGGCGAACGGCTATGAGGGCTTCGAGCTTGCATAGGCGGTTACGCCCGGCGGCCGGCCCGCCTATGCTCCGAAGCAGTCCACCGAACCAACCGAAGACGGAAGAGAGGGAAACCCGATGAGCGAATTGACGGGCTCGGCGATTCTCGCCAAGGCGCTGCGCAGGCAGGGCTGCGATGAGCTGTTTTTCCTGATGGGCGGCCCGATGCTGCTGGCGGAGACCGAATGCGCCAATGAAGGCATCCGCATGGTCGATGTGCGCCACGAGCAGGCCGCCGCGATGATGGCGCATGCCTATGCGCGGCTGCGTACCAAGCCCGCAGCCTGCATGGCGGCCTCCGGGCCGGGCGTCACCAACCTCGTCACCGGCCTCTGCAATGCGCTGGTGGATTGCACGCCGGTGGTTGCGGTCGGCGGCTGCTCGCCGGTCGGCCAGTTCGGCAAGGACGTCTTCCAGGAGATCGACCAGATGCGGATCATGGAGGGCTGCGTGAAGTGGTC